>NZ_JAUIZP010000029.1:0-291718 GCF_041414735.1 Rhodococcus sp. GXMU-t2271
TACTCACCCAGTTCGAGCATGCAGGCCGTTACTGAGAAAACCTCAGTGCGGTCGAATTCGTGTTCATCGGGTTCCCTTGCCGAATTCGATGGTAATCCCCACACCGCGTCGAGCCGGCGCATATCGGAGAAACTCGACTTTTCCGACTCCGGTCGGTGAACCCGGATTTCCGGACCGGACAGGATTCGGACGGCGATGTCGAGAACGCACGACCGGCTCCGTCCCCGAATCGAATGCGACCACAATGGGTTGCACCAGCACCGAGGAGAACACGATGGCCAAGTACCTGCTGCTCAAGCACTACCGCGGCGCTCCGGCGGCGGTCAACGACGTGCCCATGGACCAGTGGACGCCCGAGGAGATCTCGGCGCACATGCAGTACATGCACGACTTCGCGGCCCGGCTCGAGGGGACCGGCGAATTCGTCGACGGTCAGGCGCTCGCCCCGGAGGGAGTGTTCGTGCGGTACGACGGCGAGGGCCGGCCGCCCGTCACCGACGGCCCGTTCGCCGAGACCAAGGATCTCATTGCCGGCTGGATGGTGATCGACGTCGACAGCTACGAACGCGCCGTCGAGCTGGCCGGAGAGTTGTCGGCCGCCCCCGGCGCGGGGGGAAAGCCGATCCACGAGTGGCTCGAGCTGCGCCCCTTCCTGACGGCGCCGCCCACCGTCACGGAGTGACCGTCCGGTGAACGAACTCGAGCTCCGCACCCTCGTGCCCAGCGTGCTCGGGATCCTCGTCCGTCGCGGAGCAGACTTCGCGGCGGCCGAGGACGCCGTGCAGGACGCGCTGGTCGAGGCGATCCGCGTCTGGCCGGCCGACCCACCGCGGGACCCGAAGGGCTGGCTGATCGCGGTGGCCTGGCGCCGGTTCCTCGATGCCGTCCGCACGGACGGTGCCCGCCGACGTCGCGAGCAGCTCGTCTACGCGGAGCGGGGCCGGCCGAGTGACCGAGGCGCCGAGCCGGCACCCGTCCCCGCGGTGGACGACACCCTTCAGCTCTACTTCCTGTGTGCCCACCCGTCGTTGACGCCGTCGTCCGCGGTCGCCCTCACGTTGCGCGCCGTCGGCGGGCTGACCACCCGCCAGATCGCCCGCGCGTACCTGGTGCCCGAGGCGACCATGGCGCAGCGCATCAGCCGGGCCAAGCGCACCGTCGCCGGGGTGCGGTTCGACCGGCCCGGCGACGTGGCCACCGTGCTGCGCGTGCTCTACCTCGTCTTCAACGAGGGCTACTCCGGCGATGTCGACCTAGCCGCCGAGGCCATCCGGCTCACCCGGCAGCTCGCCGGCGCGATCGACCATCCCGAGGTGGCGGGGCTGCTCGCTCTCATGCTGCTTCACCATGCCCGGCGTGCCGCCCGGACGGCACCCGACGGCAGCCTGGTGCCGCTCGCCGAGCAGGACCGCGCCCGATGGGACACCGAGTCGATCGCCGAGGGGGTCGAGATCCTGCAGGCGGCGCTCGCCCGCGACCGGCTGGGCGAATTCCAGGCGCAGGCCGCCATCGCGGCACTCCACGCCGATGCCCCGAGCGCCGAGGAGACCGACTGGGTGCAGATCGTCGAGTGGTACGACGAGCTCGTCCGGCTGACCGACAGCCCGGTCGTCCGGCTCAACCGGGCGGTGGCCGTCGGCGAGGCCGACGGGCCGCGCGCCGGCCTCGCCGCGCTCGCGGCGCTGGACGACTCGCTGCCCCGCCACGCCGCGGTGGCGGCGTACCTCCACGAGCGCGCCGGCGACCCAGTGACGGCGGCATGGCTGTACGCCGAGGCAGCCCGGAAGGCCCCGAATCTCGCCGAGCGTGACCACCTGACACGCCAGGCGGCCCGGCTCAACGACCGGCCGCGTCGCTGAACGGGCACTCGGCGGCGAGGCCGCTGCCGTACTCGGGTGAGCTGCGGGAGGTGGGCGATGCGGGCGTCGTGGTGGCGCGCGCTCACTCCTCGGGCAGGGGAGCCGACCACAGCACCCGGGTGCCACCGGTGCCGAGCGCGGTAGCGGTGAAGGTGCCTGCGGCTTCCTCCGCCCGGGAGGCCAGGTTGTGCAGTCCACTGCGCGCGACGGTGACCGGAAGACCGACGCCGTTGTCGGTGACGTCGAGGGTGAGATAGTCGTCGACCGACACGGTGACGGTGACGGTGTCCGCGCCGGAATGGTGCACCACGTTGCTCATCGCCTCCCGCAGCACCGCCTCCGCATGATCGGCGAGGGAACCGGTGACCACGTTGAGCGGACCGGACATGCGCACCACGGTGCGCAGGCCGACCTCGGCGGTCTGTTCGGCGACGATGTCGTGCAGCGCCTGGCGCAGCTGGCGGCCGCCCTCCGCTCCCCCGTGCAGGTCGAAGATCGCGGTGCGCACGTCGGTGATGATGTTCTGCACGTCGTCGATCATGTCCGCCAGGCGCCCCTGGATCTCCGGCGAACGGGTGCGGGCGTGCGTGCTCTGCAGGTTCAAACCGTGGGCGAACAATCGCTGGATGACATGATCGTGCAGGTCCCGCGCGATGCGGTCCCGGTCGGCGAGCACGGTCAGGGAATTGAGCCGCCGTTGGTCGTCGGCCAGCTTCAGCGCGAGCGCCGCCTGATCGGTGAACGACGTGGCGAGGAAGAGCTGCCGGTCGTCGAAGGGTTCCCGATCCGCGGTGCGAACGACCGACAGCACCCCCGACACGGTGTCGGCCGAGGCGCGCAGGGGCAGCAGCAGCGCCGGTCCGTGCCGATCGCCGTCGCCGTCGAACTCCGTGACCTGGAGCGGCTGCCCGCCCCGGTACACGGATCCGGTGGCGGTGCCCTCCACCCGGATCCGCTTGCCCTCGAACGCCGTGGGGTCCGAACCGGCGTACGCGGTGACGACCAGGGTCGAGACCTCCTCCGGCGGCACATCCGGATCCTCGGGTTGGGCGATCTGGACGTGGTCCGCCTCCGCCAGCACCAGTGCGCGCCGGGCGATGAGGTCGAGCACGTCCTGCGGGTCGGTATCGGCCAGCAGTTCCGCACGGATCTCGCTCGTGGCCTCCTGCCAGCGCTGCCGCAGCCGGGCCTCCTCGAACAGGCGCGCATTGTCCACCGCGATGCCCGCGGCGGCCGCGAGGGCCTGCACGATCACCTCGTCGTCCTCGGTGAACGACTGACCGTTCGCCTTCTCGGTGAGGTAGAGGTTGCCGAAGACCTCCCCGTGCACCCGGACCGGGACACCCAGAAAGGTCCGCATCGGCGGATGGTGATCCGGGAAGCCGGACGAGGCCACGTGCTGGGCGAGGTTGTCGAGGCGGATCGGCTTCGGTTGCTCGATCAGCAGCCCGAGCAGGCCGTGACCGGTGGGGAGGTCGCCGATCAGCGCGCGAGTGTCCTCGTCGATGCCCTCGTACACGAAGTTCTGCAGTCCGTCGCCACGGCGATTGAGCACGCCCAAGGCGCCGTAACGGCAGTCCACGAGCTCGATGGCCGCGTGCACGATGCGCGCCAGCGTCGCCTCCAGCTCGAGGCCGGACGCGACCGTGAGCACGGCCTCGAGCAGCCCGTCGATCTGATCGCGTGCGACGACCACCTGGTCGATGCGGTCCTGGACCTCCGCGAGCAGCTCCCTCAGCCGCAGCTGTGAGAGCGTGCCCGCGAGCAACGGTTCCTCGTCGGCAGCCATCGCTCACCCCTTCGGTGGATCACGGGCCCCGGGCGCCCCCGCCCGGCTGCTTCCGAAGGCCCGGTTTCTCCCATTGTGCAGAGGGTAATCCGTGGAATGCCGCCGCCGCGGTGACTTGCGCCCCGACGGTGACGACTTTCGGCCCTGCCGCTCGAGGTCACCGCGGGCCACTGTGGAGTCGGAGAATGTCTCGGTGGGAGGAGTAGGCCCAGGATGACCACGGGTCCGGACGCCCCGCTCGCGCCCGGTCGGTGCATGGCGCTGCTGCGCTCGGTGCCGACCGGCCGTCTAGTCTACACCGAGGGCGCACTGCCGGCGGTGCACCCGGTGACCTTTGCCGCGCCGAACGGCGAGATCATCGTTCCCACCGGGGACGACGGGTGGTTCGAGCGCTTCGACGGCAGGCTGCTCGCCTTCCACGCCGAACAGCTCGAAGCGCCGGTCCGGACAGGATGGAGCGTGGTCGCGATCGGCCGCGCCCGGCTCGTGCGGGGCACCGACGGCCTCCGCGGATTCGACGGCGCCCACGGTGTGCCGTGGGGCATCGGCACGGAGGATGCGCTCCTCGTCATCGACGTCGAGCACATCAGCGGGCGTCGTGCCACGCTGCCGTGGTGGCCCGGCGCGTGCAGCTGATCATTCTGCGACCGTCGACAACCCGGTCCGAGCCGATGTGAGCCGGCTCACCGTGCGGTACCGTGCTGTCCGGGGATTGGAGGCTGCCGCATGGTCAAGGTCTTTCTCGTCGACGACCACGAGGTCGTCCGCCGTGGCATCGCGGATCTGCTCACCACCGATCCCGACCTGACGATCGCGGGGGAGGCGTCGTCGTACGGCGAGGCGCTCGTGCGGGTTCCGGCCGCGGAACCCGACGTGGCCGTGCTCGACGTCCGGATCCCGGACGGCAACGGCATCGAGCTGTGCCGGGAACTGCTCTCGCAGATGCCGCAACTGCGCTGCCTGATGCTGACCTCGTTCACCGACGAGCAGGCGATGCTCGATGCGATCCTTGCCGGCGCGAGCGGGTACGCGCTCAAGGACATCCGCGGAACCGAGCTGATCCAGGCCGTGCGGGACGTGGGCGCCGGCAAGTCCCTGCTCGACAGCCGCGCCGCGACCACGCTGATGGCGAAGCTGCGCGCCGACACCAGCACCAGCGACGGCCCCTACGCGAACCTGACCGAGCAGGAGCGGAACCTGCTCGCGCTGCTCGGCGAGGGGCTGACCAACCGTCAGATCGCCGAGCGGATGTTCCTGGCCGAGAAGACGGTGAAGAACTACGTGTCGCGGCTGCTGGCCAAGCTCGGCGTGGAGCGCCGCACCCAAGCTGCGGTACTGGCGACGAAGATTCCGCCGAGACGCCCCGGGGGGCGCTGAGCCCTCCGGGGCGGGCGTGACGCGACGGCAGGACGAATCCATGGCGGAGGAGTGGTCCCGGTTCGAGCGGTTGAGTCCGCTCGACGTGGGCAACCTGCGCGTCGAGGACCATGGGGTGCCGATGCACGTGGCGGCGCTCGTCGTCGTGGACGGGACACCGCTGCGTGATGCGGTGGGGCGGCTCCGGCTGGCGGCGATCCGCGCACACGTCGAGCGCCGCACTCGTCGAGCACCGCGGCTGCGCCAGCGGTTGCACCGGCCGCCGCCGGGTGCCGGACCGCCGGTGTGGGTCGACGACTCGCGCTTCGACATCTCGTACCACGTGCGGACCCGTGCCCTGCCCGCCCCCGGCGACGAGGCGACCTGGTTGCGCACGTGCGCGGAACTGGACGAGCCCCGCCTCGACCGTTCGCGGCCACTGTGGGAGCTGTGGCTGCTCACCGATCGCGACGACGGGACGGTCGCGATGCTTCTGCGGCTGCACCACGTGGTCGCCGACGGCATCGCCGCCCTCGAACTGTTCGGCGCCCTCCTCGACACCGCCGCGGTCCCGCCCGACGAGGACACCCTTCCGGTGCCGGCCCCGGCACCTGTGCCCTCGGTGCGCGCGCTCGTCCGCGACAACCTGCGCCGCCGGAGCGCGGCCGCGCGGCGTCGGATCCGGGCGGTGCGGCCTGCGGCGGCGGCGCGACGGGGCGCGCTGCGGATGCGGCAGTTGCGCGAACTGGCGCGGCACGGCAAGGCCCCGCGGGTGCCGTTCGACGGTCCTGTGGGACCGCACCGCCGGCTGAGCCTGGTGCGCTGCGACCTCGCCGAGGTCCGTCGCGTCGCCCATGCGCACGGGGCGACGGTCAACGACGTCGTACTCGCCGCCGTCGCGGCCGGGCTGCGGCGGCTCCTCGAAGCGCGCGGCATGCACGACCCGGATCTGATCCTGACTGTGTCGGTCGCGGCGTCGTTGCGCACCACCGGCGACCGGAGCCCGGGAAACCGGGTCGGGATCCTGCTCGTGCCGCTGCCGGTGGGGCCCGGACCGGTGGCCGCGCGGCTCGTGGCCGTCGCTCGCGAGACCGCCCGGCTCCGGCGGGAGCCGCCGCTGCAGCCCGGGGGCCGGCTGCTCCAGCGTTGGACGGTGTGGGTCATGCGGCGTCAACGGCTGGTCAATCTGTTCGTCAGCAATCTGGTCGGCCCGCCTGTGCCGCTCTACTTCGCCGGGGCCCGCATCCTCGAGATGTTCCAGATCGGCGTGGTGCAGGGCAATGTCGGCCTCGGCGTCGGAGTGCTGTCCTACGCGGGCCGGCTGAATATCGATCTGGTTGCGGACGCGGTGCTCGTTCCCGATCTCGAGATCGTGGCAGCGGGATTCGCCGCTGCCGTCGACGAATTGTGTGCGGCGCCGTCTGCGCGCCTCGACCCGTGACGACCTGCGCGAATTGCGGCGCGACGTACTTTGTTGGCGCCGTCCGTATTGCTGGAATTTCGCGGTACGTCGTATCTGCCGGATTGTGTCTCGAATTGCAGACGTTCAAAGCCTCCGGTAACAATTGAGTCGGTGCACGACCCGCACCGCCGTGTACAGCATCAGAAATGGAGTTACCTAATGGACCTCGCTTTCCTCAGCGAATTCTTCGACGCCGTGTCGACCCTCTTCGACGCGCTCGACTTCTTCTCGGGCTCGGCTGAGGCCGCCGGCAGCTCCGACGCTGCGTAAGCTGGACTCGACGAGCGGGCGGCCTGCGGTTGGAAAACCGCAGGCCGCCCGCTCGTGTGAATTCCCGTGGCCCCTCGAGTAAATACTTCGATTCGGAAAAGCATGAATTCGGTAAAGGAACCGCTGTCCTCCGCACCGGTAGGTCCCGACGATTGCGTGCACTTCTCACCCGTCGTCACCCTCGGCCAGGGCCACCGGCCGCATGTACTCGGTAACGTACTCGCGCACCCACCAGGCGCCGGTCTCCCGGCGCTCACGCCGCGTGGTGTACCGGTAGTCGAAGTAGCGTGCCCGCACCCAGCGCGGCGGCTCGTCGGGAAACGGGTTACTGCGTAGCAACGCCGTCACGTGCCTGTCGTTGGTCAGCAGCTTCTCGAGCAGTCGCCCGAACCAGGAGCGTGCGTAGTCGGGGGACAGCGCGGCAAACCACATCAACCAGTCCAGCCGTAGGTGGTACGGCGCGTACTGGCGGGGCCGGCGCTGCACGTCGCCGGGTTTGCCCTTGAACTCGTATTCGCGCCACACGGTGCCGGGACCGATCTGCCGATCCGAGGTGCCCTCGACGATCACCTCGTGCCGGTGCCGGGTGATGCTGCCGAACGCGCCGTAGGTGTTGACGAAGTGCCATCGGTTGAACGAGGCGTTCATCGCCTGCCGGTGCGAGAGCATGTTCCGCACCGGCAGATAGCTCAGCACCGCGACCGTCCCGGTCAGCGCGAGGACCGCTGCCACGAACACCGTCGGTGTCGGCCCGTACCCCGTGCCCGGCTCGAGCGGCAGCAGACGCTCCCACCAGTCGTCCGGGATCACCGACAGCGCCAGCACGATCGTCAGCCAGTTCAGCCACGAGAAGTTCCCGCTGATGACCAGCCACAGCTGGGTGACGATCATGATCGACGCCGCGATCCCCGCGATCGGTTGCGGCGCGAACAGGAAGAACGGCACCACCAGCTGGGTGACGTGGTTCCCGGCCACCTCGACCCGGTGCAGCGGCTTGGGCAGGTGATGGAAGTACCAGCTCAGCGGGCCGGGCATCGGCTGAGTCTCGTGGTGGTAGTACAGGCACGTCAGATCCCGCCAGCACCGGTCGCCGCGCATCTTGATCAGGCCCGCCCCGAACTCGAGCCGGAACAGCAGCCAGCGGAGCAGGATCAGGACGAGCAGTGGCGGGGCGGTGTCCGCGTTGCCGAGGAAGATCGCCAGGAATCCGGCCTCGAGCAGCAACGATTCCCAGCCGAACGAGTACCAGACCTGACCGACGTTGACGATCGACAGGTACAGCAGCCACATCAGGAACCAGACGAGCATCGAGGCGATCAGCGGCAGCCGGTCCGTCACCCCGAGGGCCGTGGCGGCGGCCAGGACCGCGCCGAGACCGGCGACCGCCGCGAACAGACGGTCCGAGTAGCGCAGGTGGAACACGCTCGGGGCACGGCCGAACGACGTCGCGCTCAGGAAGCGGGGGATCGGCGTCAGGCCGGTGCTTCCGAGCAGCGCCCGGAACTGGTTGAGCGCCACGAGGAACGCGACGAGGTAGACCAGGGCGAGCGCACGCGTGCACAGCAACCGTCCCAGCGAGTACCCCTCGGCGTCGTACCATTCCACGGCAGCTCACCTCGTCCCGGCGCGGACCTCTCGAGCATGGCACGGACTCCGCATTCCGGGAACGGGATCGTCGCGGCGGCGATTCAGCGCAGCGCCGGTGGACTGTCCAGATCCCGCGCCGTGTAGGTGTCGCACGCCGCGATCTGCCCGGTGGTGTACCCGGCGAGGAACCACTTCTGCCGCTGTTCGGACGAGCCGTGCGTCCAGCCCTCGGGGTTGACCCGGCCGCCGGCGGAGGCCTGGATCCGATCGTCGCCGACGGCGGAGGCTGCCGACAGTGCGTCGCGGATGTCCTGGTCGGTGAGCGGCTGCAGGAACGGCTCCCCGGTGTTCGGATCCGGCTGCTTGTCGGCGTGGTACGCCCAGGCGCCGGCGTAGCAGTCGGCCTGCAACTCGGTCCGGACCGCGCCGGAGTCGGCGCCGCGCGGATCGGCCTGCGCGCGGCCGAGGTCCCCGAGCTGATTCTGCAGATGGTGGCCCACCTCGTGCGCGACGACGTATTCCTGCGCGAGCGGGCCCGCGTTGGCGCCGAACCGGGTGACCAGATCCTGGAAGAAGCTGGTGTCGAAGTACGCAGTTCGGTCGGCCGGGCAGTAGAACGGCCCGACGTCGCTCGTGGCGTTGCCGCAGCCCGTCGCGACCGCGCCGGAGAACAGCACGACGTCGGGCCGGACGTACTCGACGCCGGTCTGCGGCCCGAGCTGCTGTTCCCACACCGCGTCGAGGCTGCCGACGGTGAACTGGACGCGGCAGTCGACGCTCGCGTTGGCGTCCGCACCCGTCTCGCAGCCCTCGAGGGTGCCCGAGCCGTACTGTCCGGCCTGCTCCGGGGCGCCGCTGCCGAGCAGGGAGCCGGGATCACCCCCGAACAGCAGTGCCAGGATCAGCACCACCAGGCCGCCGGCCCCACCACCGATCGCGATGCGCCCGCCGGGGCTGCCTCCGCCGCCGAGCCGGATCCGGCCGCCCTCCATCCGCGCGCCCTCGTTGAACGTCATCGCCGCCTTCGCTTTCTCGTCGCAGGGTGACCGACCGGTTCAGCTTGGCACGGCCGATCGGGTACGGGTGTCCTCGGCGGATACGTGCCTTTCGTAGGATTGCAGCGACGACGTCCCTCGCCAATGTTGTTTCGAAAGGAATTCCGTGCTGCGCACCCATCTCGCCGGCTCGTTGCGAGCCGAGCACGCCGAGCAGACCGTCACCCTCACCGGCTGGGTGGCCCGGCGCCGCGACCACGGCGGGGTGATCTTCATCGACCTGCGCGACGCGTCGGGCGTGTCGCAGGTCGTCTTCCGCGAGGGCGACGTCCTCGAGCAGGCCCACCGTCTGCGCGCCGAGTACTGCATCAAGGTCGTCGGAGCCGTCGAGGTCCGCCCGGAGGGCAACCAGAACTTCGACATCCCCACCGGTGCCGTCGAGGTGAACGCGACGCAGCTCGAGGTGCTCAACGAGGCCGCACCGCTGCCGTTCCAGCTCGACGACCAGGTCGGTGAGGAAGCCCGCCTCAAGTACCGCTACCTGGACCTGCGGCGCGAGGGCCCGGGCAAGGCTATCCGGCTGCGCAGCAAGGTCAACGCCGCCGCGCGCGCCGTGCTGGCCCACCACAGCTTCGTGGAGGTCGAGACTCCGACGCTGACGCGCTCCACCCCGGAGGGCGCACGCGACTTCGTGGTGCCGGCACGGCTGCAGCCCGGCAGCTTCTACGCGCTGCCGCAGTCGCCGCAGCTGTTCAAGCAGCTGCTCATGGCCGGCGGCATCGAGCGCTACTACCAGATCGCCCGCTGCTACCGGGACGAGGACTTCCGCGCCGACCGCCAGCCGGAGTTCACCCAGCTCGACATCGAGATGGCCTTCGTGGGCCAGGACGATGTGATCCTCCTCGCCGAGGAGATCCTGCACGCGCTGTGGCGTCTGATCGGCCACGAGCTGACCACACCGATCCCGCGGATGACCTACGCCGAGGCGATGCGCCGCTTCGGCTCGGACAAGCCCGACCTGCGTTTCGGCCTCGAGTTGGTCGAGTGCAAGGAGTTCTTCAAGGACACCACCTTCCGGGTGTTCCAGGCCGAGTACGTCGGTGCGGTCGTCATGCCCGGCGGTGCGAGCCAGCCGCGGCGCCAGCTCGACGCCTGGCAGGAGTGGGCCAAGCAGCGGGGTGCGAAGGGCCTGGCGTACGTGCTGGTCGGCGAGGACGGCGAACTGTCCGGACCGGTCGCGAAGAACCTCACCGACACCGAACGGGACGGTCTGGCTGCGCATGTCGGTGCCCAGCCGGGGGACTGCATCTTCTTCGCCGCCGGCCCCACCAAGCCCATGCGTGCGCTGCTCGGTGCCGCGCGCGGCGAGATCGCCCGCAAGCTCGATCTCATCGATCCCGACGACTGGAAGTTCGTGTGGGTCGTCGACGCCCCGCTGTTCGAGCCCGCCGCCGACGCCACCGCGTCCGGCGACGTGGCGCTCGGCACCTCCGCGTGGACTGCGGTGCACCACGCCTTCACCTCGCCGATGCCCGAGCACCTCGACACGTTCGACAGCGACCCCGGTTCGGCACTCGCCTACGCGTACGACATCGTGTGCAACGGCCACGAGATCGGCGGCGGCTCGATCCGTATCCACCGCATGGACATCCAGCAGCGCGTGTTCAAGGTGATGGGGATCTCCGAGGAGGACGCGAACGAGAAGTTCGGCTTCCTGCTCGAGGCGTTCAAGTACGGCGCGCCGCCGCACGGCGGCATCGCCTTCGGCTGGGACCGCATCACCGCCCTGCTCGCCGGTGCGGACTCGATCCGCGAAGTCATCGCGTTCCCGAAGTCCGGCGGTGGCGTCGATCCGCTGACCGACGCCCCGGCGCCCATCACTGCCGAACAGCGCAAGGACTCGGGCATCGACTTCAAGCCGGAGCCGAAGCCGGCCGGGAAGTAAGAGGACGGGACAGCAGTCCCCGGTGGCGCCGACCGGGGATCCCCAGGTGGCGCCACCGGGGCGCCGGCCGTCACCGAACCCGGTGCACCGGGTCACGCGACCGGCATCCGTTCGTGCTGCCCACGCACGTTTCGGTCAAGATGCGGTTCGTGCACGAACTGATCGTCGCCCGAACCGGGTAGATTGTCAGGCGATGACTGCAACTTTGGCGGAGCCCATGTCGGAAGTGGTGGAGGCGGCGGAAAAGCTGCTGACCCGGCGTACCGGCGCACCCGTGACCTTGGCCGATCCGGTGGATCTCGGCGGCAGCGGCCGCTCGGTGGTCCTGCGCGTGCGGGTCGCGGCGAACCCGTTCTCCCTGCCGCGCACCCTGGTGCTCAAGCAGGTGCCGCCGCGCACGAACCGGCGGGTGGGATTCCGCGGTGCCGCCACCGACGACGAGGTCGCGTTCCTCCGGGAGGCGGTGTCCTACCAGTTCGCCACCGCCCTGGCCAAGGACGACCGGCCCGGCGCCGAACTGCTGGCGTACGACTTCGAATCCCGCCTGCTCGTGCTCAGCGATCTCGGCGACGCCACTCCGATCGCCACGCTGCTGCGCAGCGACGACACCGACACGGTCACCAACACCCTCATGGCGTTCGCCCAGGCCCTCGGCCGGATGCATGCCGCGACCGTCGGGCGCGAAGAGGACTTCGCCGCGCTGCTGCGCCGCGCCGAGGTGGCGCATTTCGCCGATGCGGTCGTCGAGCAGGCCACCGCCGCGCTGCGTGGGGTGCCCGACCGCTTCGCCGTCGAGTTCGGGCTCGAGGTGCCGCAGAGCGTGATCGACCGCGCCGAGCGGTCCGCGAAGCTGTTCACCGCCGGCCGGTTCCGGGCGTTCAGTCCTTCGGACCTGTGCCCGGACAACATCGTCGTCGGAGACGAGGGCGTGCAGTTCCTCGACTACGAATGGGGCGGCTTCCGCGACGCCACCCTCGACATCGCCTATGCCCTCACCTCCTTCCCGGCCTGCCTGTGCAAGGCACCGCTCACCCTCGAGCGGGCCCGCGCGATGGCCGACGCGTGGCGTGCCGAGGTGGTGGGCATGTGGCCCTCGCTCGGCTTCGACGAGGTGCTCGCCGAGCGGTTGCTCGACGCACAACTCGCGTGGGTGTGGTTGAGCACCTACCTGTTCGTTCCCGAGGACCCTGCCCGTGTCGCTGCGGTGCGGGACCACCATCTGTCCGTGCCGTGGCCGGACGCGCTGCGCAGCCGCTGGTCGCTGCTCGCCGACTTCGCCGGCGACACCGGACACGACGACGTCGCCGGGCATGCCCGGGACGTCCTCGACCGCCTCGAGCGGCGCGTCGGCGACTGACCGGGCCGCGCGCGGAGCGTCACGGCCCGGCGTGGTGCGTCACGGCGCGGTGCGCGCGCAGATCGCCTCGACGAACCGGCCCACCTCCGACTCCGGCAGATGTGTGGCCAGGTCGGCCTCGCTGATCATCCCGACCAGTCGATGCTCCTCGACCACCGGCAGCCTGCGGATCCGGTGTTCCTCCATCACCGTCAGGACCCGGCCGACGTCCGCGTCCGCGTCGACCACGTAGGGCTTGCCGTGGGCGAGCGCACCGGCCGTCATCGAACGCGGGTCGCCGCCCGCAGCCACGCACTCGAGCACGATGTCGCGGTCGGTGATGATGCCGTGGAGCCGATTGTCGTCGCCGCAGATCGGCAACGCGCCGATGTCCAGTTCCCGCATCCGCCGGGCCGCGGTCTCGAGGGTGTCGTGTTCACCGATGCAGACCGCGTCACCGTGCATGATGTCGCGTGCAGTGGTCATCACTGCCTCCTCCGTTGAAAACGGTTACTGCCCTTCCATTGTCACGCGCGGCGGCGGACGGTGGAAGGGGAGTCGACGTCGAATTCACCCGGCGAAGGCGTGCGCCGCCGCGCGGCCGTCCCAGCCGCCCGGCGGTTCGGCCAACCCGAACAGTGCCGCGACCGTGGGGGCGACGTCCAGGGTGCGCAGGGGGTCGGAGACCGTCGAGCCCCGGCGGAGGCTCGCGTGCCCGCCGGCGACGAAGAACGGGATGTCGACGGTCGCGGCGTGCCCGTGATTGCCCGGAATCGGATTCGACAGCGGGCTCGGATCGGAGAACCGCCACCCCGCGTCGCACAACGCCACCAGATCGCCTGCGGCCGCACCGAGACCCAGATCCGCTCCCGCGTACAACCCGGCCACGCCCGGGACGACGGCAGCCACCTCCCGCATCCGCGCCACCGCCTCCAGCCGGGCCGCCGGATCGCCGACCCAGTACAGCAGGTTCGCGCCACCGTTCTGTGCGGTGCGCACCGAGCCGGCGAGCAACGGGTCGGCGCCGAGCACGTCGACGAGGCCGATCAACTGGTCCGGCGCCGACCAGTCCATCCCGTGGTCGGCCAGCACCATCAGCACCGAGCGTTCCCACCGCCCCGTCGCGCGCAGGAACTCGACGAACCGCGCCACCTGCTCGTCCGTCGAGCGCAGTGCCGCCGTCCGGGCGAGCCGCAGCGACGCGCCGAGCACGTCCAGGTGCCCGACGCGGTCCACGTCGCCGAGGTTGGTGAACGTCAACCGCGGTGACCGCTCGTCCACCACGGAGATCAGCGCGTCGATCGTGAACCGGTCCGGGGCGTGCTCGGTGACCGGGAGCAGCGGCACCGGATCCCACGCCACCGACGCGCGACCACCGAACAATCCGTGCAGGTACCGCTTGGACAGCACGCTCGCCGTCGTCAACCCCAGTTCGCGGGGCAGGCGGTCGAGCACCGTGGCCGCGCGCAGGTCGGCCGGCCGATCCAGGTCCCGGGTACGTCCGAGCATCGGGTCGAAGACCGAATTCGCGGGCACCCCGTTCCGGTGCGGCAGCACACCGGTCATCATCGCCGCATGGTTGGGGAGCGTCTCGGCGACCGGAATCGCCCGGGCCGCGCTGTACCGGGTGCCGGCGTCGGCGAGCGCCACGAGATGCGGCGTGAGACCCGGCACGAGTTCGTCCGGGCGCATCCCGTCCACGACGAGGACGTGCACGTCCGCGTCCGGGAGCAGCGCCGGCGCCGCCGCCCGTGCGGGAGCAGTACCGGTCAGGGCCACCCCGGCCAGCACGGCCGTGCCCGCGAGCATCGTGCGCCGGTCGATCGCCCCGGCGGACCGCGTCACGGCCGGTCCGCCCGGCGGTGCGCACCCGGATCGAGCGGGCCGGCCGGTCCGAGCCGCGGCGTGCCGGCCGCGACCCGTCGGCTCGTGCCGTACCGGACCCCGGTCTCCGGGTCGGTCGGATCGAGGACGTAGAACCAGTCCATCTGCACCGCGTCGGCCGTCACGTCCAGGATTCCGAAACCGTGCGAATCCAGCTCCACGTACCCGATGTGGCGATTCGTCGCCTGTATCGCCGCCTCGATCGACGGCGAGACGGTGCGCCGCGAGACGCCGAGCAACTCGTCGATGTTCGCCGAGGTCACCGAGGGCACCACGAGCTCCGTGGCCACGGTGCCTGCGCCCGGATAGTTCGCGGCGTCGACAGGGATGTCGGCGGCCCACGACGAGTGGATGTCGCCGGTGAGGAACACCACGTCCCGGCCGGACGCACGAATCGCGTCGAGCAGCCGTCGCCGGTCCGCGGGGTAGCCGTCCCACTGGTCGACGTTGAACGGCGCGCCCGCAGCAGGGATCCCCGCGACGGCGGTCAGCGCCGCCGTGGTCCGCTGGTCCAGCGGCGGCAGCAGCACGGGCGCGATCATCACCGGATTCCCGACGAGCTGCCATCGCGTGCCCGAACTGCTGACGCCCGCAGTCAGCCACGCCATCTGCTCGGCGCCGGTGATGGTGCGTTCCGGGTCGTCGATACGGCGCCCGTTCACCTGCTCGGATCGGTAGCTGCGCAGATCCAGCATCGACAACTCGGCCAGGTTCCCGAACTGCAACCGCCGGTACAACCGGGGCGCGTCGGCGGTGCCGCCCGGCCGGACGGGCTGCCACTCGAGGTACGCCTGCAGGGCCGCGGCCCGCCGGTCCGTCCAGAGCCCCTCGACGGCAGGATCGTGGTTCTCCGCGCCGCCGGACCAGGCGTCGTTGGCGCTCTCGTGGTCGTCCCACACCACGATCCACGGCACCAGCGCGTGCAACTGCTGCGAGTCGGGGTCGCTCTTGTACTGGCCGTGCCGGATCCGGTAGTCGGCCAGGGTGACGATCTCGTGCCGGGGGTCGTGCGGGCGCACCACCCGGCGGCCGCCGGCGGCGTACTCGCCCGTGCCGTACTCGTACAGGTAATCGCCGAGGTGCACGACGGCATCGAGGTCCGGGCGCGCCGCCAGGTGCCGGTAGACGCCGAAGAACCCGGCCTCCCAGTTCGAGCACGACACCACCGCGAACCGCAGACGGTCCGTATCGGTGTCCGGCCCCGGCGCGGTGCGGGTACGGCCGACGGGGGAGGACACGTCGCCGGCGGTGAAACGGTAGAAGTAGGCGGTGTCCGGTTCGAGGCCCGTCGCGTCGACCTTGACGGTGTGGTCGGACGCCGGGGACGTGGTCACGGACCCCGAGGCCACCACGTCGCGGAAATCGCCGTCGGTGGCGACTTCCCAGCGGACCGCCGTCGCCGCGCCGAGGCCGGAACCCGGCACGGCGTCCGGGGCGGGCGTGACGCGGGTCCACAGGATCACCCGGTCGGGCAGCGGGTCGCCGGAGGCGACGGCGTGCGCGAACACGGCGTTCTGCGCCGAGGCGGGGGAGGCGGAGACGGCCGCCAGAGCCGCGGCACCGAGGACGGCGCCGCCCGCGCGCAGCGCGGTCCGTCGCGACACGACGCGAGATTGGGTCGGGGACACCGGATGATCAGACCAGCGTGCCCCGCGATGAGCAAGTACCACGGCCGAACGCCCCGATCGTTCACGATCGGTTCACGCCCCGTCGGCCCGGACCGCCGTCGGGACGGGACGGTAGCTTCGTGGGGTGAGCACCTTCTTCGGAGCGGAGGAACCCACCGGGCCGGACACCTTGTTCGAGGCTCCCCGCCCGACCGGACCCGAACCCGACCCCGCGCAACCGGCGGCGCGTCCGCCCCGCGGCGGCGGACCGAACGCACCGCTCGCCGCCCGTATGCGCCCGGCCGACCTGAGCGAAGTCGTCGGCCAGCAGCACCTGCTCGCCCCCGGCGCGCCGCTGCGCCGCCTCGTCGAGGGCTCCGGCGCCGCGTCTGTCGTGCTCTACGGCCCGCCCGGCACGGGAAAGACCACCCTGGCCTCCCTCATCTCCGGCGCCACCGGTCGACGCTTCGAGGCGCTGTCCGCGCTGTCCGCCGGCGTCAAGGACGTGCGCGCCGTGATCGAACTGGCCCGCCGCCGTCTCAGCGCCGGCGAGCAGACCGTGCTCTTCATCGACGAGGTGCACCGGTTCTCCAAGACCCAGCAGGACGCGCTGCTCGCCGCGGTGGAGAACCGGATCGTGCTGCTCGTGGCCGCCACCACCGAGAATCCGTCGTTCTCCGTCGTCGCCCCGCTGCTGTCCCGTTCCCTGGTGCTGCAGCTGCAGCCGCTGGGTCCCGACGACATCCGGGCCCTGCTCGAGCGGGCCCGGACCGACGAACGCGGCCTCGACGGAAGCGTGCAGATCACCGACGAGGCGCTCGAGCACCTGGTGCGCCTCGCCGGCGGCGACGCACGGCGTGCGCTCACCGCCCTCGAGGCGGCCGCCGAGACCGCCCTCGACCGCGGCGGGACGGGCGCGACGATCGACCTGCCGACCGTCGAGGCGAGCATCGACAAGGCCGCGGTGCGCTACGACCGCGACGGCGACCAGCACTACGACGTCGCGAGCGCGTTCATCAAGTCGCTGCGCGGCTCCGATGTCGACGCCGCGCTGCACTACCTCGCGCGGATGATCGTCGCGGGGGAGGACCCGCGGTTCATCGCGCGCCGGCTGATGATCCAGGCCAGCGAGGAGGTCGGCATGGCCGATCCGACCGCGCTGCAGGCGGCGACGGCGGCTGCGCAGGTCGTGCAGCTCGTCGGCATGCCCGAGGCCCAGCTCGCCCTGGCGCAGGCCACCATTCACATCGCCACCGCACCCAAGTCGGGTGCGGTCACCGCCGCGCTCGGCGCCGCGATCGCCGACGTCGAGGCCGGCCGGTCCGGGTCGGTGCCGGCGCATCTGCGCGACGGCCACTACGCCGGCGCCCAGAAGCTCGGCAACGCCGTCGGCTACCGCTACCCGCACGACCACCCCGACGGCGTGCTGGCGCAGCAGTACGCGCCGGACGAACTCGTCGGCGTCGACTACTACACCCCGACCGGCCACGGAGCCGAGCGGGAGCTGGCACAGCGGGTGCCGAAACTGCGACGGATCGTGCGCGGCACGCGTTAGCGTGGTCCGGCACCGACGCGAGGAGGCCACCATCGACACGGCGCACGCGGAGTGGGATCCGCGCTCCGAGGCGGTGCAGGCGGATCAGGTCGTCGGGTACGACGCGATGCGGGCCCGCGGGCCGATCGCGTACGACGGTGACCGCAGCTGGACCGTTTTCGGGCACGCCGAGGCCGTGCGGATCCTGGACGACCCCGCGACGTTCTCCAATGCCGTGTCGCGGCACCTGCAGATCCCCAACGGACTCGACGGGGAACGACACCGCGCGTACCGCGCCGTCGTCGACCGCTATTTCACCGTCGAGCGGCTCGCCGCGTTCGAACCGGCCTGCCGCGCCGTCGCCGCCGAACTGGTCGCCGCCCTGCCCCGCGGACGCGCGGTCGAGGTGATGTCCGCGCTGGCCGAGCCGTTCGCCGACAACATCACGTGCGCGTTCATGGGCTGGCCCGATGCGCTGCGGGCGCCGCTGCGGGCGTGGGCGGAGAAGAACCGCCGCGCCACCCGCGCCGGGGACCGGGCGGCGCTGTCGGCGGTCGCCGTCGAGTTCGACGGCCACATCCGCGCCCAGCTCGACGCCCGTCGCGGCGAGCCCGTCACCGATCCCACGGGCGAACTGCTGCACGAGACCGCGGACGGCCGGCCGCTGCGCGACGAGGAGATCGTCTCGATCGTGCGCAACTGGACCGTCGGCGAGCTGTCGACGATCGCCGCGAGCGTCGGCGTGGTCGCCGGCTTCCTGGCGAACCACCCCGAGGTGCAGGATCGGCTGCGGACGGACCCGTCGCTGCTCGTTGCCGCAAGCGACGAGATCCTGCGGATCGACCCGCCGTTCGTCGCCAGCCGCCGCCGGGTGACCGCCGAGCACCGGGTCGCCGGTTGCCTGCTGCCTGTCGATGCGCGGGTGCAGGTGCTGTGGGCGTCGGTGAACCGGGACGAGGCCGTCTTCGGTGACCCCGACGAGTTCCGCCTCGACCGCGACCCCGCCGACAACCTGGTCTACGGCCGGGGCGTGCACTACTGCCCGGGTGCCCCGCTGGCCCGGCTCGAGCTGCGGGTGCTGTTCGAGGAGCTGCTCGGCGGCACCGCGCGGATCACGCCGGCCGACGGGCGCGCCGCCGTGCCCGCCCGCTATCCGAACGGCGGATTCGCGGAGCTGCCGCTGCAGTTCGACTGAGCGCGTATCGCCGGGTGTCAGCCGGTTCGGCGTCGCGGGGCGGGACGGATGTCGTCGACGAATCGCCCGGCCCTGCCGCGAAGCGACCGCCGAGCAACCGCGACGCGGCGCGCGTGCAACTCGGCGAGCGCCTGCTGCCCCTTGTCGCGGTATTCCCGGTATGCCCTGGTCTCGCCGTATACCCGCTGTTCGAGTGGCGGACGGCCCCCCTTGGTGAGGATCACCCGCGCGTTGTCGGCGACGTGGCGTAGCTGCCGGCACGGCGGGCAGTCGGCGCCGCTCGGCGGCCGGATCCGGGCCCGGCAGTTGTCGCACCGGTTCGGCATCAACCGGCGCAGCCAGCGCCGGATGGGGGCAGGATCGGAGTGCTCGTCGTCGGGTGTGGGGGCGGGGGGCACACGGGCTCCTGTTCCGAGGGCGTGCGGCCGAACAGATAGGTCGGGCCGCCGGTCGACAGAGCCGAACGATACTTCGCTCACGCCCGGCGGATGCTCACGGCGGTCGCTGCCGTCGGCGCGATAGGCTGAACGATGGCCGATTCGCCGTGCCCGGACGGGCACGGTAGTCCACACCGTCAGACAAAGAGGACCATCGACGTGCAGACCCACGAGATCCGCAGGCGCTTTCTCGACCACTTCGTGAAGGCGGGCCACACCGAGGTGCCCAGCGCGTCGCTGATCCTGGTCGATCCGAACCTCCTGTTCGTCAACGCCGGCATGGTCCCGTTCGTGCCCTACTTCCTCGGCCAGCAGACCCCCCCGTTCAGCACCGCGACCTCGGTGCAGAAGTGTGTGCGCACCCTCGACATCGAGGAGGTGGGCATCACCACCCGGCACAACACGTTCTTCCAGATGGCCGGCAACTTCTCGTTCGGCGACTACTTCAAGGAAGAGGCGATCGGGCACGCGTGGTCGTTGCTGACCGGCTCCGTCGACGACGGCGGCTACGGCATCGATCCCGAGAAGCTCTGGGCGACGGTGTATCTGGACGACGACGAGGCGTACTCGATCTGGCACGACAAGATCGGCGTCCCCGCCGAGCGCATCCAGCGCCGCGGCATGAAGGACAACTACTGGTCGATGGGCATCCCCGGTCCCTGCGGCCCCTGCTCGGAGATCTTCTACGACCGCGGCCCCGAATACGGTGCCCCGGGTGGCCCCGAGGCCGACGAGGACCGCTACATCGAGATCTGGAACCTCGTGTTCATGCAGAACGAGCGCGGCGAGGGCGGAGCCAAGGAGGGCTATCCGATCCTCGGGCCGCTGCCGAAGAAGAACATCGACACCGGCATGGGTGTCGAGCGAGTCGCGTTCCTGCTCCAGGGCGTCGAGAACGTCTACGAGACCGACCTGCTGCGCCCGGTCATCGACAAGGCCGCCGAGCTCACCGGCAGCGTCTACGGCGCCGACCACGCCTCGGACGTGCGCTTCCGGGTCATCGCCGACCATGCCCGCACCGCCGCGATGCTCATCGTCGACGGCGTCAACCCCGGCAACGACGGTCGCGGCTACGTCCTGCGCCGCCTGCTGCGCCGGATCGTGCGCTCCGCGCGTCTGCTCGGCGCCGACACGCCGACGATGGCCGAGTTCATGGCCGTCGTGCGCGACACCATGAGCCCGTCCTATCCGGAGCTGGCGACGGACTACTCGCGTATCGAGACCGTCGCCGTCGGTGAGGAGACCGCATTCCTCAAGACCCTGGGCACCGGCAGCAAGCTGTTCGAGGGCGCGGTCGAGTCCGCGAAAGCCCAGGGCAGGTCCGTTCTCGGCGGCACCGAGGCCTTCACCCTGCACGACACCTACGGGTTCCCCATCGACCTGACGCTGGAGATGGCCTCCGAGGCCGGTCTGACCGTCGACGAGGACGGCTTCCGTTCCCTCATGGCCGAGCAGCGTCAGCGCGCCAAGGACGACGCCCGTGCCCGCAAGCACGCCCACGCCGACCTGACCGTCTACAAGGAACTGCTCGACCGCGGCCCCACCGAGTTCACCGGCTTCACCGAACTGGTGACCGAGGCGACGGTGCTGGCCGTCATCACCGGCGGGGAACGGTTGCACGCGGCGCAGGCCGGCCAGAACGTCGAGCTGATCCTCGACCGCAGCCCCCTCTACGCCGAGGCCGGCGGTCAGATCGCCGACGTCGGCACCATCACCGCCGGCGGTCTGCGCATCAAGGTCGACGACGTCCAGAAGATCGCCAAGCAGCTGTGGGTGCACAAGGTGACCGTGCTCGAGGGGCAGGTCACCGAGGGCGACGCTGTCCTCGTGCAGGTCGACCCGTCCTGGCGCAAGGGCGCCACGCAGGGCCACTCGGGTACCCACCTGGTCCACGCCGCGCTGCGCGAAGTTCTCGGCCCCAACGCCGTGCAGGCCGGCTCGCTGAACAAGCCGGGCTACCTGCGGTTCGACTTCTCCTGGCCCGGAGCGCTCAGCGAGCAGCAGAAGGCCGACATCGAGGCCGTCACCAACGAGGCCGTCGCGGCGAACTACCCGGTCAACACCTTCGTCACGGACCTGGACAAGGCCAAGAAGATGGGTGCGATGGCGCTCTTCGGCGAGAACTACGGCGACGAGGTCCGCGTCGTGGAGATCGGCGGCCCGTTCTCGATGGAGCTGTGCGGCGGCACGCACGTCGAGCACTCCTCCCACGTCGGCACCGTCACCCTGCTCGGCGAGCAGTCCGTCGGCTCGGGCGTGCGCCGCGTCGAGGCATACGTCGGCCTGGACTCGTACCGGCACCTGGCCAAGGAACGGGCCCTGCTCGCCGGCCTGTCCTCGACCCTGAAGGTGCCCTCCGAGGAGGTGCCCGCGCGCGTCGAATCCCTGGTCGAGCGGTTGAAGGCGGCCGAGAAGGAACTCGAACGCACCCGCGCCGCCGCGGTGCTCGCTTCGGCCGGCACGTTCGCCGAGAAGGCGGAACGCACCGGCGATCTGCTCGTCGTCGCCGAGGCGGCCCCCGAGGGCGTGGCCGGCAACGACCTGCGCAGCCTCGCCTCCGACGTCCGCGGCCGGCTCGGCAGCGAGCCCGCCGTGGTGCTGCTCCTCGGTTCGGCCGACGGCAAGGTGCCGTTCGTCGTCGCCACCACCAAGGCCGCCCAGGCCAAGGGCATCAAGGCCGGCGACCTGGTCTCGAGCTTCGGGCCGGTCATCGGTGGCCGCGGCGGTGGCAAGCCCGACATGGCACAGGGATCCGGATCCGACCCCGCCGGTATCCCCGCGGCGTTGACCGCGTTCCGCGCCCGGCTCAGCGAGCTGGCCGGCTGATCGTGGCCGACTTCGCCGGTCCCGACCGTCCGGGTGTCGACGACCCCGGCCGCGGCCGCCGCATCGGCATCGACGTCGGAAGTGTCCGGATCGGTGTGGCCTCGTCCGATCCCGACGGGATCCTGGCCACCCCGGTCGAGACCGTGCCGCGCTCGAAGGAACGCGGGCCCGACGCGCCGGATATCCGGCGCATTGTGGACATCGTCACGGAGTACGAGGCCGTGGAGGTTATCGTCGGTCTGCCGCAGACCCTGCGCGGGGAGCCCGGCAAGGCCGCGAAACTGGCCCGTGACTTCGCGGGACGGTTGCGTCGGCGGATGACCGGGATTCCCGTGCGGATGGCCGACGAACGATTCACGACGGTCACTGCGGCGCGGGCCCTCCGCGAGAGCGGAGTCAGTGCGCGCGGTGCGCGGCCGGTGATCGACCAGGCCGCCGCCGTCGCCATCTTGCAGGGTTGGTTGGACGAGCGGAGTGCAGTGGTGAACGTGGCCGAGGACGGCAAGCCGGAGGACGGACGATGAGCCGGCACGGGAGGCCGGACGACGAGTCCACCGGGGCGGACCACGCCTTCGGAGACCGTCCCGGGTTCGGGTCCGCCCAGCAGGACGAGTGGTACCGGCCGCGGCACGGGACCGACGCTTCGCCGCCGTCCGCCGCCGGGGGCGGCCACCGCTACGAGCCTCCGACCCCTCCGGCCGGCGGGCACCCCTTCGACGACGCCCCCACCACTGAGCACGTCTACCGGCTCGACGAGTACGACCCCGGCACCCCGTCGCAGCCCGAGCTCCGCCCCTACGGCGGACACCCCGCCGACCACCCGGGTGCCGAAACCGAGGTCTTCGAGGCTCAGACCTACGAGCCCCAGGGCTACGGGCCCAGCGACTACGATCCCCGCGACCGCGACGGATACGACCCTGCACCGGGCACCTACCGACACGACGACGACGAGCAGCCGCCCACCTACGACGAGTCGGGCTACGACCAGTTCGGGTACGCCGCAGTCGACGACGATCCGCGCGGCTACCCCGAGGCGTCGGCAGCGGGACAGGACTGGACCGACTCCGTCGATCGCGCCGCCCCCGAACCTGTCGGGATGTCCCCGGCCCGCCGGGCCCACGCCCGCTCGGCCCGGGCCCGCCGCACACGCGGCCGGATCGTCGGCGTGCTCGCCGTCGCGGCCGTGCTGGTTCTGCTCCTCGGCGGCGGATTCTTCGCCTACCAGAAGTTCACCGGCCCCGACCTGCCACCCGACTACACCGGTGCGGGCGGTCCCGCCGTCGTCGTGCAGGTGCACCCGGGTGACACCGCCGAGCAGATCGGCGCCGCCTTCAAGGAAGCGGACATCGTCGCCAGCTCCGACGCCTTCTACAACGCCGCCGTCCAGAACCCCGGGATGAACTCGCTGCAGCCGGGCTTCTACTCGATCGCCAGCCGGCTTCCCGCCCGCGAGGCCGTCGCCGCCCTCGTCGACCCCGCGAACCGGGTGGGGGCGCTGGTGATTTCCGAGGGCCGGCAGTTGCACGACATCCGCGACGTCAACACCGGCGCGGTGCGCAAGGGGATCTACACCCTCATCGCGGAGGCCAGTTGCCTCGAACGCGACGGGCAACGCACGTGTCTGACCTACGAGGAACTCGACGCCGCGGGTGCGAGCACCGACCTCGCCGCGCTCGGTGTGCCGGAATGGGCGCGGGCCGCCGTCGCGAACGTGCCCGATCGCACTCGACAGCTCGAGGGACTCATTGCGGCCGGCCGCTGGGACTTCGATCCCACTGCCGGGGCCGCGGACATACTCCGGTACCTCGTCTCCACCAGCGCCGAGCGCTACGACGAGACGGGCATCACCCAGGCCGCGGCCAAGGTGGGGCTGACGCCGTACGAGATGCTCGTCTCTGCGTCCCTCGTGGAACGCGAGGCGCTGCCGGACGACTTCGCGAAGGTCGCCCGGGTGATCCTCAATCGCCTGAAGATCGGGCAGCCGTTGCAGTTCGACTCGACGGTCAACTACGCCCTCGACGAAACCGAGCTGGCGACGACCGATGCCGATCGGGCGCAGGTCACCCCCTGGAACACGTACGCGAGCCCGGGACTGCCCGCCACCCCGATCTCGTCGCCGAGCATCGAGGCGCTGCAGGCCGTGGAGAACCCGGAGACGGGGAACTGGACGTACTTCGTGACCATCGACGCTCAGGGCACGACCCTGTTCGCCGACAACTACGACGAACACCTGACGAATACGCAGCAGGCGCTGGACAGCGGAATCCTCGACAGTGGCAGATGACGACAGTGGCAGATGACATCGTGACCGGAGCCCGCAGGGCCGCGGTCCTCGGCAGCCCCATCGCGCATTCGAAGTCCCCGTTGCTGCACCTGGCTGCCTACCGGGCGCTGGGTCTGACGGACTGGACCTACGAACGCATCGAATGCACGGGCGAGCAGCTGCCGGCCCTCGTGTCCGGACTCGGGCCCGAGTGGGTCGGGGTGTCGGTGACGATGCCCGGCAAATTCGCGGCCCTCGAGTTCGCGACCGAGCGCACCGACCGGGCCGTGCTGATCGGCTCGGCGAACACCCTGGTGCGGACCGCGGACGGCTGGCGGGCCGACTGTACCGACGTCGACGGCGTCACCGGCGCGCTGCGCGCCGCCGGCGTCGGGGACCTGGCCGGCGCTTCGGCGGTGGTGGTCGGGGCCGGGGGGACCGCGCGGCCGGCCCTGGTGGGGCTCGCCGAGCTCGGGGTCACCTCGGTGACCGTCGTCGCCCGCAACGAGGTCCGGGCCGCCGAGACGTTCGACTGCGCCGAGGCGGTAGGTATGAAGCCGCGTTGGTTGCCGTTCGACGCCCCGGAACTCGCGGACGTGTGCGCGAGCGCGGGTGCGCTCGTGAGCACCGTGCCGGCGGCCGCGGCGGCGCCCTACGCGCAGCAGCTCGGCCGCGCACCGTTCGTCCTCGACGCGATCTACGACCCGTGGCCCACCCCGCTCGCCGAGGCCGCAACGGCGCACGGATCCGTCGTGGTGGGCGGCCTGCAGATGCTGCTGCATCAGGCATTCGGCCAGGTCGAGCAGTTCACCGGTCGACCCGCACCGAAGGCGGAGATGGCCGCCGCCCTCGCCGGTTGACGGCGCGTCGGGTGACGACGCGGCGTGCTCGGCTCCGGCGACGCCCGTGGCAACGGGGGTGCTCGTCGGAAAGGCTCCCGGTGCGGTGCGAGGAACGACTGTGCTCGACGCTACCCGCACGCGACGGCGCGGATCGTGCGACGGGACGGATCGCCGTCATACGACCCGGCGCCGGGCGCGGTCAGTAGTAGTCGGCCCGGGGGTTCCACGTCGAGATCGCCCAGATGACCACGACGTCCAAGGCGATGATCAGGATCGACCACCACGGGTAGTACGGCAACCACAGGAAATTCGCCAGAATGGACAGCGCGGCGATGATGATGGCCGCCACCCGTGCCCACGTCGCGCCGGTGATCAGCGCGATGCCGACGACGACGATCACGACACCCATGACGATGTGGATCCATCCCCAGGTCGTGAGATCGAACTTGAAGGTGTACTCCTGGCCCTGGACGATCACTTCGTCCTCGGCGACCGCCGCAATCCCCTGGAAGAACTGCAGGACTCCGATCGTGGCCATGATGACCGCGGCTCCGATCGACGTCCCCGCCGCGACGGCCTGTTTCGTGGACATGGGTTCCGGTTCGACATGCACGTTGTGTGACACGGTCGTCTCCCTCTCCGAACGGATCTGACGGGTCGAGTGTGCGCCGGGTTGCACAGGTCCAGCAGGGACTTTCGTCCCATTCTCGGTATCGGCGCGGTCACGCACCCCTCGCGCTCCTCTTTTCGGCGACGAGGCGGGAGCAATCCGGTTGCCTGCCCGAAGACAGCCTGCCCGAAAACCGGATGCGCGCAGACATGTGCGAGCTATCGTCGAACATGCAGTGGACCGGTTCTCCGTTCCCCGGTCGGCGTCGCCACCATGCGGGTGTGGCGCCGTGAAACCGCCCGAACTGCTGCCGAAGACCGATCCCGTCGCTGAAACGAGGCACCCGGTGACCGATTCCGACATCGACGAGATGGGTCCGGTCGACTATCTCGTCATCGAGTTCCCCGCCGACCGTCCGCCCGACGGGTCGGCGCTGCCCCTGCTGCGCGATCTCGTCGAGCGCGGCATCGTCCGAGTGCTGGACCTGGCGTTCGTCCAGAAGGATCCGGACGGCTCCGTCGCCGGGATCGACATCGCCGACGTCGGACTCGAGGGCGAGGTCGATGTCACACTGTTCGCGGAAGCCGCCTCCGGTCTGCTCGACGACACCGACTTCGCCGAAGCCGGTGCCGCGCTCGAGCCGGGTTGTTCGGCGGCGGTGCTCGTGTACGAGAACACGTGGGCAGCACCCTTCGCTCGCGCTCTGCGCCGCAACGGCGCCCAGCTCGTTGCGTCGGGCCGGATTCCCGTGCAGAGCATCCTGTCGTCCCTGGATCGGATCGAGTCCGAAAGCTGAGAACAGCCAGAGGGATTGGGCTACGTCGATCCTTCGAGTATGCAGAGGAGTGCGTCATGCCCGGACTGCTGCGGGGCGTCGCCCGCACGGCCGTGGTGGCGGGAACCGCTACCGCCGTCTCCAACCGTGTATCCCGGCGACAGGGTCAGCGCTGGGCGGGGCAGGAGCAAGCGCAATACGAACGCTACGAGCAGTATCCGCCTGAACCCGCACCGCCGCCGGCCGCCCCGGCCGCCCAGGGAGGGACGGACCGGATCGCCGCATTGAAGGACCTCGCCGAGCTGAAGGCGCAGGGCGTGCTCACCGAGGCCGAGTTCGCAGCCGAGAAGGCCCGGATCCTGGCTTCCTGACCGGCCGACCTCGAGCCCTACCGCGGTGAAGCATCCTGCGGGCGGGCGTGTCCCGGCGCCTGCGGGCCCGACATGCTCGGACTCTGGGTCATCCGCTCCCCGAGTCGTACGTGCGGCCGGATCGTAGGTGCGCGATCCTGATTCGCTGTCAGCGGTGATGGACACGCTGCGGTGCCACTGCGGCCGCGACGGGGATGGGGGGCGGCGGCGCCGAACGCCGGCGTCGCCGCAGTACCTTCTCGCCTTCGATGACGACCGGAACGAGGAGCGACCAACCCACGCAGGCGAGCCACTGGCCGCCGGTCAGTGAGGTGGTCATCAGCAGGTCCTGGAGGAAGCCGGCCTCGACGGCGAACACCGTGACGACGACGGGGATGGACAGGATTCCGAGAGCCCTGAGGACAGGAGCGGTCATCCCCGACTCCGGGTCTCGGCGCAGGGCGAGTCCGCTCAGGATGGAACCGAACGACAAGACCACGAATGCGGTCGTCATCGGGACATTGGCCGCGGTGGGGCTCATCTCGCCGGGAGCGAGGAGCATCGCAGCGAGGGTGACGGCGAACTGCAGGATGCCATATGCCAGCCACTGCAGTAGCGCCGTGCGGTTCGCGATCGGCACCCCGGGGTCGCGGGGCGTCTTGGTCATCAGGTTCGGCGGTGGCGGGTCGAGCATGATGACCGCAACCGGAAAGAGGGTGATGAAGAAGTGCTGGAACAGCACCATCAGCGGCGTGAGCGCGACGCCGTCGTTGATGTCGAAGATGCTCGCGACGAGGAACAGCAGGACGAGTGAGAACAGCTTGGACATCTGGTAGCGGATGTAGGACACGATCTTGTCGTAGATGCTGCGGCCCAACCTGATCGCGGTGATCAACGTCCCGAAGTTGTCGTCCGTGAGCACCATCTTGCCGGCCTGCTTGGTGACCTCGCTGCCCGAGCCCATGGCCACCCCGATGTCGGCCTTCTTCAGGGCCGCGGCGTCGTTGACGGCATCGCCGGTCATGGCCACTACCGCGCCGCTCCGCTGCATGAGGTCGGCCAGCCGGAGCTTGTCCTGCGGAGTGACGCGGCCGAAGACGTGCAGGTTCGGCAACGCTGCCGTCAGTTCCTCGTCCGACATGGCGTGCAGTTCGGCCCCGCCGATCGCGCCCGGCCCGAGACCGAGTTCGGCACCGATCGCCGACGCTGTGATCGCGTGGTCGCCGGTGATCATGCGGACCTCGATGCCGGCCGCTCGCGCGGTGCGGACCGAGTCGACGGCCTCCGGGCGAAGCGGATCGATGATGCCGACCATCCCGGCGAAGATGAGCTCACCGACGAACGACATCGGGTCGGCCTGCACCGCCTCTTCCCGACCGTCGAGCAGGCGGACCGCGAACGCCAGCACGCGCAACCCCTGCTCCGAGAGAGTTCGGTTGGCCGCGGCCAGGTCGTCGCGGACCTCCTCGATCGGTACCTCCCGACGGCCCGGCTGGTAGGCGCTGGTGCAGCGGGCGAGGACGACATCGGGTCCACCCTTGACGAGTTCCACGAATCGGGTGGTGCCGTCGACCGGTAGGTGGTGGAACGTCGCCATGAACTTGTAAGCGGAGTCGAACGGCACCTCCGCGACCCGCGGATACGTCCGCCGGGTCAGCGGAGCGTCGATCCCGATCTTCGCGGCGAGCACCACGAGCGCGGCCTCGGTGGGATCGCCGACGATGTCGCCGGTGTCGGAGACGGTGGCGTCGCTGTCCAGGCACAGGCCGTACGCGAGCAGGGTGAAGTCCGGAACCTCCAGGCCGGCAGCCTGGGCAATCCTCCCTGTCTTGTCGTAGCCCTCGCCGTCCACGGTGTACCAGCGGCCGTGGAAGTACAGGGACCGGACGGTCATCTGGTTCATGGTCAAGGTGCCGGTCTTGTCCGAGTTGATCGCGCTGGTGGCACCGAGTGTCTCGACGTCGGTGAGGTTCTTCACGACGGCCTTGGCGTCCGCCAGTTGACGAGCCCCGAAGGCGAGCATGGCCTGGACGAACGTGGGCAGACCGGTGGGGATGGCGGACACCCCCATGGAGATGCCCAGCAGCAGCAGCGTCGCCAGTTCCTGCCCCCGAACCAACCCGATGATCACGATGATCGCGACCGCAGCCCACGCAATGATCCCGAGAATCTTGGTCAGTGAGTCCAGCTCGCGCTGAAGGGGCGACTTGCTCGGTGCGACGGCCGACAGCATCGACGCGATCCGGCCCATCTCCGTGTGCATGCCGGTTTCCGTGACGATCATCGTGGCGGTGCCCCGGGTGACCGACGTGTTCTGGAAGACCATGTTGCTGCGGTCGCCGAGGGCGACATCGGCGGTGTCGAGCGTGTGTGGGTCCTTCGGGACGGGGGTGCTTTCACCCGTCAGCGCCGCCTCCTGCGTCTCGAGGGTGGCCGTCGTGAGCAGCCGGCCGTCGGCGGGCACGATGTCGCCCGCCTCCACTTGCACGATGTCGCCCGGGACGAGATCGGTGGCGGCGAGCTGAACCAGGGCGCCGGCACGGATCACGCGCGTCTGCGGGGTCTGCATCCTCGCGAGCGCATCGACGCTGGCACGAGCCTTCAGTTCCTGTTGCGTGCCCAGCACGATGTTGAGTCCGACGAGCACCACGACCACGATCGCCGTCGGTACCTCACCGATGACGATGCTGACGACGGCGACCGCGACCAGCATCAGGTTCATCGGATCTTCGAGCTGCCGAAGCGCGATCGCCCACATCGACGGTCCGGGCTCGGAGGCGATCTCGTTGAGGCCGTACCGGCGGCGGCGGGCACCGGCTTCTCCCGCGGTCAACCCCGAGTGCCGATCCGAGTTCAGCGCCGCGACAACGGTATCCGGCTCCTGGATGTGCCAGGTGTTCCGCTCGGCCTGCACGTCGTCGGTGTCGGTGGGATGCCCCTGATCCGGGGGGTGTTCGGTGAGAGCCATGATCGCTTCTCCTCGCCGGAGACGACTCGTCGGAGACGACTCCTCAGAAGGGCGTGGGGATCCAGTGCAGTTGCTGCCTGGGCGTCCGGTATCCGTGCGGACCTCGACGCTCCGGCAGGGTGATGTCGCGGTGTTCGAGCGGTTCGTAGGGAATCTGGCTCAGCAGGTGGCTGACGACATTGAGCCGGCCGCGCTTCTTGTCGTCGTTGTCGGCGACAAACCAGGGTGCCCAGCCGGTGTCGGTGTAGCGGAACATCTCGTCGCGTGCCCGCGAATAGTCGTACCACCGGCTGTACGACTGTAGATCGAGGTCCGAGAGCTTCCAGATCCTGCGCGGATCGTCGATCCGGCGTTGCAGCCGCGCCGTCTGCTGTTCCTGACTCACCTCGAGCCAGTACTTGAGCAGAACGATGCCCGAGTCGACGATCGCCCGTTCGACCGCGGGCGTCATCTCGAGGAAGTGCCGCGCTTCCTCTTCGGTACAGAACCCCATCACCCGTTCGACTCCCGCGCGGTTGTACCAACTGCGGTCGAAGATCACCACCTCGCCACCGGCCGGCAGATGCGGAAGGTACCGCTGCACGTACATCTGGCTCTTCTCGCGCTCGGTCGGCGCGGGCAGGGCGACCACGCGGAACACACGCGGGCTGACGCGTTCGGTGATCGCCTTGATGACGCCGCCCTTTCCGGCGGTGTCGCGGCCCTCGAACAGGATGCAGACCTTCGCGCCGGACGATCTGACCCATTCCTGCATGGCGACGAGTTCACCCTGGAGCGGTTTGAGACGTCGTAGATATTCCTTGTTCTTCATCGGCTTCTTCGCCGGCGCGCCCGGTTCCGCGGCAGGCGAATGAAGCTCCCCGACTTCGGCAGCGCGCTCCCGGCCGTGGCCGCCCTTCGACGCCTTCTTCCGGGCCGACTTGGAACCCATGACCGAATCTCCCGATGTGTGGACTGGAGGCGACGGGCCTCATCGAACGGCCGGCACTTTCCGGAGCGATCTCCGGATGGTGCATGGAAGCGATTTTCCATCAGTGCCGAGAAATCCGCCGGACTTCGACCATTTCGCCGGCTCTATCACGGCGGCGCAACGGCGGCGGTGGACGCTCGAAATCGCCACCTCCGGTTCTTCGAATGCCCGAGAATGTCACTGCCCACGCAATGCACGAGTCGGTGCATCACTCCATCGAGCGGAAGGGCTCGCCATGGCAGACGGTCTCGACTCCCCGCGCCCGTCCTCGACCCTGCGGCGGATGCTGGTGCCGCTGGCTCTGGCGCAGTTCATCTGCAGCTTCGCCGGGTCGAACATGAACGTGATGATCAACGACATCAGTGCGGATCTCGGGACGACTGTGCAGGGTGTGCAGACCGCGATCACCGTGTTCCTGCTGGTGATGGCCGCGTTCATGATCCCCGGAGGCAAGCTGACCGACCGGTGGGGGCGTAAGCGGTGCTTCGTGCTCGGTCTCGTTCTGTACGGCATCGGGGCGTTGATCAGCGCGGTCTCGCCCAACCTCGGGGTACTGATCATCGGCAACTCGATCCTCGAAGGGGTGGGCACCGCGCTGCTGATTCCGCCGGTGTACATCCTCACCACGATGCTCTTCAGTGATCTGACCTCTCGAGCGCGGGCATTCGGTGTCATCACCGGGATGGGCGGCATCGGAGCGGCAGCAGGCCCGCTGATCGGTGGTGTCATCACCACCGGCATCGACTGGCGAGCGGCCTTCGTGTTCCAGGCGCTGATCATCGGAGCGATCCTCGTGCTCAGCCGGGGGATCGTGGACCCGGTGCCTCCCGACCCGGCGCGACCGTTCGACGCCGTCGGCGCCCTCCTTTCCGCCGCCGGCCTGGTCTGCCTCGTGATGGGGATCCTGCAGGCAGACACCGATGTCGTCCTGATGGCGATCCTGGTCGTGGTAGGAGCGCTGTTCATCATGGGGTTCCTGCTGTACGTGCGGGCCCGTGAACGGGCCGGCAAAGAGCCCCTGCTGTCGCTGTCACTGTTCCGCAACCGCACCTCGAACCTCGCGCTGGTGACGCAGAACATCCAGTGGTTGCTGCTGATGGGGATCGCGTTCGTCGTTTCCGCCTTCCTGCAGGTCGTCCGGGGCTACAACGCAATCGAGACCGGCGTGATCTTCACCGCGGCCACGGCCGGCATCCTCGGTGCCTCGCTCGTGGCGGAGCGGCTGACAGCGAAGTACCCGCAGCGCACGCTGATCACGGCCGGGTTCGTCACCACCCTCGCGGGTGTCGGTGTCCTTCTCCTGCTGGTGCGGGCTTGGACGAGTGCATGGGCGTTCGCGCCCGGGCTGCTGCTCATCGGTATCGGCCTCGGGACGATGCTGACGCCGTCGGTCAACGTGGTGCAGTCCGCATTCGCGGAGGAGCGTCAAGGCGAGATCTCGGGGTTGTCGCGGTGCGTCTCCAATCTCGGATCGTCGCTGGGTACGGCTGTGGCGGGTACCGTCCTGGTCGCCGGGTTGACCTCGCCCGACCGTGCGTACGCGCTGGCCATGATCGTGCTAGCCGTCCTCGGTCTGATCGGGTTGGTGGCGGCGCTGCTTCTCCCCGGCACACCCGATCGAGCTCCGGCACCACGTTGACGGTTTCGGGGGCTTTGCGTATATGGGCGGCGTACGATATGTACGGTCGTCCCGCAAAAGGGGCCACATGGATGCGAGAGAGCATGCCGGGTGCTGGTGCCGACGCTGTCACGGTCGATCGGCTTACCACCGATTTCGGTGGCGATGTACCACCCGCGGCCTTCGAGGCCGCGGTGGTGGTGAGCGTCGGTAATTCGAGCGGGGTTCCGGAGTCGGATCTGCCGGAACCCGGGGGACGGTTCCTCCGTCGGGGTCCGCTGAACTCGGTCGAGTCGCGGACGACGGCGGTACCGTAGCGCGCCGGGATCGCCGTAGCAGGATCCGAGAATTTCATTCCGGCCGGCTTCGAGGGAATCACCTTGCCGGTCCGGTCGAGGAGGCTGACCTGATGGATTCCTTCTGGGATTACGTGTGGTACACGGTCGTCGTATTCGCCTTCGTGGCGTATCTGATCGTGCTGTTCCAGATTCTCGTCGACCTGTTCCGCGATCACACCGTGTCCGGCTTCGCCAAGGCGGTGTGGGTGGTCGTGCTGGTGCTCTTCCCGTACATCAGCGCACTGGTCTACCTGATCGTCCGCGGCCGGGGGATGGCGCTGCGGGCGCAGCAGGCACAGGCGGAAGCCAGGCAGGCCACCGACGAGTACATCCGGAACGTGGCGGCCGGCAAGTCCCCGGCCGAGCAGATCGCCGATGCCAAGGCGCTACTCGACTCGGGTGCGATCACGGCCGCGGAGTTCGAGCACCTCAAAGCTCAGGCGCTGGGACGGGGTACCGCTGGGCGTGACGGCGTCCCCGTCGGCTGAGTCGCCGTGCGGGACCGGATGCCCGGTGCCAGCGTTCTCCCGTCCTGTCGGGGAGGGCAGGTGGCCGGCAGTCGCGCACGTGAGCGGATCCGTTGCGGCAGAAGCAGATCCCGACTGTCGGGGCCGGCTCCGCCGGAGCCGGCCGGTGCACGGGGAAGGAGTGCGACATGGTCTACAGTGCCCTCGGCCCGAGGAGCGATGTCCGTCCCGCACCGCCGCGCTCGGCTGTTCAGCCGGCCGCCGGCGACCTGAAGCGCGGCGCCCGGGACGTGCCCCCGGCGGTCGGGGACGAGGCCGTGCAACTCGAGCTGGTCGTCACTCGCCTCGCCGTGCGCTTTCCGTCGATGTCGCGCGGCGACATCGAGGTCGTGGTGCGGACCGTCGAGAAGCGGTTCGCCGATGCGAAGGTCCGGGACTTCCTGTCCCTGTTGATCGAGAAGGCAGCCCGCCGCGAGATCGATGAGGGCACAGCGTCGTCTCGGATCGAACTCGCGTAGGCGGACGGCGATGACAGCGCACGGACCCAGGGTGGAGGACGAACCGGCGGCGAGCACGCCCGGGAAGCAGAACAGCGGAGTCCGTGCTGCCGGCACCGAGCCCCAGGACGCGCCGAGTGCGGACGACACGGATCGCGAGACCGGGCGCCGCCGGAGGTTGCTGTTCGTCACCCTTCCGGGGTGCTGGGGCGCACTGCTCTTCGCGTGCCTGTCGTTCACGCCGTCGCTGCTGCCTCGAGGAGGCCTGCTCCAGGGCGTGATCTGCGGCATCACCGCCGCGATCGGCTACGGGCTGGGAGTATTCGCGGCGTACGTGTGGCGCGCCTTCGCCGATCGCGGTCCCCGGCGCCCGCGGCGCGGCTCCTGGTACGTCTTCCTCGCCGCGGCGACGGTGCTGTTCGTCGGCTCCTTCGCCGCCGGACAATACTGGCAGCACCAGATCCGCACGTTGATGGGAGTCACCGAGTACAACGTCGCGCTCGTCGTCCTCTCGCCGTTCGTGGCAGTGCTCGTCTTCGGTCTCCTGCTCGCGATCGGACGTGGCGTGCGGGGCGCGTACCGGTGGCTGACCACTCTGCTCGACAGATGGATCGGGCATCGCGCGGCGAGGGTGCTCGGGTGGATCGCGGTCGCCTGGCTGGTCTACGCGGTCGTCTCGGGTGTGCTGCTCGGTGGCCTCGTCAACGTCGCCAACTCCGCATTCTCTCTGCGCGACACCACGACTCCCGAGGGCGTGCAGCAACCCGAGACGAGTCTGCGATCGGGTGGACCGGGTTCGGTGGTGCCGTGGGACTCGTTGGGGTACCAGGGGCGCACCTTCATCGGCTCGGGCCCCACCACCGAGGAGATCGCACAGTTCGTCGGCCGCCCGGCTGTGGAGCCGATTCGGACGTATGCCGGTCTGGCGTCGGCGGACGACTCCGAGGCTCGGGCAGCGGCGGCGGTCCAGGATCTGGAGCGTGCCGGAGGCTTCGAGCGGGCGAATCTGCTCGTGGTCACGACCACGGGGAGCGGGTGGGTGGACCCGGCGCTGGTGGATTCGTTCGAGTACCTCACCGGGGGCGACGCGGCGACCGTGACGGTCCAGTATTCGTACCTGCCGTCGTGGATCTCCTATCTGGTGGACCAATCGAAGGCTCGGCAGGCCGGTCGCGATCTGTTCGACGCGGTGTACGACGTGTGGTCGAAGCTGCCCCAGGACGCCCGTCCCCGACTGTTCGTCGCCGGAGAGAGTCTCGGCTCGTTCGGCGGCGAGACCGCCTTCAGCGGCGAATACGATCTGCGTAACCGCACCTCGGGAACCGTGTTCGCCGGGCCCCCCAACTTCAACACGCTGTTCCGGGAATTCAGCGACCGGCGTGAACCCGGCAGTCCGGAGGTCGAACCGGTCTACAAGGACGGGCGCACCGTGCGGTTCACCAACGATCCGCAGGGCGGCATTCCTCCCGCGGATCGTCCGTGGGACGGCAGCCGGGTGCTGTACCTGATGCATCCGTCCGATCCCATCGTGTGGTGGAGCCCGAATCTGATTCTCCGCGAACCGGACTGGATCGGGGAGGCACCCGGCCGGGACGTGCTCGAGGACATGGTCTGGATTCCGTTCGTCACGTTCTGGCAGGTCACCGCCGATCTGCCGTTCTCCACGGGAGTGCCCGGCGGCCACGGCCACAAATACACCGGCGAGTACGTCGACGGCTTGAACACGGTCGTGCAGCCGGTGGGGATCACCACCGAGCAACTCGCCACCCTCCGGGACATCATCGACGCGGGGGAGTAGGGCACCGGTCGATGCGGATCGCCGTCCTCCCGCGCACGGCGTTCGGGATCCGGTCGACGCAGCGCGGCACGAGCGGCCGCGTCCCGTCGGATGCCGGCGAGGCCGTGCCACGAAATCCGTTCGCGCGGCAGCAGGTATGCGGACTGCCCGAAGTGCGGTGAGCGCCCTGTGGGCGGTGCCATACTTGCGGAATGTCTCGGAGGCGAGCTCTCGCTCGACTGCCCGGAGTCGAGACGGTACGCGGCTACCGTCGGGACTGGCTGCGCTCGGATCTCGTCGCGGGTCTCGTTCTCACTGCCCTGTTGATCCCCGCCGGCATGGGATACGCCGAGGCGGCGGGACTGCCCGCGTACGCGGGCCTCTACGCGACGATCGTTCCGCTGCTCGCCTACGCGATCGTGGGGCCGTCCAAGATCCTCGTCCTCGGCCCCGATTCGTCGCTGGCGCCGTTGATCGCGGCGGCGGTGGTGCCGCTGGCCGTGACCGACGACCCCGAGAGCGCCCTCGCATTGGCCGGCGTCCTCGCCGTGCTCGTGGGTGCCATCATGATCGCGGGCGGATTCCTGAACCTCGGCTTCGTCACCGAGCTGCTGTCCAAGCCGTTGCGGCTGGGATACCTCAACGCCATCGCGCTCGTCGTCATCGTCGGGCAGTTGCCGAAGCTGCTGGGCTTCTCGGTGGACGCGTCCGGGTTGCTCGGTGAGATCGGCGCGATCGCCCGCGCGGTGGGGGACGGGCAGGTGGATCCGACAGCTGCCTGGGTCGGAGTCGCATCGCTGCTGGTCATCGTGGGTTTCAAGGTGCTGCATTCGAGGGTCCCGGGGGTGCTCGTCGCGGTCGTGGGAGCCGTGATCGTGGCCGCGGTGGCGGATCTGAGCGACGACATCGACATGGTCGGCGCACTGCCCGAGGGCCTGCCGCGTCCCTCGTTCGGCGGGGTCGACTGGGGTGACGTCGCGTCTCTGGTGGGACCGGCCGCGGGCATCGCGCTGATCGCATTCGCCGACTCCGGTGTGCTCTCCCGCACCTTCGCTGCCCGGCGGGGGGAGAACGTCGACGGGAACACGGAGATGAAGGCGATCGGGGTCGCCAACGTGGCCAGTGGCATGTTCGGGGGGTTTCCCATCTCTGCCAGCGGATCGCGCACGCCTGTGGCAGAGCAGAGCGGGGCGCGTACCCAGCTTGCCGGCGTGGTCGGCGCCGTGGCGGTGCTGTTGTTCGTCCTCCTGGCACCGGGAGTGACCGCGTACCTGCCCCAGGCGACCCTCGGAGCGGTGGTGATCGTCGCGGCGACGGCGCTGGTCGACGTCCGCGGGCTGGTGCAGATGTGGCGTATGAGCCGGACGGAGGCGTTGCTCGCGGCCGCGGCATTCGTCGGCGTCGCGCTGGTGGGAGTCCTGCAGGGCATCCTGGTCGCGATCGGACTGTCGTTCCTCGCGGTGGTGGTGCGGGTGTGGCAGCCGTACCGGGCCGAATTGGTGGCCGTGCCCGATCGGGAGGGCTTCCACGACCTCGCCCGTCATCCCGAGGGCCGGCGCATCCCGGGATTGGTCATCGTCCGATTCGACGCCCCGCTGTTCTTCGCCAACGGGGAGATGTTCGATCGCTACGTCCGCTCGCTGGTGACCGATTCTCCCCGTCCGGTCGAATGGGTCGTGCTCGCCGCCGAACCCATCATCGGATTGGACACCACCGCGGTCGACGAACTCGTCGACCTCGACCGCTACCTGGAGAGTTGCGGCATCAGGCTGGTGTTCGCGGAGATGAAGGGCCCGATCAAGGATCGGCTGGTGCGGTTCGGGGTCGGCGACCGCTTCGATCCGTCCCGCTTCTACCCCACGCTCGAGGCGGCAGTGGACGCGTTCGAGTCCCGCGACCGGTCGCACGACCGGACCCGGCCACAAGACGAGGGGGCAGGTCCGTGACCGTCCACTCGCACGGCACCGTGCCCCTGTGTCACCGTGCGCCTGTGTCGGTGCCGGTGGACGGTCCCGTGGGACAGCAGATGGATCGGGCCGAGTCCTGACGGCGACCTCGGCATTCTCGAGTCGGGGACGGCGCCGGTGTGATGCAATGAGATGGTGTGCAGATGGATGGCCTACTCGGGCGATCCGATCCTCGTGGAGGACTTGCTGTTCAAGCCCGAGCATTCCCTGATCGACCAGAGCCTGCATTCGCGGCTCGGGGCGACCACCACCAACGGTGACGGATTCGGGATCGGGTGGTACGGCGAGGAGGACGAGCCGGCCGTGTTCAAAGGGGTCGATCCGGCGTGGAACGACCGCAATCTCCGGGAACTCGCCGCCCATGTGCGCACGCCGCTGCTCCTCGCGCACATCCGCGCCTCGACGGGCACACCGGTTCAGCGCAGCAACTGTCATCCGTTCCGTCACGGCCGTTGGCTGTGGATGCACAACGGGGTGCTGAGCGAATTCCGGCGCATCAAACGCGATCTGGTGCTGGCGGTCGATCCGGAACTGTATCCGGACATCGAGGGGTCGACGGATTCGGAGGTACTGTTCTTCCTCGCCCTGACCTTCGGCTTGTCGGACGATCCGATCACCGCGGTCTCCCGGGCCGTCGGGACCGTCGAACATGTCGCTCGCGCCAAGGGCGTCGACGACCCGGTGCAGATGACCGTGGCCACCACCGACGGCGAATCCCTGTGGGTCTTCCGGTACTCGAGCGTGGGCCGCAGCCGCTCGCTGTTCTTTTCCACGGCGGTCGACAAGGTCCGGGCGCTGCATCCGGAGGTGGAGGTGCTGCATCGCCTCGGCCCCGAGACCCGCTTCGTGGTCTCCGAACCACTGCGCGACCTGCCGGGTGCCTGGAACGAGGTGCCCGAGGCGTCCGTCGGAATCGTCCGGCCCGGGGCGGACGAGATCCTCCCGTTCCGGCCGCTCGAGCCGGTCTGACATTCACCGGAAGGAATGTCGCGAGTCGTGCTGGGCACCCGGCCCGGCGGACACATCCGGCAATCAGGAGGAGGCGGCGTGTACACGTACAAGGTGATCGAAGTTCGCGAGAAGATGCTCGGCGGCAAGATGTCGGGTGACAAGCTCGAGCGGCTCCTCAACGAACAGGCCCGACAGGGGTGGCGCTTGAAGGCGATCACGTCGGCGGACATCAAGGGCCGGCTCGGTCCAGGCGGCGTCGAGGGAATGCTCGTGACGTTCGAGCGCGAAGACTGAGACACGCCGGCGGCGCCCGGCGCGTCACCGGAACCGCACGTGTGTGCATCACCGGCGGTACACGACCGACCAGCGGGAGTATGCGATGCGTATCGAAGACTACGGTCTGATCGGAGATCTGCAGAGTGCCGCGCTCGTCGGCCGCGCCGGCAACATCGACTGGTTGTGCCTGCCTCGGTTCGATTCGCCGTCGTGCTTCGCCGCGCTGGTCGGTGACGATCGGCACGGGCACTGGAGTCTGCGCCCGGCAGCCGAGATCACGGGGGTCACGCGGCGGTACCGCCCCGGAACGCTCATCCTGGAGACCGACTTCGAGACCGCGGACGGTGCGGTCCGCGTGATCGACTTCATGCCGCGCCGCGGCGACGGACCTCCGCGGCTCATGCGCATCGTCGAGGGGTTGCGCGGCAGGGTGTCGATGCGGATGCGTCTGTCGCTCCGACCGGACTACGGCACGATCACGCCCTGGGTCGAGCCCGCTGCCGACGGTGTACTCGCCACCGCGGGACCCGACTCGTTCCGGCTGAGTACTCCGGTGCCGCTGGGGATATCGGATGGTGATGCGACGGCGGACTTCACCGTCGCCGAGGGGCGACGCGAGCGCTTCACGCTGTGCTGGCACTACTCCTTCGGTCCCCCGCCGTCGGTCGAGGACGCGGACTCGGCGCTGGCCCGCACGCAGGCGTGGTGGCACGAGTGGAGCAGCCGGCTCGAGTACGCCGGACCGTACCGGGACGAGGTACTCACCTCCCTCATCGTGCTCAAGGCCATGACCTACGAGGTGACCGGCGCGCTGATCGCAGCGCCGACGACGTCCCTGCCCGAGGACATCGGGGGAGTGCGCAACTGGGACTACCGGTTCTGCTGGATTCGTGACTCTGTGCTGGCCCTGGAATCCCTTCTCGCCGGCGGATACACCGAGGAGGCGTTCTCGTTCCGCAGTTTCCTCCAGCGGGTCGGCACGGGAGACCCCGCGAAGATCCAGATCATGTACAGCATCGGCGGTGAGCGGCGCTTGACGGAGTTCGAGCTGCCCGACATGCCGGGATACGAGGGATCCGCCCCGGTACGGGTCGGCAACGCCGCCTCGGAACAGTTCCAGCTCGACGTCTACGGCGAACTGATCGGCGTCGCCTTCCTCAGCACCGAGGCCGTGGGGCGGGTCGAACCGCACCTGTGGCCGCGCTGGCGCACTCTGATCGAATACGTCGAGTCGATCTGGGGTGAACCCGACGACGGAATCTGGGAGACCCGCGGGCCGCGGCGGCACTTCACCCAGTCGAAGGTGATGGCATGGGTGGTGTTCGACCGGGCGGTCCGCCTGGTCGAACGATACGACCTGGAGGGTCCGGTCGAACGGTGGAGGCGGCTACGGGACGAGATCCACGACGAGGTGTGCGAGCGCGGCTACGATCCGCAGCGCAACACCTTCACCCAGTACTACGGATCGGAGGAACTCGACGCCAGCGTGCTGACGATTCCGCTCGTCGGCTTCCTGCCGGGCACCGACGAGCGGGTGACCGGCACGATCGACGCGGTCACCCGCGAACTCGGGCGCGACGGGTTCGTCTCGAGATACTCGACCTCCCGGACGGACGACGGTCTGCCCGGCGACGAAGGCCAGTTCCTGGCGTGCTCGTTCTGGCTGGTCGCTGCGCTCGCCCGCAACGGCCGTCTCGAGCAGGCTCGGACGTTGTTCGAGCGGCTCGCCGCCTTGAGCAACGATCTCGGGCTGCTGGCGGAGGAGTACGACGTCGGACGTGGTCGCCAGGTCGGCAACTTCCCGCAGGCGTTCAGCCACCTGACCCTGATCGGTGCGGCCTACGCGATCGCCGCGGCAGAGGGCGCAGCCGACGAGAGGTGACCGGGTACGCGGCACGAGATGTCAGGACTGCCGGCCGTGCCTCGGCACGGCCGGTGGAGGTCAGGACGAGTCCCGCGCGGACAGTTCCTCGAGCAGGATCGGCACGCCGAGGTTGAGCGAGTGGATGCCGACGGTCGTGGCGAGTTTTAGGACTTCGAGAATTTCGTGTGCGGTGACGCCCAGATCGAGTGCGGCCCGGATGTGCCGCTGCAGTCCGGGCCCGTACATGTGGGTGCAGGAGGCATCGACCGCAATGCACAGCAACTGGACGACCTGCGGCGGGAGCACACCGCTTTCGTAGGGTTGCAGCGTGGCAGTCAGGTAGTGCTCGGTCCATCCGGGATCGAGTTCGTCGAGTCCGTCCCACAACGGGTTCCAACTTCCTTCGCGCTTGAGGCGGTCGACGATGGACGAAGCTGCGTCGTGGGTTGTCATCGGCCACTGCCCTGACCTGCGACGGCTGGAACCAGTTCGCGTTTGAGGATTTTTCCGGTGGCGGTCATGGGCAGTACGGTGGCGAACTCGATGTGGCGCGGGTACTTGTAGCCGGCCATCTGCTCCTTGCACCAGGCGATCAGCTCGGGTTCGGTGATCGGTGCGCCCGGTTCGCGGATGACGAACGCTTTGACCTCCTCGCCGTGACGATTGTCGGGGACGCCGACGACGGCGGCGAGGGAGACGGCCGGGTGGGTCATGAGGACCTCTTCGATCTCGCGGGGGTAGACGTTGAAGCCGCCGCGGACGATGAGGTCCTTGGCGCGGTCGACGATGTAGTAGAACCCGTCCTCGTCACGCCGGGCGAGGTCGCCGGTGCGCAGCCAGCCGTCGCGCATCACCTCGGCGGTGGCCTCGGGTCGTCCGAGGTAGCCCGTCATGATGTTGTGGCCGCGCAGGACGAGTTCTCCGACGCCGTCGTGGACGGGATTCCAGTGTTCGTCGACGAGGGCGGCCTCGATGCCCCACACCGGTACGCCGATCGAACCGGGACGCGGGGCGCGTTCGGGGTCGCTGAACATTGCCAGCGGTGACGTCTCGGACAGGCCGTAGCCTTCGAGGATCTGGACATCGAACTTGCCCTTGAACTGCGTGAGGATCTCCACCGGCAGCGCCGCGCCGCCGGAGATCGCCCGACGCATGGTCCGCGCGATCTTTTCGACGTCGACGCCGGCCGCCTTCGCGGCGTCGAGCGCACCGAGCAGCGCCCAGTACATTGTCGGCACCCCGGCGAACACGGTGATGTCGTGCTCGTCCATCAGGTGCAGCGCCGCGGGGGCGTCGAAGCGGGGCATGAGCACGCAGGTGGCACCGACCGACAGTGCGGCGTTCATCGTCACGGTCTGGCCGAAGGAGTGGAACAGCGGCAGGGTGAGCAGATAGGTGTCCGGACGCTGCGGGGTGCTGTCGAACAGGCGGTTCGCGGTCAGGGCGTTGAGCACCATGTTGGCGTGGGTCAGTTCGGCGCCCTTGGGCCGGCCGGTGGTGCCGCTGGTGTAGAGGATCACGGCGGTGTCGACGGGTTCGCGCACGGCGGTGGCGAACGTGTCCGGCTGTTCGGCGGTGGCGTGGGCCAGGGTGGCGATACCGTCGAGCGGGGACGGGGCCTGCGGATCGCGGGTGATCAGCAGCATGGTGCGGCAACGGTCGGCCCGGTCGAAACCGGCCCTGCCGTATTCGCCGACGGGAAGTTCCGCGGTCCCTTCGAAGCAGAGGTAGAGGGCGGCACCGGAATCGTCGAGGTGATAGGCGATCTCGCGAGGCTTGAGCTGAACGTTCAGGGGCACGACCACCGCGCCGGCCTTGAGGATGCCGTAGTAGACGGCGGGAAACTGGGGGACGTTCGGGCACGAGAGCGCGACCTTGTCGCCCGGCGCGACGCCCTCGGCGACGAGCAGGTTGGCGATCCGGTTGGCCTGCGCGTCGAGTTGCGCGTAGGTGAGTCGTTCGCTGCCGAGGACCAGCGCGGTCCGGTCGGGGTAGCGGCGCGCGGAGTCCTCCAGTAACACGGAGAGATTGAGCATACGAATCGATGTCCTGTCGGAAGGGGGACGAGGGGATCAGACGAGGGGAGCGCCGGTGGCGGCGCGGACCTGCTCGTCGGTGACGCCGGGCGCGGTCTCGACCAGGACCAGTCCGTGGTCGGTGACGTCGACGACCGCGAGATCGGTGACGATGCGCTGCACCACGGCTCGGCCGGTGAGGGGCAGCGTGCACTTCTCGACGATCTTCGGATTGCCGTGCTTGTCGGTGTGTTCCATGAGCACGATGACCTTGGCGGCGCCGTGGACGAGGTCCATCGCCCCGCCCATGCCCTTGACCATCGCGCCGGGCACCATCCAGTTCGCGAGGTCACCGGTGGCCGAGACCTGCATCCCGCCGAGCACCGCGGTGTCGATGTGACCGCCGCGGATCATCGAAAAGCTCGTCGCCGAATCGAAGAACGACGCGCCGGGCTCGACCGTGACGGTCTCCTTGCCCGCGTTGATCAGATCCGCGTCCACCTGCTCCTCGGTGGGGTAGGGGCCGGTGCCCAGGATTCCGTTCTCACTGTGCAGGGTGACCTTCACCCCGGCGGGCAGATGGTTCGGGATCAGTGTCGGCAGTCCGATACCGAGGTTGACATATTGGCCGGGCGAGAGTTCGGCCGCGGCACGGGCGGCCATCTCGGTCCGCGACCATCCGAGGATCTTGGGTTCTGCTACTACGGTCACGTCAGGCTCCTTTTCCCGTCGAGACGGTGCGCTTTTCGATCTGCTTGTCCTGGGCGCCGGTGTGCACGATGCGGTCGACGAAGACGCCCGGCAGGTGTACCTGGCCCGGGTCGATCTCGCCCGGTGCGACGAGCTGTTCGACCTGGGCGATGCAGATGCGTCCGGCCGTCGCGGCGAGCGGGTTGAAGTTCATTGCGGCCTTGTTGAACACCAGGTTGCCCTCGGTGTCGCCGCGCAGGGCGTGTACCAGTGCATAGTCGGCGGTGATGGACTCTTCGAGCACGTACTGCTTGCGGCCGAACTCGCGGATCTCCTTCGGTGGGGACGCGACTGCCACCGAGCCGTCGGGGTGGTAGCGCCACGGCAGGCCACCGTCGGAGACGGGGGTGCCGACACCGGCCGGGGTGAAGAAGGCTGGGATGCCGGCGCCGCCGGCGCGCAGCTTCTCGGCCAGGGTGCCTTGCGGCGTCAGTTCCACTTCGAGTTCACCGGAGAGGTACTGCCGGGCGAACTCCTTGTTCTCGCCGACGTAGGAGGCCGTCACTCGTCGGATCCGTCGTCGTTCGAGGAGGATTCCCAGTCCGCGGCCGTCTACGCCGCAGTTGTTGGAGAACACCTCGAGGTCGGTCGCGTCCCCGGCGGCGATCGCGGCGATCAGCTGGTCCGGGATGCCGGACAGGCCGAACCCGCCGACGGCGAGGGAGGCTCCGGAGGGAACGTCGGCGACCGCCTCGGCGGCCGTTTCATAGATCTTGGTCATTTCGTGGTTTTCCGGACGTGAGCGAGGCGCTCGGAGTGTGGACGGGGACGGAGTCGCGGTGCCGGTGGGGTTCAGCTGTGTACCGGGAGGGCGGTGCTGTCGAGCAGTTGCCGGAGCAGGTTCTCGGCGTCGGGCCAGTAGCCGTATCCGGCGGCGGGATTGAGGTGCCCGACGTCGCCGAGGTCCACCAGGCGGCTGCCCCACGTTTCGGCCATGCCGGCGATGCGCCGGTAGCCACCGAGCGGATCGGTGCGGCTGGCGGCGACGATGCTCGGAAACGGCAGCCTGCGGCGGGGGATGGGGTTCCATCCGCCCCGGTCGAGGTCGTCGGTGGTCGGGTAGCCCTCGGGCAGGGGTAGTTCCAGGTCTGCCGGCGTGGCCAGCAGCGCGCCCTGGATCGGACGCGTCGGGTTCTGCGCCCAGTGCACGGTGATCATCACGCCGGCGCTGTGGGCGACGAGCACCACGGGTCCGTCGATCTCACGCAGGACGTCGTCGAGTGCGGCGACGCGGGCAGCGCGGCTGAGCTTGTCGCGCTCGAGCGGAGGAACGGTCCGGACGTCGGAAAGACGTTCGGCGAGCAGGGTCTGCCAGTGATCGGCGACGTGGTCGCGCAGGCCGGGGACGATGACCACGGTCGGGGAGTGGGAGGGGTTCACGGGTGACTCCGGGAGATGGGGTGGGAACGGGACGACAGTCGTTCAGGCAGCCGTGCCGGGGCCGGTGCCGAGGGTGGTGAACTTGCGCAGGCCCAGCGGGTAGAGGCGTTTGCCTGCTACCAGTGCGCCGATGGCGAGGACGTAGACCAGCGGGGACAGCTGCAGCGCTTCCCGCAGGCCGAGTCGGTCGGCGAGGATGCCCACGACGAAGGGCCCGAGGGCGAGGCCGAGCAGATTGTTGGCCACGGTCAGCGTCCCCATGGCGGACGCGCGGACGGACGAGTGCGTGAGGTTGGCGACCATGGCCGCGGTGGGTCCGGAGGATCCGGCGGAGAAGAACGCACCGATGCCGAGCAGCACCAGTTGCGCGGTGCCCGTGTCGAGACGGAACGCGAGGGCCAGGCACGCCAGGGAGATGGCGCAGAAGGCGATCGCGGTGGTCCACTTGCGGGTGATGTCGTGCCGTCCGACGCGGTCGGTGACGATCCCGCACACCACCATGCCGCTGCCGACGAGCAGGACGACGATCGAGGCGGCGACGCCGGCCTTGTCCGGGGCGAGGCCGTAGTAGCGGTTGAAGAAGCTCGGCGTCCACGACAGCAGGACCGCGGCGGTGAACATCTGGAGGCCGCCGCCGGCGTAGGCGCACAGCACGGCGGGGTTGGTGAACAGGCTCGACACCGGCGCGCGGAATCCGTCCGGCGGTGTGGTCGCGGCACCGGCGGGTCGCTCGTCGACGGCAGCGGGCCGGTCGTCGGCGGCGTGCGCGGCGAGCCTGCGCTCGGTGACCAGGGCGCGGAACAGTGCCACCAGGATGAGCCCGAAGACCGCCATCGCCGCGAACGACCACCGCCAGCTCAGATGAACGGCGATGACGCCGCCGAGGGCGACACCGAGGACCGAGCCGAACGAGCCGCCGGCCATGAACGCCCCACTGAGGGAGGCGTGGACCCGGGGAGCGAACACGCTCAGTACCACCGCGATTCCGACACTGCCGTAGGCGGCCTCGCCGACGCCGACGAGGAATCGCGCGCCGAGCATCTGCTCGAAGTTGGTGGCCACCGCACACATGAGAGTGGCCACCGACCACAGCACCGCCATGAGCACCAGGCTCTTGACCCGGCCCCACCGATCGGCCAGCAGCGACAGCGGGAGGGTGAGCAGTCCGACCATGAGCGCCACGATGCTCGTCAACGATGCGAGCTGGGAATCGGTCAGGGCCCATTCGGCTTTGAGGAACGGGAAGACGGCACTGAGAACCTGCCGGGACATGTAGTCCGACAACAACAGTCCGAAGGTGAGAGCGAACACGAGCCACGGGTACTTCCGCGATCGGGTCCTCGGACCGGCGGGGGTGCTGGTGGCGGTGTGGTTCTCCAGGGAGGAGGTGGACGATCCCATGGGTGCTCCTGCAAGGCTGGGGCGGCGGGCGGGGATGCGCATCGGGGAGCGCCCACCGCGAGAGGGGCGAGGACAGGGAGGGCTCGACGGACTCGGTCACCGGCCGGGTCCCGGGGCACGCGGTGCGGGTCGCGTGCCCCGGGGGTCGGTGGGTCAGCCGTGGTGGGTGAAGCCGACCTGTCCGGGCCGGCGGTTGGGGGCATAGCCGAGCTTGGCGAGGGTTTCGTCGGCGTCGCGGTAGGTCTCGCCGATCCGGTAGATCTCGCGGGCCTCCTTGCCGGTGGCGACCTCGCGGCCCAGTTCCCCGGCGATGCGGACCAGCTGCCGGATCTGCTGCACCGACGTCATCTTCTCGCCCTTGCGGCCCCAGATGGTGTCCTCGTTGCCGCAGCGGGTGTGCAGGCCCATCGCGATGGCCATCGCGTTGACCGGGAGCACGGACCGCATGAGCGTCTCGAGGGTCAGGCAGGCGCCGTCCGGAACCCGCTGGACGAAATTCATGATGTTGTACGGATTGGGGCCGTCGAAGCCGCCGCCGATACCGACCCACGTCAGGTTCAACGGTCCGGTGTAGACCCCGCGCCGGATCAGGCGCTCGACCGTCTCGAGCTGCGGGATGGACGAGAGCTGGAAGTGCGGCTGAATACCCTTGGCCTGCAGTCGCTTCAGATGCTCCGCAACCCACTCCGGACCGGCGGGCACGGTCATCTCCCGGTACGTCGCCGCGAGTTCCGGGCGCTCCATCGAGGTACCGGCGATGTCGTCGGCCGTCATCAGCTCCATGATGTTCATCTGGCTGGTGTTGATGGCGATGGTCACCTGGTCCGGCGCCGGGTCGAGCTCGGCGAGCATGTGCCGGGTGTCGTCCGAGAGCCACTTCGCCTCGGCGCCTTCACCTTCGGGAGCAAAGGAGATGGATCCGCCGACCTGCAGGATCATGTCCGGCACCGCCTCGCGCAGGCCGGCGAGCAGCTCGTTGAACTTCGACAACCTCTTGCTGCCCTTGCCGTCGAGTTCACGGACGTGGATGTGCAGCACGGTGGCGCCCGCCTCGTAGCAGTCCACCGCCTGCTGGATGTGCTCGTCCATGGTCAGGGGAAGATCCTCGCGGAAGTCGTCGAGCTCCCATTCCGGGCCGTAGGGCGCGGCAGTGATGACCAGCTTCTCCTGGTTCTCGGGGAACAGGGCGTCGTCGTGGAAGTGCATTGTCGGGTCTCCGTTTCGGAATGTGGACGGTGTAAGGGAAGGAAGGGAAGAGCTCAGAAGGGCCGGTCGCCGACGATCCCGGCGCGTTCCATCTTGCGAACGGCGGGCCAGTAGTCCTGCACCGCGTAGTGCTGCGTGGAGCGGTTGTCCCAGATGGCGATGCTGTTCTCCGTCCAGCGCCAGCGCACCTGGTACTCGGGAATCGACGCCTGGCTCGTCAGGAACTGCAGCAGGTTGCCGGCACCCGGGGCGTAGTCGATGCCGAAGCGGACGTTCTCGGCGGTGTGGTAGTTGACCAGGTGGGTGGTGAAGGAGTTGACGAACAGGATCTTCTCGCCGGTCTCGGGGTGGGTACGCACCACCGGATGTTCCGCATCCGGGTAGCGGGCGTGCAGCGCATGGCGCTGTTCGAGCGGCAGCTGGGCGCCGAAGCTCGCCTCGATGCTGTGCCGGGCCCGCAGGCCGGCGATCTGCTCCTTGACCGAGCCGGGCAGGCGCCGGTAGGCCTCGGCCATGTTCACCCAGATGGTGTCCCCGCCCACCGGCGGGGTCTGCACACAGCGCAGCACGCATCCCATCGGGGGGTTGTCGCGCCAGGTGGCGTCGCAGTGGTAGGCGTTCTCGTAGTGCTCGGGCGGGCTGTCGAGGTCCTTGTAGATCCGCACCAGCCCAGGATGGTCGGGGTCGCTGCCGACCACCGGGTGATCCTCGAGCGGGCCGAACCGCTCGGCCAGGGCGACGTGCTCGGCACGGGTGATGTCCTGGTCGCGGAAGAACAGCACCTTGTGCTCGAGCAGCAGGGCCCGCAGCTCGGCGAACAGCGTGTCGTCGCGCGAGACCTCGCCGAGGTCCACGTCGAACAGTTCGGCACCGATCGTGCAGGTCAGTGGTTCGACCCGGAAGGCCGTGGAGACCGGACTCGGCGGTCGGGTGGCGGTGGTCATGGATGTCCTTCGGAAGTGGGCGGACTCCGGGTACGGCCCGGACGGGGTCAGAGGGCGAAGACCGACGAGCCGATGCTGCGGCCGGCCTCGAGATCGCGATGCGCCTGCACCGCGTCCTCGAGTGCGTAGCGCTGGTTGATCTCGATCGCGATTTCTCCGGTCGCGACGTGCGAGAACAGCTCCGCGGCGAGGGCGGCCCGCTCGGCAGGGTCGGCGATGTAGTCCGCCAGCGCCGGACGGGTGACGTACACCGACCCCTTGATCGCCAGCTGCATGGCGTCGATCGGCGGAATCGGCCCCGAGGCGGTGCCGAAGCACACCAGCAGGCCGCGGCGGGCCAGCGAGTTCAGTGAGGTCTCGAAAGTGGTGGCGCCGATGCTGTCGAACACCACGGGAACGCCCTTGCCGTCGGTCAGTTCCCGCACCCGCTGCGCCACATCCTCCTCGGTGTAGATGACGACCTCGTCGCAGCCGTGTGCTCGGGCGACCTGCGCCTTGCGCTCGCTCGACACCGTGCCGATCACCCGGATACCCAGCAGCTTCGCCCACTGACAGAAGATCAGGCCCACGCCGCCGGCGGCGGCGTGCAGCAGCACCGTGTCCCCGGCCGCCAGCGGCCAGATGCGCCGCAGCAGGTAGGCGGTGGTCAGGCCGCGCATCGTCATCGCCGCGGCCGTGTCGAAGCCGATGGCGTCGGGCAGTGCGATCAGGTGGTCGGCGGGCATCACCCGTTCGGTGCTGTAGGCCCCGAGCGGGCTGCCGGTGTAGGTCACCCGGTCGTCTTCCCGGACCGACGTCACGCCTGGACCCACCGCCTCGACCACCCCGGCGGCCTCGACGCCCATCCCGGCGGGCAGCGGTGCCGGGTACAGGCCGGTGCGGAAGTAGGTGTCGGCGAAGTTCAGGCCCACCGCCTCGTGCCGGATGCGGACCTCGCCGGGGCCCGGTTCGCCGACCTCGACGGCCTCCCACTGCAGTACTTCCGGACCGCCGGTCTCGTAGAAGCGAACAGCCTTTGCCATGTTTCCTCCTGAACGCGCACTCGCAGGCCACGATTGGCCGGCGGAGGGCGGATGTGTATGAATTCGGTGAGCCGGTGGCGGCGATCCCGGTTCTCGGCCGTGGGGTGCGGCCGAGGCGGTGGAAGCGGAGCCCCTCGGGGGTCCGGACTCTCGATCCGCTCCGTCACACTTCGCCGTACCTTGTGATGCAACTAACAGTAGGGGATCTCGAGGCGGTACGCTTATCCCACGGGGACGGATTGTCATTCATTTCGGGACAGGGAGGGCAGTGAAACCACTGGCGCGCTACGCCGCACTGAACAGCTATGTCGAGGTGGCACACTCGTCGAAGATCGATCCGGCGACGCTGCTCCGCGCGTCCGGTCTCGACCTGGCCGGCTTGAGCCTGCAGGACCGGTGGGTGCCGGCCGAGGCGATCGCGGACCTGCTCGAACGTTCCGCCGCGGCAGCCGATCGCGACGACTTCGGTCTCGAGCTGGCCGAACGACGGCGATTTTCGAATCTGGGCCCGTTGAGCCTGGTGGTCCGGGAGGAGCCGGACGTCCGCAGCGCGCTGCGGATCCTCGTGCGCTACGAGCACATGTACAACGAGGCCCTGCACACCCGCCTGACCGAACAGGACGGTGTCGCCACCATCCGCATCACCCTGGATGTCGGCCGGCCGGGGGAGTTCCACCAATCCGTCGATCTCGCGGTAGCAGTGATGCATCGTCTGCTGCAGGGCTTCCTCGGTCCGCAATGGCGTCCGCTGTCCGTCTCGTTCGTGCGTCCCGCACCCCGGCGCCTCGACACTCACCACCGCGTGTTCGGCACCGCCGTCGACTTCGGCCGGGACTTCGACGGAATCGTCCTCTACACAGCGGATCTGGACGCGTCCAATGCCATGTCGGATCCGCTGCTGCGGTCGTACGCGCAGCAGTTCCTCGACTCGGTCGGAAGTCCACGCGAGACGACCACGGTGGACCGGGTGCGGGAGCTGATCGAGTTGCTCCTTCCCACCGGCCGGTGCTCGGTCGACCAGGTGGCCCGCAGTCTCGGCATCGACCGCCGCACCGTGCACCGCCGGCTCGCGGACGAGGGGGAGACGTTCTCGTCCGTCCTCGACGCCACCCGCGCGGACCTGGCGACGCGCATGGTCGGCAGCGGACGACACTCGCTCACCGAGGTTTCCGACCTGCTGTCGTTCTCCGCGCCCAGCAATTTCTCCCGCTGGTTCCGGAACCGGTTCGGGTGCAGTCCGAGCCGATGGCGCGCGGAGGAGGGGGGACGCCCCGAGCCGGCGAGTGCGATGTCGATTCGGCGGCCCGCCGATCGTGTAGAGGGTGGATCACCGGCGCCGGTCCGGTGATCGTGAGGAGGAGTGCCATGACCCAGTACCTGCTGAGCATCTACCAGCCGGACGGCGACCCGCCACCGGCGGAGATCCTCGAACCGATCATGCGCGACGTCGAGGCCGTCGACGCCGAGATGCGCGCCGCCGGCGCCTGGGTGTTCGCCGGTGGCCTGCACCCGCCGAGCACGGCCACCGTGCTCCGGCTCGACGGCGACGGAATCCTCACCACCGACGGCCCGTACCTCGAGGGCAAGGAACACATCGGTGGGTTCACCGTCGTCGAGGCGCCCGACCTCGACGCCGCCCTCGAATGGGGCCGCAAACTCGCCCGCGCGATCACACTGCCGATCGAGGTGCGGCCGCTGCAGGGCGGGCACTGCGGGTGAGTCGGCCGTGGCCGCGGTGACGGCCGCGGAGATCGCGCGCGTGTTCCGCAGCGAGCACGGCCGCGCGGTCGCCGTGCTCGTCCGCGCATTCGGGGACATCGACCTTGCCGAGGAGTCCGTGCAGGACGCGTTCGCCGTCGCCGTCGCCCGGTGGCCCGCCGACGGACTGCCGCCGAGCCCGGCCGGCTGGATCGTCACCACCGCCCGGCGCCGCGCGATCGACCGCATCCGCCGGGAGAACGCCCGCGCAGGCAAACACGCCGAGGCCGCCCGCCTGCAGGAGGTCGGGACCAGCGCCGTCGACGAGGAGAATGCCGTGCCCGACGACCGGCTGCGCCTGATCTTCACGTGTTGCCATCCCGCGCTGGCGCCCGCCGCCCGCGTCGCTCTCACGCTCCGGTTGCTCGGCGGCCTGAGCACCGCCGAGATCGCCCACGCTTTCCTCGTTCCGGAGAAGACCATGGCGCAGCGGCTGGTGCGCGCCAAGGGCAAGATCCGCGACGCCCGGATCCCGTACCGCGTTCCGGGCCCCGCGGAACTGCCCGCCCGCCTCGCCTCCGTCCTCGCCGTCGTCTATCTCGTCTTCACCGAGGGGCACACCGCGGCCGGTGGGGACCGCCTGGTCCGCGACGACCTGTGCGTGGAGGCGGTCCGGCTCGCCCGCCTGCTGGCCGAACTGCTGCCCGACGAGCCCGAGGTGCTGGGCCTGCTCGCGCTGCTGCTGCTCACCGACGCGCGACGACCGGCCCGCACGAACGCCGACGGCGACCTGATCCCGCTCGCCGCGCAGGACCGCACGCTCTGGGACCGAGACCTGATCACCGAGGGACAGTCCCTCGTCCGCCGCTGCTTGCAACTGCGCCGGCCCGGCCCGTACCAGATCCAGGCCGCGATCGCCGCCGTCCACAGCGATGCCGCCACGGTCGAGACGACCGACTGGCGGCAGGTGGTCGCGCTCTACGATCAGTTGCTCGTCGTCGCACCCACCCCCGTCGCCGCCCTGCACCGGGCCGTCGCGGTGGCCGAGGTGGACGGCCCCGCCGCGGGTCTGGACCTGGTCGATTCCCTCGACCTGGACCGGTACCACCTGTGGCACGCGGTGCGGGCCGACCTGCTCCGCCGGCTCGGTCGTCTCCCGGAGGCCGTCGCGGCATACGACGCCGCGCTCGTCCGGGCCACCAACGCCGCCGAGCGCGGCTTCCTGCACCGTCGCCGCGCCGAACTCAGCTGACCGGTGCCTTCTCGGTCTGCGGTCCGCTCCTGCCGTTCTGCCACGGCCACCGGCCGGAGATCTCGAGCTGCAGCGACCAGCTGAGGAAGGTCCGGATCAGGACGATGATCGCCAGGACCCCCACCGACGTGAAGGTGGGGGTCACGGCGACCGTTTTGATGATGTCCGCGGCCACCAGGAATTCGAGGCCGAGCAGGATGGACCGTCCCAGATCGCGCCGGTAGCGTTCGTAGATCGGCGCACCCGGCGAGCGGCGCCAGGACCGTAGGGCGATCCAGCTCGCCACCGCCGCCCCGACGACGATCACCGCCACCCCGACCACGTCGACGGCGCCGCCGACGGTCTCGAGAACGCGGGCCAGCTCCATGCGAACCTCCGGGATGCGGACGGGACGATTCGGTCATGGTCGCAGGTCCGGCTCGATCCGTCCCGGCAACCGGGTTGTCCACACCCGGCCCGTTCGTCCACAGATTCCGGCCGTGGGCGGCGAGATCGCCGTTCGGGTGCCACCCGGACGGCACGCTGACGCCATGACCGTCGTGGTGTTCGCCGTTCTCGGCGCCGTGGCCGGAGCCGGCATGCGGCGGCTCGTCGCGCGCCTCGTCCGGCGTCTCCCACCGCGAGGGATGTGCGAGGTGGCCGGCGCGGGCGGCGGTGCCGTGGCCGTGCTCGGCACCTCGACGACGCCGGGCGCGGTTGCTGTCGCGGCGCTGACCTGGTGGTGCCTGTGCCTGAGCGCAGCCGACCTGTCGGCGCGGCGGTTGCCGAACGTGCTGACCGTACCGGGCACCGGCGTCGTCCTCACGGTCGCCGCGGCAGCGGGGCAGGCAGTCCCGGCGTTCGTCGGCGCGTGCCTGCTGGCGGGACCGTACCTGCTTGCCCACCTGGCTGCCCCGCGCAGTCTCGGCGCGGGCGACGTGAAGCTCGCGGCCGGGCTGGGGGCAGCCGCGGGCGCCGCCGGCGCGGGAGCGTGGACGACGGCGGCCCTGCTGCCGCCGCTGCTCACCGCCGCGGTGGGCGTCGTCGTCGCCGCCGTGGGTTGGGCACGGGCACACCGTCGCCCGCGCGGTGTGGTGTTGCCGCACGGGCCGTCGATGTGCGCGGCAGCCGTCGCCGGGGTCCTCGCGGCGGCTTGACCGGGGCGGCGTCCCGCCGGTGGCGACGAACGTGGAAGGATGGTCCTGTGCTGCGCTGGATAACTGCTGGAGAGTCCCATGGTCCCGCCCTCGTCGCGATGCTCGAGGGGATGGTCGCCGGTGTCGAGGTGACGTCGAGCGACATCTCGGAGCAGCTCGCGCGGCGGCGCCTCGGCTACGGCCGCGGCGCGCGCATGAAGTTCGAGGCCGACAAGGTCACCATTCTCGGCGGCGTCCGGCACGGCCACACCCTCGGCGGCCCGGTGGCCATCGAGATCGGCAACACCGAGTGGCCCAAGTGGGAGACCATCATGTCCGCCGACCCGGTGGACGCCGAACTGCTCGTCGGACAGGCCCGCAACGCACCGCTCACCCGCCCGCGACCCGGCCACGCCGACTACTCGGGGATGCTCAAGTACGGCTTCGACGACGCTCGTCCCGTCCTCGAGCGCGCCAGCGCCCGGGAGACCGCGGCCCGGGTCGCCGCCGGCACCGTGGCCCGCAACTTCCTGCGGCAGGTGTTCGGCGCGGAGGTCGTCTCGCATGTGATCTCCATCGGAGCGTCCGACCCCTACGTGGGGGCGGAGCCGACCGGGGCCGATCTCGCCGCCATCGACGCCAGCCCCGTGCGGGCCTTCGACAAGGCGGCCGAGGAATCGATGATCGCCGAAATCGAGGCCGCCAAGCGCGACGGTGACACCCTGGGCGGTGTCGTCGAGGTCGTGGTGCACGGCCTGCCCGTGGGTCTCGGCTCGTTCATCAGCGGGGCGGACCGGCTCGACGCCCGGCTCGCCGCGGCCCTCATGGGCATTCAGGCGATCAAGGGTGTCGAGGTCGGCGACGGCTTCGAGACCGCCCGCCGGCGCGGCAGCGTCGCCCACGACGAGATCCGGCCCGGCCCGGACGGCGTGCTCCGCTCGACCAACCGGGCCGGCGGCCTCGAGGGTGGCATGACCAACGGCGAGGCGCTGCGGGTACGGGCGGCGATGAAGCCGATCTCGACGGTGCCGCGCGCCCTCGCCACCGTCGACATGGCCTCCGGCGAGGAGGCCGTGGCGATCCACCAGCGCTCCGACGTGTGCGCCGTGCCCGCGGCCGGTGTCGTGGCCGAAGCGATGGTGGCGCTCGTCGTGGCGCAGGCCGCGCTCGAGAAGTTCGGGGGCGACTCGATCGACGAGACCCGCGCCAACGTCCGCAACTACCTCGAGGCCGTCGCGGCCCGGGTGCCACGGTGACGCCATGACGCCACGCGCAGTCCTGATCGGGCCGCCCGGGGCCGGCAAGTCGACCATCGGCCGGCGGCTCGCCCAGGCGCTCGATCTGCCGTTGCTCGACACCGACGCCGAGATCGAGCGCACCACCGGCCGCACGATCCCGGACATCTTCGGCACCGACGGCGAACCGGCGTTCCGGCGGATCGAGGAGGAGGTGGTGGCCGACGCGCTCGCCCGGCACGACGGCATCGTCTCGCTCGGCGGCGGCGCGATCCTGTCCGAGCGCACCCGCGCCCTGCTCCAGGACCGAACGGTGATCTACCTCGAGATCAGCGTCGCCGAGGGCCTGCGCCGCACCGGGACCAACACCACACGACCGCTGCTCGCCGGGGCGGACCCCGCGGCGAAGTACCGGGAGCTGATGCGCCGGCGCCGCCCGCTCTACCGGCAGGCGGCCACCATCCGCGTGCGCACCGACGGACGCAGTCCGGGCCGCGTGGTGCAGCAGGTCCTCGCCAAGCTGGAGGCCCAGTCGGATCTGGCGGCCACCGGCGCCCACCCGTCCGCACCCAGCACGACCAGTACAGAGAATCGGAGCAATCAACCGTGACCGAACCGGTACGCGTCGACGTCCAGACGGCCCAGCCCTACCCGGTGATCATCGGCCGGGGCCTGCTCGGTGAGCTCGTCGACGAACTCACCGGCACCCGCACCGTGGCGATCCTGCACCAGCCGCCACTCGCGGAGACCGCCGAGGCGGTGCGCGCCGCGCTGGCAGAGAAGGGCATCGACGCTCACCGCGTCGAGATCCCCGACGCCGAGGACGGCAAGGACCTCGCCGTGGCGGGCTTCTGCTGGGAGGTGCTCGGCCGCATCGGGCTGACCCGATCCGACGCGATCGTCAGCCTCGGCGGGGGAGCGGCCACCGACCTGGCCGGGTTCGTCGCCGCCACGTGGATGCGCGGCGTGCGGATCGTGCACGTCCCCACCACGCTGCTCGCCATGGTCGACGCCGCGGTCGGCGGCAAGACCGGCATCAACACCGAGGCCGGCAAGAATCTCGTCGGTGCCTTCCACGAACCGTCCGCGGTGCTCGTCGACCTCGCGACGCTCGAGACGGTGCCGCGCAACGAGATCGTCGCCGGTCTCGCCGAGGTGATCAAGACCGGCTTCATCGCCGATCCGAAGATCCTCGAACTGATCGAGGCGGACCCGGAGGCCGCGCTCGACCCGACGGGAAGCGTGCTGCCCGAACTGATCCGGCGCTCGGTCGAGGTCAAGGCGAAGGTCGTGGCCGCGGACCTCAAGGAGTCGAGCCTGCGCGAGATCCTCAACTACGGGCACACCCTCGGTCACGCCATCGAACGGCGCGAACGCTACCGGTGGCGGCACGGCGCCGCCGTCGCCGTCGGTCTCGTCTTCGCCGCCGAGCTGGGACGCCTCGCGGGGCGCCTCGACGACGCCACCGCCGACCGGCACCGCAGCATCCTCGAGCTCGTCGGGCTGCCCACCACCTACGATGCCGACGCCTTCCCCCAGCTGCTCGAGGGCATGCAGACCGACAAGAAGAACCGCGCGGGCATGCTGCGGTTCGTCGTCCTCGACGGCCTCGCCAAGCCCGGCCGGCTCGAGGGACCGGATCCGTCGCTGCTCGCGGCGGCGTACTCGGCCGTCGCGCGGGAAGGCACGGCGGACGCCGGCACCGTGCTCCTGTGAGCTGCTGAGCCCCGGGCCGGCGCACCCAAAGGTGCGCCGGCCCTCTCGCTTTCGGGCGCCCCCGGTTCACCGGCCCCGAAGAAATTCGGGCTGGACGGAATCGAAGAGTTCTCCGAACAACGGACCACGACGCCCCGCAGCGCGGCCGTCCGCAAGAGTGACGACGAAAATACCTCCGTCGCACCGTATTCGGATTCTCCTCCGCCACTTCGTTGATTTCCGGGTGAAACCGGCCGTACCATTCCGGTCATGATGAACGCTCAGCAGGTCACGACGACGCCGGATGCCTTCCGGCGCCGCGTCACTCACTGCTGACCCACCACGCGAGCCCCGGGAGTCGACGTCCCGGGGCTTTCGTCGTGTTCGGGCACGTCGCTTCCTCTCGCCGAGACGAGAGTCGAGGAACACGAAATGAACGGTGCAGATCATCGAGTGCTCGGTCGCGAACTCGAGATGTTCGCCACCGCACCCGCTGTGGGGGCGGGACTTCCGATGTGGCTGCCGGACGGTGCGGTGATCCGTGCCGAGCTCGAGGCCTTCGCCGCCGAGGTGGCGGCCGAGAGCGGCTGTCGCCGCGTCTACACCCCGGTGCTCGCCAAGAAGGAGTTGTTCGTCCGGTCGGGTCACTGGTCCAAGTTCGCCGACGACATGTTCCCCGAGATGCAGGTCGGCGGCGAGAGTTTCGTGCTGCGGCCCGCGAACTGTCCCCACCATGCCCAGATCTTCGCCTCGCGGGGCCGCAGCTACCGCGAGCTGCCGATCCGCCTGTCGGAGCTGGGATCGATGTTCCGCAGCGAACTGTCGGGTGTGCTCGGCGGCCTGAGCCGGGTCCGGCAGATCGGTCTCGACGACGCGCACGTGTTCTGCGCGCCCGAACAGGCCGGTGCGGAGATCGAACTCGCGTTGAGCGCGATCGAACGCTGCTACGGGGTGCTCGGGCTCGACGACCGGCGCTACCGCCTGTCCCTCCGCGGCGCCGGCGGGCGGTATCTCGGCACCGGCGAGCAGTGGGTGCACGCACAAGGTGAGCTGCGCGGTGCGCTCGAACGGCGCGGCCTGGATTTCTTCGAAGCCGAGGGGGAGGCCGCGTTCTACGGTCCGAAGATCGACGTCCAGGTCGCCGGGGCGCACGGGCGCGAGGAGACTGTGTCCACCGTCCAGTTCGACTTCACTCAACCGGAGCGCTTCGGCCTCGAGTACACCGGCGAGGACGGACGCAGACACCGGCCCGTGATGATTCACCGGGGTGTGCTCGGATCGATGGAGCGGCTGACCGCGATGCTTGTCGAACGCTTCGAAGGGCGCATGCCGCCGTGGCTCTCGCCCCGCCAAGTGGCGGTCCTGCCGGTCGGCGACCCGCACCGCGACGGGGCGGGTGCGTTGCGGGACAGGCTGGTGGACGAGGGGATTCGCGCCGAGGTGCTGTCCGGTGGATCGCTGGGCGGCCGGATCCGCGCCGCGCGCGTGCACCGTGATCCCTACGTCGCGATCGTCGGCGACGACGAACTCGCGGACGCCACCGTCAGCGTCCTGGTGCCGCGGTCCGGGCAGCGGGCGCGCGTCGGGCACGAGCAGTTCGTGCGCCGGGTGTCGGCCGATGTCCGGGGCCGGGTCCTGCGCCCGTCCGCACTGCCGTGAATGTGCACTCGTCGGCGTCGAGTCGGACTGCGATCGATCGTGCCGGGACGGCAACGCGCAGCACCCGGAGCGGTCACCCCACGTCGGTCGCTGGTTCGGCGGGCCCCGGTCGGGGCTAGTCGGCGCCGTGCACGACCTGCAGACCGGGGCGAGTCGCCCGCGCCGAGGGAGGTGCTCCGCGGCGAGCGCGTTCGTCCCGGTCCGGGCGGCCGATCCGGTGGGCCTGCAGATAGGCCACGCCGACACGGGAATACCAGGCGGCGGTCCACGACGGGATCCCGCCCAGCATCGACAGGGCGAACCCGTGGTGGCGCTCGACGAAGTCGACGGTCACCGCATACAGATCCACCCCCGGGCACTTCCTGGCCGCCGCCTCGAGATCGAGATCGTCGGGCCACCAGTTCGCCGGCAGGACGGGGTCGGCCGCCTCCCTGGCCCCCGGGTGACGGAGACCGAGGACCCGTCCACCCACCGCCACCGCGGCACTGCACGTTCCTTTCGCGAGCCCCCGCGTCGTGGACCAGAGCCCGCCTGGGCGCGTCAGCGGCAGTATCGCCCCGAGCAGTCGCCCCAACTGTGGCTCGCCGCAGGTCCGCGAGGCGAAGGCTCCGGCCTCCTCCGAGCCGTTCGGGGCCGTCTTCCGGTCGGGACGTATCGGAGCGCGCTCTCCCATGCTTTCCCACCTTAAATGCACTGGGCGCCAAAGTGATTGGTTTTCTCCGATCGCACCGCTGGGGGAGTGGCGGCCGCTGCGCCCGGTGCGCGCTCGGCCGTCGGCGCGGGCGGTGCCGAGGGCCGCACTCATCCGGCGTCGACGCTCCGGTGGGCCAGTTCCTCGCGCGCGGCGGTCTCGACGGCGACCGGAAGTGTCAGGGTGCGGCCCAGTTCGAGGTCGGCCACGAATTCGGCGAGCAGGTCGGTCGGCCATCGATCGAATTCGGCCATCGCAATCCCCCCTCGGTGCGTGCGATCGGGGTGACCGGCGTGCCCCAGCAGGTCCCCGGTTCTCGATCCCGACAGTTCACATTTACACCACCGGCACGTCCCGTGACACTGCTTCCGGCCGAATCGGTCCGTTCCGCCCGGCGAGTCCGGTTCCGTCCGACCTACCCGTCCTCCGACGGAGTGACGGCACGCCGGACGAGCAGGGCGCAGTGCTCGACGAGCGCGTCTCGCTCGACGTCGATCTGCCCGTCGATCCACGCGACGATCAGCGCCCCGATGCCCAGGCCCAAAACGGCGCCGGTGATCAGCCGGGTCTCGGCGTCCGGCTCCGGCGCGCTGACGTCCACGAGCAGGGCGCCGAGTAGGGCGGGCGCTGCATGCAGACCCTGCTGCGACAGGACCGGCTCGGTCATGGCCTCGCGGACCAGCACCCGGCCGCGACGGGGGTCGGCGGCGAAGAAGTCGATCGCTCCGGAGACGAAGGCGCGGGCCCGCGCGGCGACCTCCGCCGGAGCGGACGCCACGACATCCTGCATATGACGCACGAGACCCTCCGCCGTCGTCGCGAAGACCGCGGCGACCAGGTCGTCGCGCGAGGGAAAACTCTCGTAGAAGTAGCGCTCGCTGACCCCGGCGGCGCGGCACAGGGCGCGGACGGTGACCGCGCGGCCTCCGCCGGTGCCGAGCAGTTCGGTGCCCGCCGCAAGGATCCGGGTGCGGCGCTGCGCGCGCCGGTCGTCGGCGCTGACGCCGTGCCAGCTGCGGCTCGGGGGTGTGCGCATGGATCCCATCCTGCCGGACCGGGCGACCGGAACGGGAAAGGCCGTTGACCACCCCGTAGTGGACAACATATGTTGTCCACTACGGGTCCGGGAGAGCAACGGAGAACGAATGAAGAATGTGACGATCGGACGGCAGATCCGACGGGAGATCGAGCGGCTCGATCCGGTCCGCGACGATCGCGCCGTCGCGCGGCTCTCGCTCGAGGTCCTGCACGGGAACGCGATGCTCGTGAACGCGCTGTTCACGGTGTCGTTCATCCGGCAGGTGGCCGTGCCCACCGTCGCAAAGATCCTGCACCGCCGCGGCCGCGGCGACATCGTCGTCGACACGGCGAAGCGCAACGACGACACCATGGTGTTCTTCGGCAAATTCCTCGAACTCGGCTACGACACCGCCGAGGGCCTCGCATGGATCGAGCGGCTCAACGAGATCCACGGGCACTTCCCGATCCGCAAGGAGGACTCGCTCTACACCCTCGCGACGCTCGCGCTCGAACCGCAGCGCATCGCCGCGCTCGTCGGGTCCCGGCCGTTCTCCGACACGGAACTCGAAGGACAGTGGCGCTTCTGGAGCGGCGTGGCAGCCGCCCAGCGGATCACGGACATCCCCGAGTCCCGCGACGAGCTCACCCGCTGGACGGCCGCCTTCGAGGCCGCGCAGTATGCGCGCACCGACGACGGGCTCGCCGTGACCCGTCGACTCGTCGACGACTTCGCGGACCGCTGGTTTCCCGGCCCGTTGCGAGCGCTCGCGCCGGAGGTGCTGTCGACGTTCTGCGACGACCACCTGCGCGGCGTGCAGAACCTGCCCGAACCGCGGCCCGCTCGCGCCTACCTCGCGCGATCCGCGGTGCGCACCTACTTCGCTGCCACCACGCTGCGCCCGGTACGGCGCGACCGCAGTTTCGTGGAGACCTTCGGGACGGCGCGGTACGGAGCCCGTGACCGGGACGCGGTGGGATATCGGCGCCCGGACCCGGCGCGACGGCGCTGACCGCCCGGATCGGGGCGGGGGTCAGGCCCGGAGCGCGGCGGCAGCCTGTGCGGAGCTCGGTTCGGCGCCGTGTTCGCGGCCCAGTTCCGCGATCGCGCGCGTGAATTCGGGGTCGAACAGCAGGAAGCTGAGCAGGTCGCCGCGATCCTCTTCGTCGCCCCCGATCAATCGTGCGACGACGGACGGCGCGGGATTGCGCACGAACTGGCGCACGAGGGACTGGTTGCGCACCACGGCGTGGGCGATCTCGGCGATCCGTCCCGCATCCTCCAGCGGCGGGCCGGCGAAGTCGATGCCGATCGGGCGGTCGGTGGGCGCCACCGCCCGGGTCTCCGCGATCCGCGCGTTGCGGAATTCGAGCTGATGCAGATCCTCGATCATCCGGTAGCCGAGCATGGCTCGCAATGCGAGGGCCGCGACGCCCGCGACGTCCGGGGCGGGCCGCCGGTGCCGGTTCGGGCGGGGCACCACCGGGGGCGGCCAGACCCGCGGCTGAGTCGCCACCACCCCGACGTGCCCCGCGCCGAGCAGAAGCGCGGGCTTGATGGGGGTGTTGAGGAGCAGTCCGCCGTCGATGTACCACCCGGTGCGCTGCGGCGCGCACGGGTCGGTGATGTGGACGGGCCGGAACAGGATCGGCACCGCGGAGGACGCCAGCAGGTGGTCGACGGTCAAGGTGGTCTCGACGTAGCTGATGTTGCGGCGGAGGTCGTACTCGGGCAGCCGCACCGAGTCGTTCTTCTCGACGAACACCACCGTGCCGCCCGAATCGACGGACGTCGTGGCCACGGCGACCGCATCCACGAGTCCGGCACGGATGTTCTCGTGCAGCCGGTCCCACGGGAGGAGACGCTGCAGCGTGTGCCGGATCGGGCTCGTGTCCAGCAGGCTGACCAGACGAGTGAGCGGGAAGCCCAGGGCCTGCCCGACGAAGGCGGCGCCCGTTCCCAGAATGCTGTGCACCGTCGAGTACACGTCGGACGAGTCCACACCGGTCCACAGGTCCACCAGCCGCTCCGAAGCCGCGGGGAACCCCTCGTCGGCGAAGGCGGCGAGTCCCACCACGTTGATCGCGCCGGCGCTGGTGCCGACGAGAAGCTCGGGCGGGCCGTTGTGCGCGGTCATTCGTGGTAGCAGTGTGGTGATCGCCCCGGCCTGATACGCGCCGCGCGCGCCCGCGCCCGCCACGACCAGCGCCGACCGCCGGCGTCCGTGGGTGCCGCTCGTCCCGCGTCCGGCCATGGGCCGAACGGTACCTGCCCGCTCCGGGCCGCGGACCCGATTCCGTCACCGCTGCGGACCGCGGCCGGCGGGCAGGCGTCAGGGGCGGCGGTCCGGATCGATCCGCTCGAACACCTCGGTTGGTGCGTCGTCGTCACGCCACTCCCGATCCGGGGCCGCGGACGCTGGGACCGGTGCCTGCCTGTCGTCCGGCTTTCCCGGCGCCGCAGACTTGCGCTGGTCCCGGCGTACCAGTAGCCGCCCGAGCATCACCGCCGCCGTCGCGGGGACGAACACCAGAAGCACGGTGAACGCCGCGCCCGAGGTCAGTTCGAAGAACAGCGACTTGACCCCGACCTGGATCGGGCTGACCGTGTCGATCAGCCACGTCAGCAGGCCGGCGAGGAGACCGGTGACCGCCGCGGCCTTCAGCCACAGCATCGTCAGGTCCGCACCGTCCTCCGACTGCGGGTGCGCCCGCTGATCGCGGATCCCGTCGAGCCCGGCCCACACGATCGCGGCGAGCACGACGACGGCCAACGCCACCATCCGCAGCATCGAGCCTTGCAGCGGCCATTGCACCAGGGCGGCCCCCAGCAGGACCCGTACCAGCACGTGCACGAGGGTCAGGCCGAGCCCGCGAAGCAACCAGGGTTTCATGTTCCTCAGAGTAACGTCTGGATCGGCGGAGATGTGTCCCGCCCCACATTCGTCACCGGCGACGGCGGTCCCGGCGGTCGGCGCGGGAGTACGTTGACCCCATGCCCGCCGATCACTCCGCCCGCCGCGCCGCGCTGCGCCGGTTGCTCGCCGACCGGGACCTCGATGCGCTCCTGGTGACCGACCTGCTCAACATTCGCTACCTCACCGGATTCACCGGTTCGAACGCCGCGCTGCTCGTCACCACCGACGACGTCGACGAGTCCCGCACCGTCGTGTGCACCGACGGCCGCTACCTCACCCAGGTCGCCGCTCAGGTTCCCGATCTGCGGGCCCAGATCGCCCGCGCCAGTGCCGATCACCTGGTCCGTTCCGCGGCGACGCCGGCCCGGTGGGGCTTCGAGAGCCATGTCGTCACCGTCGACACGCACGTCCGCTGGGCGGGGCTGGACAGCCCGCTCACCCTCACCCCCGCGCCCGGGCTGGTCGAGCAGTTGCGCATGGTCAAGGACGAACACGAGGTCGGACTGCTGACGGCGGCGTGCGCCGTCGCCGACCGGGCACTGGCGGACCTCGTCGCCGCCGGCGGTCTGCGCCCGGGCCGCACCGAACGGCAGGTCGGTCGCGATCTCGAAGCCCGCATGCTCGACCACGGGGCCGACGGCATCTCCTTCGAGACGATCGTCGCGACCGGGGCGAACTCGGCCGTGCCGCACCACCGGCCCACCGACGCCGTGCTCGCCGCCGGAGACTTCGTCAAGCTCGATTTCGGTGCACAGGTCGGCGGATACCACTCCGACATGACCCGCACGTACGTCCTCGGGCGGGCCGCCGACTGGCAGCGCGACGTGTACGACCTGGTCGCGCGCGCCCAGGCGGCCGGGCGGGCGGCGCTCGTACCGGGCATCGACCTGGCTGCGGTGGACGCCGCGTCCCGCGACGTGATCGCCGCCGCCGGACACGGTGAGCTGTTCCTGCACGGACTCGGCCACGGCGTCGGTCTGGAGATCCACGAAGCACCCGGAATCGGCCAGGCCGCGACCGGTACACTTGCCTGCGGTGCGGCGGTGACCGTCGAACCGGGCGTGTACTTCTCCGGGCGCGGAGGCGTGCGGATCGAGGACACGCTCGTGGTGCGTGAGCAGGGACCGGAGCTGCTCACACTCACCGACAAGACATTGACCGTCGTATAAGGGCGGTACCTCGACTCTAGGAGACGCGAAACCAAGTGGCCGATACCAGCGATTTCAAGAACGGGCTCGTGCTGAAGATCGACGGTCAGCTGTGGCAGATCATCGAGTTCCAGCACGTCAAGCCCGGCAAGGGGCCGGCGTTCGTCCGCACGAAGATCAAGAACGTGCTCTCCGGCAAGACCGTCGACAAGACCTGGAACGCCGGTGTGAAGGTCGAGACGGCCACCGTCGACCGTCGCGACATGACGTACCTGTACCACGACGGCTCCGATTACGTCTTCATGGACGGCGAGACCTACGACCAGATCTCCATCAGTGAGGAGACCCTGGGCGGCGGCGCCCGGTTCCTCCTCGAGAACATGCAGGTGCAGGTGGCCACCCATGAGGGCACCCCGCTGTTCGTCGAACTGCCGGTCACCGTCGAACTCGAGGTCACCCACACCGATCCCGGCCTGCAGGGCGACCGCTCGACCGGCGGCACCAAGCCCGCGACCCTCGAGACCGGCGCCGAGATCCAGGTGCCCCTGTTCATCAACACCGGCGACAAGCTCAAGGTCGATTCCCGTGACGGCAGCTACCTCGGGCGAGTGAATTCCTGAGTGTCCGGTACGCAGAAGAAACTCGGAGCCCGGCACAAGGCGCGTAAGCGCGCCGTGGATCTGCTGTTCGAGGCCGAGGCCCGCGACATCGATCCGGTCGGTCTCGCCGCCGACCGGGTCGCGCTCGCCGTCACCGACGACCAGGTCGCGCAGGTGCCGCCGTACACGCAGACCGTCGTGCGCGGCGTGTCGGAGCGACTCGACGAGCTCGACCAGGTGATCGCCGAGCACCTGCACGACTGGACGCTCGAGCGGCTGCCCGCCGTGGACCGGGCGATCCTGCGCATCTCGGTATGGGAGCTGTTCCACGCCCCCGACGTGCCGCCGGTGGTGGCCGTCGACGAGGCGGTCGAGCTGGCCAAGCAGCTGTCCACCGACGATTCGCCGGCGTTCGTCAACGGCATCCTCGGCCAGATCGTGGCGCTCGCCGACCAGGTGCGTGCCGCCGCGGCAGCCACCTCCTCGCGCGCCGCCGACGCGGCCGAGCAGCGGGAGCCCGAGCGGCCCTGACGACGCAGCGTGAGCGGGCCCGGCCGGCGACATCCGTCGCCGGCCGGGCCCGCGCGCCGCTTCGGGGACCCCGGCGTGTGTCGGGCCTCACCCCTCATCCGTGCCGGGCGGGCACCGGCCGCTGCTAGGCTGGTGCACCGTCAGGCATCCTTTAACGATCCGTCCAGCGAGGCGGAGAAGGAGGTCGCAGTATGGCCATGTCCGAAGACGGGTCACCGGCATCCCCGCCCGGTCCGGCCCGCGAATTGCTCTCCGCAGCCGACGTCGGCCGCACCGTCGCCCGCATCGCGCACCAGATCATCGAGAAGACCGCGCTCGACGCCCCCGCGGGTGAAGCCCCTCGCGTCGTCCTCGTCGGCATTCCCACCCGCGGCACCACCCTCGCGCACCGGCTCGCCGAACGCATCGCCGAGTTCTCCGGGGTGCGCGTGCCCGTCGGCTCCCTGGACATCACCCTCTACCGCGACGACCTGCGCACCAAGCCGCACCGCCCGCTCGAGCGCACGTCGGTGCCCGAAGGCGGCGTCGAGGACGCCCTCGTCGTCCTCGTCGACGACGTCCTGTTCTCCGGTCGCTCGGTGCGCGCCGCCCTCGACGCCCTGCGCGACCTGGGCCGGCCCCGCGCCGTGCAGCTTGCCGTCCTGGTCGACCGCGGGCACCGCGAACTGCCGCTGCGCGCCGACTACGTCGGCAAGAATGTCCCCACCGCCCGCGCCGAGGACGTGCGGGTCCTGCTCACCGAGCAGGACGACCGCGACGCCGTGGTGATCTCCGGAGGCAAGATTTCGTGAAGCACCTGCTCTCCATCGCGGACCTGACCGAGGAGTCCGCGACCGAGCTTCTCGACGAGGCCGAACGGTTCGAGCAGGCGCTGCTCGGCCGGGAGGTGCGCAAGCTGCCGACCCTGCGCGGCCGCACCGTGATGACGGTGTTCTTCGAGAACTCCACCCGCACCCGGGTCTCGTTCGAGGTCGCCGGCAAGTGGATGAGCGCCGACGTCATCAACGTCAGCGCGTCGAGTTCGTCGGTCGCCAAAGGCGAGTCGCTGCGCGACACCGCGCTGACCCTGCACGCCGCCGGAGCCGATGCCCTGATCGTGCGGCACCCCGCGTCGGGCGCCGCGCACCGGATCGCCGAATGGACCGGCGACGGCAACGGCGGGGGACCGGCGGTGATCAACGCCGGCGACGGCACCCACGAACACCCCACGCAGGCCCTGCTCGACGCGCTCACCCTCCGGCAGCGGCTCGGCTCGATCGCCGGCCGGCGCATCGCGATCGTGGGCGACATCCTGCACAGCCGGGTCGCGCGCTCCAACGCCCTGCTGCTGTCCACGCTCGGTGCCGAGGTGGTGCTCGTCGCGCCGCGCACGTTGCTGCCGGTGGGTGTGGAGACCTGGCCGGTCACCGTCTCGCATTCCCTCGACGCCGAACTGCCCGGCCTCGACGCGGTGCTCATGCTGCGGGTGCAGGCCGAACGCATGAACGGTGGTTTCTTCCCCTCGGCGCGCGAGTATTCGATCGGCTACGGGCTGTCGGAGAAACGGCTGGCGATGCTCGCCGAGCACGCCGTGGTGCTGCACCCCGGCCCGATGCTGCGCGGCATGGAGATCGCCTCGGCGGTCGCCGACGCCCCGCAGACCGCGGTGCTGCAGCAGGTGAGCAACGGCGTGCACGTGCGCATGGCCGTGCTGTTCCGGCTGCTCGTCGGCACGGAGAGCGCGATCGCATGACCGAAGCGTACGCGGACCGGACGTCCGCGCAGAAGACGAAGAACAGTGGGACAGGAGAAGATTCGGTGTCGCCGCAGGTGCTCATCCGCAACGTGCTCGTCTACGGGGAGGGTGCGCCGACCGACGTGCTGCTCGGCGACGAACAGATCCTCGCCCTCGGCACCGACCTCGAGGCGAGCCCCGACGCCGAGGTGATCGACGGCGCGGGACGGATCCTGCTGCCCGGCTTCGTCGACCTGCACACGCATCTGCGCGAGCCCGGCCGTGAGGACACCGAGACCATCGACACCGGATCCGCGGCCGCGGCGCTCGGCGGTTACACCGCGGTGTTCGCGATGGCCAACACCGACCCCGTCGCGGACTCCGTCGTCGTCACCGACCACGTGTGGCGGCGCGGGCAGGAGGTCGGCCTCGTCGACGTGCACCCCGTGGGTGCCGTCACCGTCGGGCTGGCCGGCACGCAACTCGCCGAGATGGGCACCATGGCCGCCGGTGTCGGCCGTGTCCGGATGTTCTCCGACGACGGGCACTGCGTCCACGACCCGCTGATCATGCGGCGGGCGCTGGAGTACTCGAGTTCGCTCGGGGTCCTCATCGCCCAGCACGCCGAGGAACCGCGGCTGACCGCCGGGGCCGTCGCGCACGAGGGCCCCACCGCGGCGCGCCTCGGACTGGCCGGCTGGCCGCGCGCGGCCGAGGAGTCCATCGTCGCGCGCGACGCCCTGCTCGCCCGGGACGCCGGCGCCCGCGTGCACATCTGCCACGCCTCCACCGCCGGGACCGTCGAACTGGTGAAATGGGCCAAGGCGCAAGGGATCCCGATCACCGCCGAGGTCACCCCGCACCATCTGCTGCTGGACGATTCCCGGCTCGAGACCTACGACGGCGTCAACCGGGTCAACCCGCCGCTGCGCGAACGTTCCGACGTCGAGTCGCTGCGCCGCGGACTGGCCGAGGGCGTGCTCGACTGCGTCGCCACCGACCACGCCCCGCACGCCGAGCAGGACAAGTGCTGCGAGTTCTCCCAGGCTCGGCCCGGCATGCTCGGGCTCGAGACGGCCCTGTCGATCGTCGTCGAGACGATGGTCCGTCCCGGGTTGCTGGACTGGCGCGGCGTCGCGAAGGTCATGAGCGAACGGCCCGCCCAGATCGTCGGCCTCGACGACCAGGGGCGCCCGCTCGAGGTGGGGGAGCCCGCCAACGTGGTGCTCGTCGACCCCGACGCCGAATGGACGGTGCGCGGACCGGAACTGGCGTCGGTCGCGCACAACACGCCGTACGAGGCGATGACGCTGCCCGGCAAGGTCGTTGCGACCGTGCTGCGCGGCCGGATCACCGCACTCGACGGCGCGGTCCGGCCCGGCACCGGAAGCGGGGTGCGGTGATGGACCGCCTGTGGCTCACACTCGGCTTCGTCGCCCTGTGGGTGGTGCTGGTCCTGCTGATGTGGAAGGGCTGGCGCGGCCGCGGCCGCCGCCAGGCCGACGCCGTCGGTGCCCTCCCGCCGGTGCCGGCCGAGCTGGGGGAGCAGCTGGTGGCCCCGAGCACCGGCCTGTACGTGGGCAGTACCCTCGCGCCGAGCTGGCAGGACCGGATCGCCGTCGGCGACCTGGGCCACCGCGCGGCCGGCGAGATCAGCCGCTACCGCGCCGGGGTGCTGCTCGAGCGCGACGGCGCCTCGCCGATCTGGATCCCGCAGGACTCCATCCGGGCGGTGCGCACCGAACGCGGCCTCGCGGGAAAGGTGATGACCAAGGACGGGGTGCTGGTGATCCGCTGGCAGCTGCCGTCCGGCACCGAGATCGACACCGGATTCCGCGGCGACGACAAGACCATCTACCCCCAGTGGGTGCAGGAGACGAACGAGAATCACCGGGACAGTGAAAGCTAGGACGACAGCCTGGACGGCTGGTACAGCGACGACGGCACGCGAGATTTCGGCTGATGCGGCGAGCTCCGGTGAGGTCGAGCAGAACGGAGAGAACGCATGAGCGGCAACAACTTCGACACGGACACCGCGATCCTGGTGCTCGAGGACGGTCGCACGTTCCGCGGCACCGTCTTCGGTGCGGTGGGACAGACCCTCGGCGAGGCGGTGTTCAGCACCGGCATGACCGGCTACCAGGAGACCCTCACCGACCCGAGCTACCACCGGCAGATCGTGGTCTCCACGGCCCCGCAGATCGGCAACACCGGGTGGAACGCCGAGGACAACGAGTCCGTCGGCCCCACCGGTGACCCCGCCGCCGCGAGGATCTGGGTCGCCGGCTACGTCGTGCGCGACCCGTCGCGCCGCACCTCGAGCTGGCGCGCGGCCGGATCCCTGCAGGACGAACTCGAGCGGCAGAACATCGTCGGTATCGCCGGGATCGACACCCGCGCCCTGGTGCGGCACCTGCGCACCCGCGGCTCGATGCGGGCGGGCGTCTTCTCCGGCGACGCCCTCGCCGGCGACGCCGAGCTGCTCGACCGGGTCCGGAGCCAGCCGTCGATGCTCGGCGCCGACCTCGCCGGCGAGGTCACCACCACGAGCGGCTACGTCGTCGAGCCCGACGGCGAGGCCCGCTTCACCGTCGCCGCGATCGACCTCGGCATCAAGACCAACACCCCGCGGATGTTCGCCGAGCGCGGCATGCGCGTGCACGTGCTGCCCTCCACCGCGACGCTGCACGACATCCTGGACCTGAAAGCCGACGGAGTCTTCCTCTCGAACGGCCCCGGCGACCCGGCCACCGCGGACGGCGCGGTGCACCTGACCAAGGAAGTCCTCGGGCAGGGACTGCCGCTGTTCGGCATCTGCTTCGGCAACCAGATCCTCGGCCGCGCGCTCGGTCTGGGCACCTACAAGATGAAGTTCGGGCACCGCGGCATCAACATCCCGGTCATCGAACACGAGACCGGGCGGATCGCGATCACCGCCCAGAACCACGGCTTCGCGCTCGAGGGCGAAGCCGGCCAGGAGTTCGACACCCCGTTCGGCCGGGCCGTGATCAGCCACACCTGCGCCAACGACGGCGCCGTCGAGGGCGTGCGCCTGCTCGACGGGTCCGCCTTCTCCGTGCAGTACCACCCCGAGGCGGCGGCCGGCCCGCACGACGCCTCCTACCTGTTCGATCGGTTCACCAGCATGCTCGAGGGAGAGAAGAACTAAATGCCACGCCGTACCGACCTCTCCCACATCCTCGTCATCGGCTCCGGCCCGATCGTCATCGGGCAGGCCTGCGAATTCGACTACTCCGGCACCCAGGCGTGCCGGGTGCTGCGCGAGGAAGGCCTGCGGGTCTCCCTCGTCAACTCCAACCCGGCCACGATCATGACCGACCCGGAGTTCGCCGACTCCACCTACGTCGAGCCCATCACCGCCGAGTTCGTCGAGAAGGTCATCGCCGCCGAGCAGGCCAAGGGCACCCCGATCGACGCGGTGCTCGCAACCCTCGGCGGGCAGACCGCGCTCAACACCGCCGTCGCCCTGCACGAGCAGGGCATCCTCACCAAGTACGACGTCGAACTGATCGGCGCAGACTTCGACGCCATCCAGCGCGGCGAGGACCGGCAGAAGTTCAAGGACATCGTCGCCAAGTGCGGCGGCGAATCCGCGCGCTCGCGGGTCTGCTACACGATGGACGAGGTGCGTGAGACCGTCACCGAACTCGGCTACCCCGTAGTGGTGCGCCCGTCGTTCACCATGGGCGGCCTCGGCTCCGGCATGGCCTACGACGAGGCCGACCTAGAACGCATCGCCGGCGGCGGCCTCGCCGCCTCGCCCACCGCGAACGTGCTCATCGAGGAGTCCATCCTCGGCTGGAAGGAGTACGAGCTCGAGCTCATGCGTGACGGCCGCGACAACGTCGTGATCGTCTGCTCCATCGAGAACGTCGACCCGGTGGGCGTGCACACCGGCGACTCGGTCACCGTCGCCCCCGCCATGACCCTGACCGACCGCGAGTACCAGAAGATGCGCGACCTGTCGATCGCGATCCTGCGCGAGGTCGGTGTCGACACCGGCGGCTGCAACATCCAGTTCGCGATGGACCCGCGCGACGGTCGTCTCGTGGTGATCGAGATGAACCCGCGGGTGTCGCGTTCGTCCGCGCTGGCCTCGAAGGCCACCGGCTACCCGATCGCGAAGATGGCCGCCAAGCTCGCCATCGGCTATACCCTCGACGAGATCGTCAACGACATCACCAAGGAGACGCCGGCCTGCTTCGAGCCGACGCTCGACTACGTCGTCGTCAAGGCGCCGCGCTTCGCGTTCGAGAAGTTCCCCGGCGCCGACGGCACCCTGACCACCACCATGAAGTCGGTCGGTGAGGCCATGTCCATCGGCCGCAACTTCACCGAGGCATTCGGCAAGGTCCTGCGGTCGCTCGAAACCAAGCGTTCCGGGTTCTGGACCGGCCCCGAGGTCGAGGCGGCCGATCTCGGCACCCTGCTCGGGGAGCTCGAGGTCCCGCACGACGGCCGCTTCTACGGCATCGCCAAGGCCTTCGAGCTCGGCGCCACCGTCGAGCAGCTGTTCGACGCCACCAAGATCGACCCGTGGTTCCTCGACCAGATCCAGCAGATCGTCGAGCTGGGGGAGAAGGTGCGCGCCGCCGAGACGTTCGGTGAGCGGGAACTGCGCTTTTCCAAGCACCACGGTTTCTCCGACCGGCAGATCGCGGCGCTGCGCCCCGAGCTCGGCGACGAGGACGCGGTGCGGGCCCTGCGCGAGCAGCTCGGCGTGCACCCGGTGTACAAGACCGTCGACACCTGCGCCGCCGAGTTCGAGGCCAAGACCCCGTACCACTACTCGACGTACGAACTCGACCCGGACGCCGAGACCGAGGTCGCCGAGCAGCGTGAGCGGCCGAAGGTGCTCATCCTCGGCTCGGGCCCCAACCGCATCGGCCAGGGCATCGAGTTCGACTACTCGTGCGTGCACGCCGCCCTGACTCTGTCGCAGGCCGGCTACGAGACCGTCATGGTCAACTGCAACCCCGAGACGGTCTCGACCGACTACGACACCGCCGACCGTCTCTACTTCGAGCCCCTCACCTTCGAGGACGTCTTCGAGGTGTACCGGGCCGAGTCGCAGTCCGGCACCGTCGCCGGGGTCATCGTCCAGCTCGGCGGCCAGACCCCGCTCGGGCTCGCGCGACGGTTGAAGGCCGCCGGGGTGCCGATCGTCGGCACCAGCCCCGAGGCCATCGACCTGGCCGAGGACCGCGGCGAGTTCGGCCGGGTGCTCACCGAGGCGGGTCTGCCCGCCCCGAAGTTCGGCACCGCCACCACCTTCGAGGGCGCCCGCGACATCGCCGCCGGCATCGGCTATCCGGTGCTCGTCCGGCCGTCCTACGTCCTCGGCGGGCGCGGCATGGAGATCGTCTACGACGAGAAGGCGCTCGAGAGCTACATCTCCCGCGCCACCGAGATCTCCGAGGACCGGCCCGTGCTGGTCGACCGCTTCCTCGACGACGCCGTCGAGATCGACGTCGACGCCCTGTGCGACGGCACCGACGTCTACATCGGCGGCATCATGGAGCACATCGAGGAGGCCGGCATCCACTCCGGTGACTCGTCGTGTGCGCTGCCGCCGATCACCCTCGGCCGGTCCGACCTCGAGAACGTGCGCCGCTCCACCGAGGCCCTCGCGCGCGGCATCGGCGTCAAGGGTCTGCTCAACGTGCAGTACGCCCTCAAGGACGACATCCTCTACGTGCTCGAGGCCAACCCGCGCGCCTCCCGCACCGTGCCGTTCGTCTCGAAGGCCACCGCGGTGCAACTCGCCAAGGCCTGCGCGCGGGTCATGATGGGTGAGAGCATCGCCGACCTGCGCGCCGAGGGCATCCTGCCCGCCCACGGCGACGGCGGGCACGCCCCGGTCGACGCTCCGGTCGCGGTGAAGGAGGCGGTGCTGCCGTTCAACCGGTTCCGCCGCGCCGACGGCACCGGCATCGACTCGCTGCTCAGTCCGGAGATGAAGTCCACCGGCGAGGTCATGGGCATCGACGACGACTTCGGCACCGCGTTCGCCAAGAGCCAGACCGCCGCCTACGGGTCGTTGCCCACCTCCGGTTCGGTGTTCGTCTCGGTCGCCAACAAGGACAAGCGGTCGCTGATCTTCCCCGTCAAGCGGCTCGCCGACCTCGGCTTCCGGGTGCTCGCCACCATCGGCACCGCGGAGGTGCTGCGCCGCAACGGTATCCCGTGCGAGCACGTGTACAAGGTGTCGGAGGAGGAACGGCCCGAGGGGGCCCACACCATCGTCGAGAAGATCCGCGCCGGTGAGGTCGACATGGTGATCAACACCCCCTGGGGCAACTCCGGACCGCGCATCGACGGCTACGAGATCCGCACCGCCGCCGTCGCCGCCAACATCCCGTGCATCACGACGGTGCAGGGTGCCTCCGCGGCCGTTCAGGGCATCGAGGCCGCCATCCGCGGCGACATCGGCGTGCGCTCGCTGCAGGAGATGCACGCCGGGATCCGGGAGGACCAGGGCAGTCTCGACGGCGACGCGGTGCCGGCGTCCGGCGGCGTCGGCGGTCTGCGCGACGGACTCGCGGACACGGCGTCGTGACGACGTTCGGGCAGCGGCTGCACGCGGCCCTCGCCGAGCGCGGGCCGCTGTGCGTGGGCATCGACCCGCACCCGGAACTGCTCGCCGCGTGGGGCCTCACGGTCGACGTCGCGGGGCTCGAGCGGTTCGCCGGGACGTGCGTCGACGCCTTCGCCGGGCACGTAGCCCTCGTCAAGCCGCAGGTCGCGTTCTTCGAGGCGTTCGGTGCCGCGGGCATCGCGGTGCTCGAGCGCACCGTGACGGCCCTGCGCGGCGCCGGCACGCTCGTCCTCGCGGACGCCAAACGCGGGGACATCGGCTCGACGATGGACGCCTACGCCCGCACGTGGCTGACCGACGCGTCCCCGCTGGGCTCCGACGCGGTCACCGTCTCGCCGTACCTGGGGTTCGGCGCACTCGAGCCCGCGCTGCGCCTCGCCGTCGACGGGCGCGGGGTGTTCGTCCTCGCCGCCACCTCCAACCCCGAGGGTGCCCAGGTGCAGCAGGCGCGCACCGCCGACGGGCGCAGCGTCGCACAGGTGATGGTCGACGAGGCCGCGGCCCGCAACGCCGGTGCCGACACCCTCGGCTCGGTCGGCGTCGTCGTGGGCGCGACCCTCACCCGCGCGCCGGACCTGAGCGCGCTGCACGGCCCGATCCTGATGCCCGGTGTGGGCGCCCAGGGCGGCACCGCCGAGGACGTGCGCCGGCTGGCGGGCGAACGCCTCGACGCCGTCGTGCCCAACGTCTCCCGCGAGGTGTTGCGGGCCGGCCCGACGGCCGCGGCGCTGCGCCACGCCGTGTCCCGCACCGTGGACTCGTTCGCCTTCCTGCGGGCCTGACGCGGCCCGGACATCCGGCCCGGGCTCCGGGCCGGATGTCCGTTCCGGTGCAGGTGGGAGGCCCCCGACACGCTCGTGCGCGGAAATTTTTCCGGGCCGTTTCCGGCGGCGACGGCCCGCCGTCGGCGCCGGGGCGCGGGGCGGCACCCGCCCCGGCCCGAACAGCCGCCCATAACGCCGCTACCAGCGGCTATGTCGTGATCGTCGAGGTGGTGGGCGGTGCCCGTGCCCCCGGGCCGGACCGGCCCGTGGGTCACGCTGGGGGCGCACTACCGCACGTGTTTTCGAGCCGAAACGCCGGGGGGTGGGTTCGCAATCGTCGTCCGGCGTGAGTACGGTCGCTATCGCCGCTGGTTAACCGGCGGATGAGACTGATTGCCAACGATGAGACGGAGGAACCGTGGCCCTTCCCCAGCTGACCGACGAGCAGCGCGCCGCTGCTCTGGAGAAGGCGGCTGCTGCCCGTCGCGCCCGGGCTGAGCTCAAGGACCGCCTGAAGCGCGGCGGCACCGACCTCAAGCAGGTCCTGGCCGATGCCGAGAACGACGAGATCCTCGGCAAGATGAAGGTGTCCGCCCTGCTCGAGGCCCTGCCGAAGGTCGGCAAGGTCAAGGCGCAGGAGATCATGACCGAACTCGAGATCGCCCCGACGCGCCGCCTGCGCGGTCTGGGTGACCGTCAGCGCAAGGCGCTGCTCGCCAGGTTCGACTTCGACGCCTGAGCGACCGGTGGTAGCTGACGCACACACCGTGTCGGACAGCGGTTCCACGACGCGGAGGGGCCGGCTGGTGGTGCTGGCCGGCCCCTCCGCCGTCGGGAAGTCGACCGTCGTCCGCCGGCTCCGCAGCCGGGTGCCCGACCTGCTGTTCAGCGTGTCGGCCACCACCCGCGCTCCCCGGCCCGGCGAGGTGAACGGGGTGGACTACCACTTCGTCAGCCGCGACGAGTTCGATCGGATGATCGAGTCCGGGGACCTGCTCGAGTGGGCGGAGATCCACGGCGGGCTGCAACGCTCGGGCACCCCCGCCGGTCCCGTGCGGGACGCGCTCGCCTCGGGACGGCCCGTGCTCGTCGAAGTGGATCTGACCGGGGCCCGCTCCGTCCGCGCCGCCATGCCGGAGGCCGTGCTGGCCTTCCTGGCGCCGCCGAGCTGGGATGTGCTGGTCGCCCGCCTCACCGGCCGCGGCACCGAATCGGACGAGGTGGTCCGTCGCCGGCTAGAGACCGCCCGGACCGAACTCGACGCCCGCGAGGAGTTCGACACCGTGATCGTCAACGAGGACGTCGACCGCGCCTGCGACGAATTGGTATCCTTGTTGGTCGGCCCCCGCGACGATCCCTCCGACCGTCCGCAGCCGATCACGACATTCCCCGCCTCGACCCCGAATCCCGAGCCCCACCAGAGCTCCGGAACGACACAGGAGAACACCGAGTGAGCAGCACCCAAGCAGCCGTGTCCGACACCGCCGGCCACGACCTGCCGGCCTACGACACCCCGCTGGGCATCACCAACCCGCCCATCGACGAGCTGCTCGAGCGCACCTCCTCGAAGTACGCCCTGGTGATCTACGCGGCCAAGCGTGCCCGGCAGATCAACGACTACTACAACCAGCTCGGCGACGGCATCCTCGAGTACGTCGGCCCGCTCGTCGAGCCCGGCCTGCAGGAGAAGCCGCTGTCGATCGCGCTGCGGGAGATCCACGCAGACCTGCTCGAGCACGCCGAAGGCGAGTGAGTCAGCGCGCCGCGGGCACCGCGGACCATTCGGAATTCGGGCAGCGCCGCCGCATCGTCGTCGGCGTCGGCGGCGGCATCGCCGCCTACAAGGCCTGCGCGCTGATCCGGGCGTTCACCGAAAGTGGACACCACGTACGGGTCATCCCGACGGATTCGGCGCTCGAGTTCGTCGGCCGGGCCACCTTCGAGGCCTTGTCCGGCAACCCAGTGCACACCGGCGTCTTCGCCGACGTGCCGCAGGTTCCGCACGTGCGGCTCGGGCAGGAGGCCGACCTGGTGGTCGTCGCCCCCGCCACCGCCGACCTGATGGCCCGCGCCGCCCACGGCCGCGCCGACGACCTGCTCACCGCCACACTGCTCACCGCGCGGTGCCCGGTCGTGTTCGCGCCTGCGATGCACACCGAGATGTGGGAGCACCCGGCGACGGTGGACAACGTCGCCACGCTCCGCCGCCGCGGCGCCGTCGTCGTCGAGCCGGCCTCCGGCCGGCTCACCGGGCATGACACCGGCGCCGGCCGGCTCCCCGAGCCCGAGGAGATCTTCGGACTGGCGTCGCTGCTGCTCGAACGACCGGACGCGTTGCCGCGGGATCTGACCGGGCGGCGCATCGTCGTCTCCGCCGGCGGCACCCGCGAACCACTGGACCCGGTGCGGTTCCTCGGCAACCGCAGCTCCGGCAAGCAGGGCTATGCCCTCGCCCGGCTCGCCGCCCAGCGCGGCGCCGACGTCACCCTCGTCGCGGGAGCGGTGGCCGGCCTGGCCGATCCCGCCGCGGTGGAGGTCGTGCGGGTCCAGACCGCCGCCCAGATGCAGGCCGCGGTCACCAAGCACGCCGCCGGTGCGGACGCCGTCGTCATGTCCGCCGCCGTCGCCGACTTCCGGCCCAGCACCTTCGCCACCAGCAAGATCAAGAAGGGTGCGGGCGAGCCGGAGGCGATCGCGCTGACCAAGAACGAGGACATTCTCGCCGGGCTGGTCGCCGCCCGCACCGAGGGCACGCTGCCGGCGAGCACCGTCATCGTCGGCTTCGCCGCCGAGACCGGTGACGCCGAGGGCGACGTCCTCACCCACGCCCGCGCCAAACTGGCCCGCAAGGGCTGCGATCTGCTGGTCGTCAACGCCGTCGGCGAGGGGAAGGCGTTCGAGGTCGACCACAACGACGGGTGGCTGCTGGCGGCGGACGGTTCCGAGACCGCCCTCGCGCACGGCTCCAAGGCGCTGATGGCCAGCCGCGTCCTCGACGCGCTGGGTCCGCTGCTGGCGCAGAACCGGTCGTGACCTCGGGGGCGGCGCGCCCGTGACCTCGGGGCGGTACGCCCGTGACCCGGGGGGCGGTACGCCCGTGACCCGGGGGGCGGCGCGCCCGTGAGCGAAAGTCTCGCGTCGGCGCGACCGGAACAGTAGCGTCGCCCATATCGTTGACATCAGTTCGTCCGTTCGAGCTAGACACAACCAGTCGAGAGGGAGTTCCGTGAGCAAGACCGGCGGTCGGCTTTTCACCAGTGAGTCCGTGACGGAGGGACACCCGGACAAGATCTGTGACGCGATCAGCGACTCCGTCCTCGACGCGCTGCTCACCGAAGACCCCCGCGCCCGCGTCGCGGTCGAGACCCTGGTGACCACCGGGCAGGTGCACGTGGTCGGGGAGGTCACCACCTCGGCCTACGCGGACATCCCGAAGATTGTGCGGGACCGGGTCCTCGAGATCGGCTACGACTCCTCCTCGAAGGGTTTCGACGGCAACTCCTGCGGGGTCAACATCGCCATCGGTGCGCAGTCCCCGGAGATCGCCGGCGGCGTCGACGTCTCGCACGAGGCCCGCACCGGGGTGCTCACCGACGACGAGGTGGCCCGTCAAGGCGCCGGTGACCAGGGCCTGATGTTCGGCTACGCCTGCTCGGACACCCCGGAACTGATGCCGCTGCCGATCGCGCTGGCGCACCGGCTCTCGCGCCGGCTCACCGAGGTCCGCAAGACCGGGGTGCTGCCGTACTTGCGGCCGGACGGCAAGACCCAGGTCACCATCGAGTACGACGGCGACCGCCCGGTCCGGTTGGACACGGTGGTGATCTCCACCCAGCACGCGGCGGACATCGACCTGAACAACCTGCTCACCCCGGATCTGCGCACCCACGTCGTCGAGGCGGTACTGGCGGACCCGAGCCTGGCAGGCCTCGACACCACCGGCCTGCGGTTGCTGGTGAACCCGTCCGGGTCGTTCGTCCTCGGCGGTCCGATGGGGGATGCAGGCCTGACCGGCCGCAAGATCATCGTCGACACCTACGGCGGCATGGCCCGGCACGGCGGTGGCGCGTTCTCGGGCAAGGACCCGTCGAAGGTGGACCGCTCGGCCGCGTACGCGATGCGCTGGGTCGCCAAGACCGCCGTGGCGGCGGGGCTGGCCGGCCGGCTCGAGGTACAGGTGGCCTACGCCATCGGCAAGGCCGCCCCGGTGGGGCTGTTCGTCGAGACGTTCGGCACCGAGAAGACCGACCCGGCGCGGATCCAGCAGGCGATCACCGAGGTGTTCGACCTGCGACCGGGTGCGATCATCCGGGACCTGGACCTGCTGCGGCCGATCTACGCGCAGACCGCCGCGTACGGGCACTTCGGCCGCACCGACATCGACCTGCCGTGGGAGAACACCGACCGGGCCGAGAAGCTGCGCGCCGCCGCCGGTCTGTAACCCGGACCCTCGACGGTCCGGGTGGCCACCGACAGGACCGCGGCCGAGACGGATCCGGTGGCGCGGATCCTGCCGCTGCTGCCGCTGCCCCACCTCGACCGCGAGTTCGACTATCTGATCCCGCGGGAGTTCGATGCCGAGGCGCGGCCGGGCGTGCGGGTGCGCGTCCGGTTCGCCGGCAGGCTCGTCGACGGCTTCCTGCTGTCCCGCGCGGCGACCAGCGAGCACACCGGCCGGCTCGGCTGGCTCGACCGGGTCGTCTCACCCGAGGTCGTGCTGACCCCGGAGATCGCCGCGCTCGCCGACGCCGTCGCCGCCCGCTACGCCGGCACCCGAGCCGACGTGCTGCGCCTCGCCGTGCCACCGCGGCACGCCCGGGTCGAGGCGGAGGACCCGCCACCCGCCCCGCCCCCCACGGCACCGGAGATCGACCGCACCGCCTGGTCCCGATACCGGCACGGCGAGAACTTCCTCGACGCCCTCGCCGCCGGCCGCGCCCCCCGCGCGGCCTGGCAGGCCCTGCCCGGCGAGGACTGGCCGCGTCGTTTGGCCGAACTCGCGGCGTCGGTCGCCGCCACCGGCCACGCCGCGGTGCTCGTGGTGCCCGACCAGCGCGACCTCGACCGCGTCGTGACGGCCTGCACCGACCTCGCCGGCGCCGACTGCGTCGTCGGGCTCGCCGCCGGGCTCGGTCCGGCCGTGCGCTACCGGCGCTGGCTCGCGGCGTTGCGCGGAACCGCCCGCATCGTCGTCGGCACCCGGGCCGCCGTGTTCGCTCCCACCCCCGCCCTCGGCCTGCTCGTGGTGTGGGACGACGGCGACGACCTGCACTCCGAGCCCCGCGCGCCGTACCCGCACGCCCGAGAGGTGGCGCTGCTGCGGGCGCACGCCACCGGCGCCGCCGTCGTCCTGGCCGGGCACGCCCGCACCGCCGAGACCCAGGCCCTCGTCGACACCGGGTGGGCCCACGACCTCGCCGCCCCCCGCGACGTCGTCCGCGCCCGCGCCCCCAAGATCACCGCCCTCGCCGACAGCGACCAGGCCCTGGCCCGCGACCCCGCCGCGCGTGCCGCCCGGCTGCCGGCCATCGCCTTCGCCGCCGCCCGTGCCGCCCTCGGCGCCGACCGCGGGGTGCTCGTGCAGGTGCCCCGCCGCGGCTACGTGCCCGCGCTCGCGTGCGCCAAATGCCGGACCCCGGCCCGCTGCCGGCACTGCAACGGCCCGCTCGCGTTGCCGCAGGCCGCCGGGCCGGACGGCACCGCGACCCCCGCCTGCCGCTGGTGCGGCATCGCCGACGCCACCCACCGCTGCCACGCGTGCGGTGCCCGCGCCCTGCGCGCCGTCGTCGTCGGCGCCGGGCGGACCGCCGAGGAACTCGGTCGCGCGTTCCCCGGTGTCCCGGTGGTCACCTCCGGTGGGACGGAGGTCAAGGCCACCGCCCCGGCCGGACCCGCGCTCGTCGTGGCCACAGTGGGCGCCGAACCCGTCACCGCCGGGGGGTACGGCGCGGCCCTGCTGCTCGACGGGTGGGCCCTGCTCGGCCGCGCCGACCTGCGGGCCGCCGAGGAAACGATGCGTCGCTGGCTCACCGCGTCGTCGCTGGTGCGGCCCTTCGCCGACGGCGGCCAGGTCGTCGTGGTCGCCGACGCCGGCATCCCCACCGTGCAGGCACTGGTGCGCTGGGACCCGATCGGGCACGCGCAGTCCCAGCTCGCCGAACGCGCCGAGGTCGGCTTCCCGCCCGCGGTGCACATGGCCGCGGTCGACGGCACCGCGGCCGCGGTCGCCGACCTGCTCGCGGCCGCGACGCTCCCACCGGAGGCGGAGGTACTCGGACCGGTGCCGTTGCCGCCGGGGGAGCGGCCGCCGTTCGGGGCCGACGACCCCGAGCCCGACGAGGTGCAGCGCATGGTGATCCGGGTGCCGCGCGGCCGGGGTCTCGCGCTCGGCCGCGCCCTGCGCGAGGCGCAGGCAGCGCGCAGCGCCCGCCGCGCCGAGGGAGCGTTGCGGGTGCAGATCGATCCGCTGCGCGTCGGGTGACGCCCCCCGGCCCCCGGGTCCGCGCGGAGGGACACCCCGGGGGCAGGGCAGGCAAAACCCTCCCGTCACCTGCGGAAAGATGGCATGCCGGCGGGGCGCAACTGTGTCACGATAGGTCACAGGGGTGGGGGTCGATCCTGGTGACGGAGCCCGGCTGCGGGCGAGCCGGAGGGAGGGGCCGTGAACGGGGCACGCAGGATTGCCGGCGCGCTGGCCGGTATCGCGGCGGCCGTCGCGGCCGTCACCGGCGCCGCGACCGTCACCGCCGCACCCGCGCCGGGCTCGTCGGCGTCCGTGCCCGTCGCCCCCGGACCGGTGGCCACCACCCACGCCCAGGCCGCCGGCTACGCCGAGGAACATCCCGGAACGGCGCCGGCGCGATCGAACGACTTCGGGTGCGTACCGTCCCCGGACCATCCACGACCGGTGGTGCTCGCCCACGGCACCGACTCCAACTCCTACTCGGACTGGGCTGCGGTCGCACCGATGCTCGCCGAGGCCGGCTGGTGCGTGTTCGCCCTCGACTACGGCAAGGCCGACGGCGCCGACGAATACGGCACCGGCGACATCCGGGTCAGCGCCGCGCAGCTGGGCGCGTTCGTCGAGCGGGTCCGTGCCGGCACCGGTGCCGGCGAGGTCGACCTGGTCGGCTACTCGCAGGGTGCGACCGTCGCGCGGTACTACGTCAACCGGCTGGGCGGCTCGGCCGTCGTGGAACGCTGGGTGGGTGTGGCCTCACCCAGCTACGGCGGCACCTTCTACGGACTGGGTACCGCGGCTGCCGCCGCGCCCGGTGCCACCGGCGCGGCCGAGGCCTTCCTCTCGGTGGCCCTCGTCCAGCAACTGCAGGGCTCGGAACTGCTCACCGAACTCAACACCCCCGTCGACACCGTTCCCGGCGTCCGGTACACCACCATCGGATCCCGCGTCGACGAGGTCATCCAGCCGGCCACCAACGTCGCGCTGCGCGGGCCCGGGGCGGTCAACCTGACCATCCAGGACCTGTGCCCCCAGGACCAGACCGGCCACTTCAACATGGTGTACGACCCGTTCTCGCTCACCGTGATCCGGCACGCCCTCGACCCCGAACGGTATGCCCTCGGCGAATGCGTCCCGGTGCCGCTCGGCACGGGCATCCCCGAATTGATCATCGAGAGCAACTCCTGACCCGATCCACCCCCGGGAGCGTCCCGGTGCCCCGATCATGGGTATGCAGGCGGTGCGTGCCCGGTCGTCCGGGCCGGTCACGCGGGAGGGAGGTAGCGGTGAACACCCCGTTCCTTCCCGGTCGCGCGGCGCTGCGGGCGCCGCAGCTCGTGCCGCCGCGGCAGTACGCCCGGGTGGCCGCGCGGTGCGGGTATCTCGCTGCGCTGATCGGGACCGTCGTCACCCACGGCATCCCCGCCGACCGCCTGTACCAGGCCGCCTGGATCGTCGCCGGACTGATCGCCTTCGCGATCGACCGGCCGTGGCGCGGGCACCTGCGCGTCGTCGTCGACTGGCTGCCCCTGGTCGCGGCGCTCGTCGTCTACGACCACACCCGCGGCCTCGCCGACGAACTCGGCCTGCCCGTCCGGGTGCACGAACCGGCCGCCGTCGAGAGCTGGCTGTTCGGCGGCACGATCCCGACGGTGTGGCTGCAGGAGCGTCTGCTCGGCGCGGACGGCGAGCGGCCCGGCTGGACGATGATCACCGCGGTCGTCTACACCAGCCACTTCCTCGTACCGTGGCTGCTCGCGGCCCTGCTGTACCTGTACTCGCGGTCGCGCTGGGCCGGATACATGCGACGGGTGCTGCTCCTGTCCTACTTCGGGCTGCTCACCTACATCCTGGTGCCCGCGGCGCCGCCGTGGTACGCCTCCGAGGTGGGCGTCCTGCCGGAAGGAGTCGGCCGGGTCACCGGATTCGGTTTCGGTGTCGTGCCGATCGACGTCGGCACCCGCTGGCTCGAGGCCCAGGGCAACCCGGTCGCCGCGCTGCCGTCGCTGCACTCGGCGTTCGCGCTGCTCGTCACCGTCGCGCTGTGGCCGATCGCGCGGCGCACCTGGATGCGGGCGCTGCTGGTGGCGTTCCCGCTCGCCATGGCCTTCACCCTCGTCTACGGCGGCGAACACTACGTGGTCGACGTGCTGCTCGGCTGGGGCTACGTCGGGCTCGCCGCCCTGGCCGCCCGGGCCTGGGAGACGCGCCGACACGACCGGCGCGCCCCGCAGGTCAGCCCACCTGCTCCAGCGGCATCGCCAACGTCACCCAGTCGTGCAGGCCCCCTCGGTAGTACGCCAGCGCGGACGCCGGATACCCCGCCTCGAGCAGGTCCCGGATCGCCATCGGGGACTGCGGACACTGCGGACCGTTGCAGAACAGAATCGACAGCCGGGACGGATCGAGCCGGTCCCGCAGCTCCGTGATCCGGTCGTGCGGCAGATTGACCGCGCCCGGAATGGACCTGCCCTTGCGCGAGTCCGGAACCCGGGTGTCGACGAGCAGGGCACCGTTCGCCACCAGCTCGGTCAGCTCCAGCTCGCCGACCGTCACCACGCCGGGCGCGCACTGCAGGGGCTGCAGCTCGCCCCACGTCGTGTCGACGAGGACCACGTCCTCCTCCTGCACGGCCGGCCAGGGCACGCCCGCCGGATCCGCCGATCGCGTGCGGACGGAACGCTCCATCCGATCTCGAATCTCTGCCATCGGCTCAGCCTATCGACGCGACGCGGCGGTCGCGCGAGTCGTCGGGCGGGGACCGTCCCGCCGCGTTCGCGGACGGCCGTCACCGTCGGCCGGCGCGGTCCCTAGACTGAGGGCACGTTTCGTCGTCGACATCCGGGAGCAGCATTCGTGAACAGTTCGGTCGGCCCAGCACGGTCCTCGTCCCGGGGCCGGTGCCTCGCCTCTCGCCCCCGGACGGGCCGCTGACGTGCGGCTGGTGTTCGCCGGGACGCCCGAACCGGCCGTACCGTCACTGCGCCGCCTGCTCGAGTCCCCGCGCCACGAGGTGGTCGCGGTGGTGACCCGGCCCGACACCACCGCCGGCCGCGGGCGGCGCACCGTCCGGTCGGCGGTGGGCCGGCTCGCCGACGAACACGGCATCGAGGTGCTCACCCCGGCGCGGCCCCGCGATCCCGACTTCGTCGCCCGGTTGACCGAACTCGCCCCCGACTGCTGCCCGGTCGTCGCCTACGGCGCGCTCATCCCGCAGCCGGTGCTCGACATCCCGAAGTTCGGCTGGGTGAACCTGCACTTCTCGCTGCTGCCCGCCTGGCGTGGTGCCGCGCCCGTCCAAGCCGCACTCGCTGCGGGGGACGAGGTGACCGGCGCGAGCACGTTCCGGCTCGAGGCGGGCCTGGACACCGGCCCGGTCTACGGGGTGGTCACCGAGACGATCCGGCCCGACGACACCGCGGGAGCTCTGCTCGGCCGGCTCGCCGACTCCGGTGCCGCGCTGCTCGAATCCACCCTCGACGGCCTCGAGGACGGGGTGCTCACCGCGGTGCCCCAGCCCCCGGACGGCGTCTCGCACGCCCCGAAGGTCACCGTCGAGTCGGCGCGGGTGAGCTGGGACCGTCCCGCGCACCTCGTCGACCGCCACATCCGGTCGGTCACGCCCGCACCCGGCGCCTGGACGATGATCGGTGACCTGCGCGTGAAGCTCGGCCCCGTGACCGGCACCGACGAGACCCTCGCGCCCGGGCAGATCCTGCCCCGCAAGGACGGTGTCCTGGTCGGCACCGGCAGCACCGCCGTGCGACTCGGGCAGGTCCAGCCGCCCGGTAAGAAGACGATGGCGGCCGCGGACTGGGTTCGCGGCGCCCGCCTCGACCCGGAGGTACGCGCCCAGTGACCGAGTCCCGCCGCCCTGCCCGCCGCTCCCGCCGCGGGCCCGGCGACCGCAACAACAAGCCCCGGCAGGCCCGCCGGCCGTCGCCCGCCGAGGCCGGCCTCGACCCGGCGCGGCTCGCGGCCCGGGACGTGCTGCGCGCGGTCCGGGAGCGCGACGCCTACGCCAACCTGGTGCTGCCGGCGCTGCTGCGCGAGCGGCGACTCGACGGGCGCGACGCCGCCCTGGCCACCGAGCTGACCTACGGCGCCGCCCGCGCCCAGGGCCTGCTCGACGCCGTGATCGCCGCGTGCGCCAACCGGCCCGTCACCGAGATCGACGGGGCGCTGCTGGACACCCTGCGGTTGGGCACCTACCAGCTGCTGCGGACCCGCATCGCCCCGCACGCGGCCGTCGCGACGAGCGTCGACATCGTCCGCGGCGAATTCGGCCACGGCAAGTCCGGATTCGTCAATGCGGTGCTGCGCCGCGTCGCGGAGAAGCCCGAGGAACAATGGGTCGCCGAGCTCGCCCCCGACCCGGCTCGCGACCCGGTGGGACACCTGGCCTTCCGGTATGCGCATCCGGAGTGGATCGCGAAGGCCTTCGCGGTCGCGCTCGGCCCGGACGCCGGGGAGCTCGAGGACGTGCTCGCGGCGGACGACGCCCGGCCGGTGGTGCACCTGGTGGCCCGGCCGGGGGTGATCACCGCGGAGGAACTCGCGCTGGCCACCGGTGGCGAGATCGGACCCTGGTCGCCCTACGCCGTGCACCTCGACGCCGGCGGTGATCCCGGCAAGCTCGACGCCGTGCGCGAGGGCATGGCCGCGGTGCAGGACGAGGGCAGCCAGCTGGTGGCGCGGGCGCTCACCCTCGCCCCGCTGGGCGGACCCGATCGGGGCCGGTGGCTGGACCTGTGTGCCGGTCCCGGCGGCAAGGCCGCGCTGCTCGGCGCGCTCGCGGACATCGACGGCGGCACCGTCGACGCCGTCGAACCGGTCGAGCACCGCGCCGAACTGATCCGCAAGTCCACCCGCGGACTCCCGGTCACGGTGCACGTCGCCGACGGCCGCGAGCCCGGCCTGGAGCCCGGCTACGACCGCATCCTGGTCGACGCGCCGTGCACCGGGCTCGGCGCCCTGCGTCGCCGGCCCGAATCACGGTGGCGCCGCAACCCCGGTGACGTCGCCGAGCTGGTGCGGTTGCAGAAGCAGCTCCTCGCCTCGGCGATCGGGCTGCTGCGGCCGGGCGGGGTGGTGCTGTACGCGACGTGCTCGCCGCACACCTCCGAGACCCTCGCCGTCGTCGCCGACGCCGTCCGGCGGCACAACGTCGAGCAGCTCGACACGCGTGAGCTCGTGCCCGGCGTGCCGCGTCTCGGCGACGGTCCGGCCGTGCAGCTGTGGCCGCACCGGCACGGCACCGACGCGATGTTCATGGCCGCGCTGCGCGCCCCGGCGAGCTGATCGGCGAGGTCGCCGCGCGAACGCCGGGAGAATCGGCCTGCGCTCGGATACGGTCGGACGCGACCCGACCGCTCCCGGCAGGAGGCACGTCGTGCCCGACATCGTCACCTTGACCATGAATCCGGCGCTCGACGTGACCACCTACACCGAGCAGGTGCGGCCCACCAGCAAACTGCGCTGCGAGGCGCCGCGACTGGAGGCCGGCGGCGGGGGGATCAACGTCGCGAAGGTCGCCGGGGTGCTCGGTGTCTCGGCCGGAGCGGTGTACCCGGCCGGCGGTCCGACCGGGGACACGCTCTCGGCGCTGCTGTCCGGCGGCGGTGTCGACAGCCGGCGCATCGACATCGACGGCATGACCCGGGAGTCGTTCACGGCGATCGAGCGCAGCACCGGCCAGGAGTACCGGTTCGTGCTGCCCGGCCCGGAGCTGAGCGTGCGGGATCAGGAACGGTGCCTGGACCTGCTGGTCGAGACCGCCACCGGCGCACGGTACGTCGTCGCCAGCGGCAGCCTGCCGCCGGGCGTGCCGGGCGAGTTCGTCCAGCGCGTGGCCGACGCGGCCACCGATGCCGGTGCCCGCTTCGTCCTCGACTCGTCGGGGGACGCACTGCGCCGCATCAAGTCGGGCGTGCACCTGGTCAAACCGAGCCTGCGAGAGCTGCGCGAATGGGTGGGCCGGGAACTGCGCACCCCGCACGAACAGTCCGCCGCCGCCCACGAACTCGTCGACGCCGGGATCGCCGAGATCGTGGTGGTCTCGCTCGGGCCGGACGGGGCGCTGCTCGTCTCCGCCGACACCACCGCCCGGCTGAAAGCGTTGGACGTACCCGTGCGCAGCGCGGTCGGGGCGGGCGACAGCATGGTCGCCGGACTGGTCGTGGGCCTGCTGCGGGGCCGGCCCCTGCGCGACGCCCTGGCACTGGGCATCGCCGCCGGCTCGGCGGCGCTGCTCACCCCCGGCAGCCAGGTCTGCCGGCGCGAGGACGTCGAACGATTCGACGTCCTCGCGCGTCAGCGGTGACGCCCGGGACGGACGCGGCCGTCAGTGCTCGCGCCGGGCGCGGTCCAGAACGATCCGCTGCTCGGCCCGCGCCACCGTGCGCCGGGTCTGGGCGGCCGCGTCCGGCGTCACCGACACCGACGTGATGCCCCGCCGCACGAGATGCTCGGCGAGCTCGGTGCTGGTGGAGACGGCCTGCCCGCACAGCGACGTGGTCAGGCCGGCCGCCGACGCCCGTTCGATGATGTGGTCGATCGCGTCCAGCACCGCCGGGTCGAGCGTGTCGAACAGGTCCTTGCACACCTCGGAGTCACGGTCGACACCGAGCACGAGCTGGGTCAGGTCGTTGCTGCCGATCGACACCCCGTGGATGCCGAGCTTCGCGTACTCAGGCAACCAGTACACCACCGACGGGACCTCGGCCATGATCCAGCGCAGCATCCGCCGATCGGTGCCGAGCGGGTGCGCGTCGAGCTGGGCCAGGCACTCCTCCAGCTCCCAGCGGGTGCGCACGAACGGAATCATCAGGTGCACGTTGGGATGCTGCGCGCGCACGCGGTGCAGGACGTCGAGGTCGAGCGAGAACAGCTCGGGGTCGCGCACGTAGCGGAAGCAGCCGCGGTACCCGATCATCGGGTTCTCCTCGTCCGGCTCCGTCTCGCCGCCCTTCAGGTTCGCGAACTCGTTGCTGCGCAGGTCGATCGCGCGGTACACCACCGGACGCGGCGCGAAGGCCGCCGCGATCCGCGCGACGCCGTCGGCCATCTTCGACACGTACTCCTCGCGCCGGCCCTGCGCGATCATGTAGGCGGGATGCTCCCCGGCGAGCGCCTCGGTGATCATGAACTCCGCCCGCAGCAGCCCCACCCCGTCGACGTCGGTGTCGGCGACGGCCTGCGCGGCGTCCGGGGTGGCGAGATTGACGTACACCGCCGTCGCGGTGACGGCCGAAGCGGGTGCGGCGGCCGCCGGAGCGGCGGTCTGCGCCGCGGCCGGCCGCTCCGCGCGGACCTCCCCGTCGAACACGACGCCGGCGTCGCCGTCCACGGTGATCAACTGGCCGTCCTGCAGGTCCTGCGTCGCGGTGCGGGCGCCCACGACGACGGGTTTGCCGAGTTCGCGGCCGACGATCGCGGCATGGCAGGTGATGCCGCCGCCGTCGGTGACGATGCCGCCGGCCCGGCGCAGGATCGGCAGCCAGTCGGGCCGCGTCATCGGGGCCACGAGGATCTCCCCGTCGCTCAGGCGCTTGCCGTCGACCAGCTCGTGCAGCACCCGGACCCGCCCGGTCGCCCGGCCGGGACCGGCACCGAGCCCGGTCAGCAGCGGCGCCGCCTGCCCGTTGCCCGACGCCGCCGCGGCGGCAGGCATCCCCAGGGTGGTGATCGGGCGGGTCTGCACGATCCACAGCTCACCCTCGGCGAACGCGAACTCGAGGTCCTGCGGCCGGCCGTAGTGCTGTTCGACACCCGCGGCGAGCCGCGCGACCTTCTCGAGCTGCCCTTCGTCGAGCACGCGGGTCTGCCGCGACGAATCGACCGCGACGCGGCTGTCACCGGCGTCGGTGGACGCGATCTGGAACTCCTGATGCCCGAGATGCACATCGAGCACCGTGAAGCCGTCCTTGGCGACGACGTAGGTGTCGGGCTCGACCTGCCCGCCGACGACGACCTCGCCCAGACCGAGGGCGGCCTCGACGACGATGCGATCGAGCTCACCGGTGCGCGGGTCGGCCGTGAACGCCACCCCCGACGATTCCGAGCGCACCATCACCTGCACCACGACGGCGATGGACGGCTCGTCGGTCACCCCGCGCAGACCCCGGTAGGTCCGGGCGCGTTCGGACCACAACGACGCCCAGCACGCCTGCACGGCACGCACCACCGCGTCGGCGCCGACGATGTTGGTGTACGACTCGTGGATTCCCGCGAACGAGGTGTCCGCGGCGTCCTCGGCGGGCGCGGAGGACCGCACCGCCACCGGCACGTCCACGCCCAGCTTCTCGTAGGCGGCGACGATGTCCGCGCGGATGTCGTCGGGCACCGTGGCCTCGGTCACCAGCGCCGCCAGTTCCGCGGAGGTGCGGATCAGCGTCGCGTCGTCGATGTCGGGGGCCGGAACGGCCTCGGCGCGCAGCCGGTCGCGCACCCCCGCCGCGGCCATCGAATCGAGATAGGCGGCGGTGGTGATCGCGAAGGCAGGCGGCACGGGGAACCCGGCGCGGGTCATCTCCCCGAGGTTCGCGGACTTGCCGCCCACGGTCGGCGCGTCCTCCGCGCCCACGTCGCCGATCGGTCGAACCCACACCGTGTGCGTGGCCATTCTCGCTCCCCACTGCCGCATCGGGCCCAGCGGTTCCGGACCCGCCACCGTCCACTCAAGCATCGCCCAGCACACCGAACCAGAGGCCGAAAGTCATGAAAACCCGCACCGGCCGCGGAGGCACCGTGACGCGCGGCAGAGTCCGCCGCCGGGACCGTTAAACTCGGTGGACGTGGCCCACCCGATGATCGCTCCCTCCATCCTCTCCGCGGACTTCGCCCGGCTCGCCGACGAGGCCGCCGCGGTAGCCGACGCGCACTGGCTGCACGTCGACGTCATGGACGCGCACTTCGTCCCCAACCTGACCCTCGGCCTTCCGGTGGTGCAGTCGTTGCTGAAGGCGACCGACATCCCGCTCGACTGCCACCTGATGATCGAGGATCCGGGTCGCTGGGCGCCGCCCTACGCCGAGGCGGGCGCGCACAACGTCACCTTCCATGCCGAGGCCACCGACAACCCCGTCGCCGTCGCCCGCGACATCCGGGCCGCCGGTGCGCGGGCCGGGCTGAGCGTCAAGCCCGGCACCCCGATCGAGCCGTACCTCGAGATCCTGAAGGAGTTCGACACGCTGCTGGTGATGAGCGTCGAGCCCGGATTCGGCGGTCAGTCGTTCATCCCGGACGTGCTCGACAAGGCCCGCACGATCCGCCGGCTCGTCGACGCCGGCGAGCTGACCCTGCTCGTCGAGATCGACGGGGGCATCAACGCCGACACCATCGAGGCGGCCGCCGAGGCCGGTGTCGACTGCTTCGTCGCCGGGTCGGCCGTGTACGGGGCCGACGACCCGGGCGAGGCGGTGCGCAAGCTGCGCGAACGGGCCGCCCACGCCTCCCCGCATCTGACCCCGGCCCCGTGAGCGGCGCTCCGCGCGGGGCGGCGGTGAGCGGCGCACCGCTCGACGCGGCCCTGCGCCTCGCGCTCGACGCCGGTGAGTCGGTGCGCGGGTCCACCACCCCCAACCCGCCCGTCGGCGCGGTGATCCTCGACGCGGCCGGGCAGGTCGCCGGGGTGGGGGCGACCTGCCCGCCGGGTGGGCCGCACGCCGAGGTCGTGGCGCTGGCCGCGGCGGGGGAGCGGGCCCGCGGCGGCACCGCGGTGGTCACCCTCGAGCCGTGCAACCACACCGGCCGCACCGGGCCGTGCGCGCAGGCGCTGCTGCGTGCCGGTGTCGCCGCCGTCTACTACGCGGTGACCGATCCGAATCCGCCCGCCGCCGGCGGCGCACAGACCCTGCGCGCCGCCGGGGTGAGCGTGCACGGCGGCTTCGGCGCCGACCTCGCCGAGGCGGGCGCGCTGCGTGCCTGGCTGCACCGGCAGCGCACGGGACGTCCCCACGTCACCTGGAAGTTCGCGGCGAGCCTGGACGGGCGCAGCGCCGCGGCCGACGGCACGAGCCGCTGGATCTCCGGCCCGCAGTCGCGCGCCCGCGTGCACGCCGAGCGGGCCCGCCTCGACGCGATCGTCGTCGGCACCGGCACCGTCCTCGCCGACGACCCCTGGTTGACCGCCCGGCAGCCGGACGGCTCGCTCGCCCCGCACCAGCCGCTCCGCGTGGTCGTCGGCCGCAGTGAAATCCCTAGGACTGCAAGGGTTCTCGACGATGCCGCCCCGACCCTGGTGCTGCGCACCCACGATCCCGACGAGGTGCTCGGCGCGCTAGCGGACCGGGCGGACGTGCTGCTCGAGGGCGGCCCGCGCCTGGCCGGGGCGTTCCTCGCCGCGGGCCGGGTCGACCGCGTCCAGGCCTACCTCGCGCCGGTGCTGCTCGGGGCCGGACCGTCCGCCGTACGGGACGCGGGCGTGGGCACGATCGCCGAGGCGCTACGGTTTCGTCGGGAGCGCGTCGAAACCGTCGGCGCCGACGTGTTGCTGACCCTGGTCCCCGACCGGGAGTGAAGGAGCGGGTACGTGTTCACCGGGATCGTGGAGGAGCTGGGGGAGATCGTCGCGCGGGAGGACCTCGCCGACGCGGCGCGGTTCACCGTCCGCGGGCCCGTGGTGACCTCCGACGCCGGCCACGGCGACTCCATCGCCGTCAACGGTGTGTGCCTGACCGTCGTCGACATCCAGGGCGGTGACTCCTTCACCGCCGACGTGATGAAGGAGACCCTCGACCGATCGAGCCTGTCGCAACTCGCGCCCGGCAGCCGCGTCAACCTGGAGCGGGCCGCGGCGCTCAACAGCCGTCTCGGCGGGCACCTGGTCCAGGGTCATGTCGACGGCACCGGCACCGTGCTCTCGCGCACCCCGTCGGAGAACTGGACCGTGGTGCGGATCTCGCTGCCGGCCGACGTGTCCCGGTACGTGGTCCACAAGGGCTCGATCACCGTGGACGGGGTCTCGCTGACCGTCTCCGCGCTCGGCGGGGCGCCCGGTGACGAGTGGTTCGAGATCTCCCTGATCCCGACGACGCTGTCGCTGACCACCCTGGGCAGTGCCGCGCCCGGCACGCTCGTCAACCTCGAGGTCGACGTCATCGCCAAGTATGTGGAGCGGCTGCAGGCCGCCGGCCGCTGAGTCGTACTGTTGAACTCGGCAATCAGTTTGTCCGTACACGAGATTTTGGAGCCCACGCAAGTGACGAGGTTCGACACCATCGAGCGCGCGATCGCCGATATCGCAGCCGGCAAGGCGGTCGTCGTGGTCGACGACGAGGACCGCGAGAACGAGGGCGACCTCATCTTCGCGGCCGAGAAGGCCACCCCCGAACTCGTGGCGTTCATGGTGCGCTACACCTCCGGCTACCTGTGCGTGCCGCTGGCCGGGGAGGACTGCGACCGCCTCGGCCTGCCCCCCATGTACTCGACCAACCAGGACAAGCACGGCACCGCCTACACGGTGACCGTCGACGCCCGCGAAGGGATCGGCACCGGCATCTCCGCCTCGGACCGGGCCACGACGATGCGCCTGCTGGCCGATCCGAACAGCACCGCGCAGGACTTCACCCGCCCCGGGCACGTGGTGCCGCTGCGCGCCAAGGAGGGCGGCGTGCTGCGCCGGCCCGGCCACACCGAGGCCGCCGTCGACCTCGCCCGCATGGCCGACCTGCGTCCGGCCGGGGTGATCTGCGAGATCGTCTCGCAGAAGGACGAGGGCCACATGGCTCAGACCGAGGAACTGCGCGTCTTCGCCGACGAGCACAAGCTGGCCCTGATCTCCATCGCCGACCTGATCGCCTGGCGCCGCAAGCACGAGAAGCACGTCGTGCGCATCGCCGAGGCCCGCATCCCCACCCGGCACGGCGACTTCACCGCCGTCGGCTACCAGAGCGTCTACGACGAGGTCGAGCACGTCGCGCTGGTGCTCGGCGACATCCCCGGCCCCGACGGTGAGGGTGCCGACGTGCTCGTGCGGGTGCACTCGGAGTGCCTGACCGGCGACGTGTTCGGCTCGCTGCGCTGCGACTGCGGTCCGCAGCTCGACGCCGCGCTCGAGATGGTGGCCATGGAGGGCCGCGGCGTGGTGCTGTACATGCGCGGGCACGAGGGCCGCGGCATCGGGCTGATGCACAAGCTGCAGGCCTACCAGCTGCAGGACGCGGGCTCGGACACTGTGGACGCGAATCTGCAGCTCGGCCTGCCCGCCGACGCCCGCGACTACGGCATCGGCGCGCAGATCCTGGTGGACCTGGGTATCTCGTCGATGCGGCTGCTCACCAACAACCCCGCCAAGCGCGTCGGCCTCGACGGCTACGGGCTGCAGATCACCGAGCGGGTGGCGATGCCGCTGCGCGCGAATTCCGAGAACATCACCTACCTGCGCACCAAGCGGGACCGCATGGGCCACGACCTGATCGGCCTCGACGACTACGAGGCGGGGGACGCGTAGATGAGTGGCGAAGGACTACCCGAGCTGCAGCTGTCCGAGGCGGCCGGGTTGCGGCTGGCCATCGTCGCCGGCCGCTGGCACCCCGAGATCTCCGAGGCCCTCGTCGCCGGGGCGCGCCGGGTCGCCGAGCAGGCCGGCGTCACCGATGTCACCGTCGAACGGGTCGCCGGCGCGATCGAGCTGCCGGTCGTCGCCCAGCAGCTGGCCCGCACCCACGACGCGGTCGTCGCCCTCGGCGTCGTGATCCGCGGCGGTACCCCGCACTTCGAGTACGTGTGCGACGCGGTCACCTACGGGCTGACCCGCATCGCCTTGGACGAGGGCACCCCCGTCGGCAACGGCGTCCTGACCACGAACGACGAGCAGCAGGCCCGCGACCGGGCCGGCTTGCCCGGCTCCGTCGAGGACAAGGGCGGGCAGGCGTGCGCCGCCGCCCTCGACACCGCCGTGACCCTGCGGCGGCTGCGCGGGGCCGCGCGGTGACCTCCGCCGCCGACACCGTCTGGGACCTCGAGGTCCGCAGCCGCAAGATGTCCCGGTGGGCGATCGTCGCGGCGGTCCTGCTCATGCTCGGCCACATCGGGGCCGCGCTCGTGCTGCGCGCCGGCGGCGATACCGGCGTGAACCTGCGCCTCGCCGATCAGATCGCCATCGTCTGCGTGGGAGTGGTCGTCTCCGGCGGTGTGCTGCTGCTGACCCGGCCCCGGCTGCGGGCCGGAGCCGCCGGCGTGGCGGTCCGCAACATCCTCGGCGAGAAGATGTTCGGCTGGGAACAGGTGCGAGGCATGAGCTTCCCCCAGGGCAAGCCGTGGCCGAGGCTCGAGCTGCCGCAGGACGAGTACGTGCCCGTCGTCGCGGTACAGGCCCGCGACGGCGAGCACGCCGTCGCGGCGCTGACCGCGTTCCGCAAGCTCGAACAGCGCTACGGCGGCGGTGTCGGCGCAGCCGACTAGCCTGGACCCGTGCCCGACCCCTCGACCTATCGCCCTGCCCCCGGCACCATCCCGCTGGAGCCGGGGGTGTACAAGTTCCGCGACCCGCACGGCCGCGTCGTCTACGTCGGAAAGGCCAAGAGCCTGCGTTCGCGGCTGAACTCGTACTTCGCCGACGTCGCGTCGCTGCACCCGCGGACCCGCCAGATGGTGACCACCGCCGGGTCCGTCGAGTGGACCGTGGTGGGCACCGAGGTCGAGGCGCTCCAGCTCGAGTACAACTGGATCAAGGAGTTCGATCCGCGCTTCAACGTCCGCTACCGCGACGACAAGACCTACCCGATGCTCGCGGTGACGCTGAACGAGGACTACCCGCGGCTGTTCGTCTACCGAGGGCCGCGCCGCAAGGGCGTGCGGTACTTCGGTCCCTACTCCCACGCCTGGGCCATCCGCGAGACCCTGGACCTGCTGCTGCGGGTGTTCCCGGCCCGCACCTGCTCCGCCGGGGTGTTCAAGCGCCACGCGCAGATCGGCCGCCCGTGCCTGCTCGGCTACATCGACAAGTGCTCGGCGCCGTGCGTGGGCCGCGTCGACGCCGACGAGCACCGGCGCATCGTCGAGGACTTCTGCGACTTCCTCGCCGGCCGCACCGACAAACTGGTCCGCGACCTCGAACAGCGCATGCAGGCCGCGGCCGAGGACCTCGACTTCGAGACCGCCGCGCGCCTGCGCGACGACCTCGGGGCGCTGCGCCGGGCCATGGAGAAGCAGGCTGTGGTGCTCGGCGACGGCACCGACGCCGACCTCGTCGCCTTCGCCGGCGACGAACTCGAGGCGGCCGTACAGGTGTTCCACGTGCGCGGCGGCCGCGTGCGCGGACAGCGCGGCTGGGTGGTGGAGAAGTCCGGGGACGTGGTGGACCGGCCCGAGACCGCGTCGGGTGCGCCCGGCGCCGACCCGGAAGTGTCGCTGCTCGTCGAGCAGTTCCTCACCCAGTTCTACGGCGAGGAGGCCGCCCTGTCGGCGGCCGGTGCCGAACCGGCCGGCAGCGCGGTGCCGCGGGAGGTGCTCGTGCCCGCCCTGCCGCCCGACCCGGAGGAGATGAGCCGCTGGCTCGGCACCCTGCGCGGGGGGCCGGTGCGGCTGCGGGTGCCGCAGCGCGGGGACAAGAAGGCCCTCGCCGAGACCGTGCAGCGCAATGCGCACGAGGCGCTGACCCAGCACAAGCTGCGCCGCGCCGGCGACTTCACCGCCCGCTCGGCCGCCCTGCAGGGCATCCAGGAGGCCCTCGACCTGGACTCGGCGCCCCTGCGGATCGAGTGCGTCGACATCAGCCACGTGCAGGGCACCGACGTCGTGGCGTCGCTGGTGGTGTTCGAGGACGGCCTGCCCCGCAAGTCCGACTACCGCCACTACGCCATCCGCGAGGCCGCCGGCGACGGCCGTTCCGACGACGTCGCCTCCATCGCCGAGGTGACCCGGCGCCGGTTCCTGCGGCACAACCGGGACCTCGCCGGGGCCGGCGGTGACCCGGTCGCGGCCCGCAGTGACTCGGTCGCGGCCCGCGGCGGTGACGGCGGTGACGGCGGTGACCTCGCCCCGGAAGCCGCGCTCGACCCGGCCACCGGGCGGCCCCGCCGCTTCGCGTACCCGCCGAACCTGTACGTCGTCGACGGCGGTGCCCCGCAGGTCGCCGCCGCGGCGGAGGTGCTCGACGAACTCGGCGTCACCGACGTCGCCGTGATCGGCCTGGCCAAACGGCTTGAGGAGGTGTGGGTGCCGGGGGAGGACGATCCGGTCATCCTGCCGCGCACCAGCGAATCGCTCTACCTGCTGCAGCGGGTGCGCGACGAGGCGCACCGCTTCGCCATCACCTACCACCGCAGCAAGCGGTCCCGGCGGATGACCGCGTCCGCGCTCGACGGGGTCCGCGGGCTCGGTCAGGCACGGCGCAATGCGCTCGTCGCGCACTTCGGGTCGGTGGCCCGGCTGCGGGACGCGAGCGTGGAGGAGATCACCGAGGTGCCGGGCATCGGCGTTGCCACCGCCCGCGCCGTGCTGGACGCACTGCGCGGCGACGTCCCGGACCCCCGGGCGACGCCGGCGGGTGAGGCTGCGCCGGACACGCCGGTAAGTGATGATGGCACCGTCGGCGTGTCGGGCGGACGAACGGAGACGGAACAGTGACGCAACAGGCAGAGACGGCGCAGCCTCGACCCCGGCCGCAGGGTGACCTCCGCCCGCGGGCCGAGGTCGCCCTGGTCACCGGCCTGTCCGGGGCCGGTCTGAGCACCGCCGCGACGGCACTCGAGGATCTCGGCTGGTTCGTCGCCGAGAATCTGCCGCCGCAACTGGTCACCTCGATGGTCGATCTCGCGGTGCAGGCCGACCCGCCCCTGCAGCGCCTCGCCGTGGTGATGGACGTCCGCAGCCGCCTGTTCACCGGCGACCTCGGCTGGGTCGTCACCGAACTGGCCGCCCGGCCCGTGCGCACCCGCGTGCTGTTCCTCGAGGCCACCGACGAGGTCCTCGTGCGTCGCTTCGAACAGGTCCGGCGCAGCCACCCGCTGCAGGCCGACACCGCCGACCGCACCCTCACCGACGGCATCGCCGCCGAACGCGCCCAGCTCGCCGCGGTCAAGGCGGCCGCCGACCTGGTGGTCGACACCTCGTCGCTGTCCGGCCCGGAACTGCGCCGCAAGATCGACTCCGCGTTCGGGGACGGCGACGCCGACTCGATCCGGGTCACCGTCGAATCCTTCGGGTTCAAGTACGGTCTGCCGATGGACGCGGACGTGGTGTGCGACGTGCGGTTCCTGCCCAACCCGCACTGGGTGCCGGAACTGCGCCCGCACACCGGCCAGGACGACGACGTCCGCGACTACGTGCTGAGCCGGGACGGGGCCCAGGACTACCTGCAGACCTATCATCGGCTGCTCGAACTGACCACGGCCGGTTACCGCCGGGAGGGAAAGCGCTACATGACGATCGCGGTGGGATGCACCGGCGGCAAGCACCGCAGCGTGGCGATGAGCGAGGCCCTCGCCGCGCGCCTGGAAGCCGACCCGACGCTGTCGGTGCACGTCGCGCACCGCGATCTGGGGCGCGAATGACGGGCCCCGGCACCGCGGCCCCCACACCCCGGCCCGGCGGGCAGGCCGCCGCGCCGGCACCGTCGATCGTCGCCCTCGGCGGCGGCCACGGCCTGTACGCCACGCTCAGCGCCGTGCGCCGGCTCAGCGACCGCGTCACCGCCGTCGTCACCGTCGCCGACGACGGGGGTTCCTCCGGCCGGTTGCGCGCCGAACTCGGCGTCATCCCGCCCGGCGACCTGCGCATGGCCCTGGCCGCGCTCGCCGCGGACACCCCCGACATCCACACCTGGACCGAGACGGTGCAGCACCGGTTCGGCGGCACCGGCGCCCTGGCCGGCCACTCGGTCGGCAACCTGATCCTGGCCGGACTGACCGAGGTGCTCGGTGACCCCGTGGCCGCCCTCGACCGCGTCGCCGAGCTACTCCAGGTGCGCGGCCGGGTGCTGCCGATGTCGCCGATCGCGCTCGACATCGAGGCGGACGTGTCCGGCCTCGAATCCGACCCGCGCGCCAGCCGCATCATCCGCGGGCAGGTCGCCGTCGCCACCACCCCCGGCAAGGTGCGGCGCGTGCGGCTGATCCCGGCCGACCCACCGGCATGTCCCGACGCGCTCGACGCGGTGGGCGCCGCCGACCTCGTCGTGCTCGGGCCCGGCTCGTGGTTCTCGAGCGTCATCCCGCACGTGCTCGTCCCCGAGCTGCACGAGGCGCTGGTGGCCGCCCCCGCCCACAAGGTGCTGGTGCTCAATCTCGCCGCCGAACCGGGGGAGACCGCCGGATTCTCCACCGAGCGGCACCTGCACGTGCTGGCCCAGCACGCCCCCGACTTCCGGGTCGACCACGTCGTCGTCGACTCCGCGTCGGTACCCGAAGGACGCGAACGCGAGCACCTGTGCCGAGCCGCCGCCGGATTCGGCGCCCGGGTGGTCTACGCCGACGTCGCCGAGACCGGCACCCACCGACACGATCCCGCCAAACTGGCGGCGGTCCTGGAACGACACGTGCCCGACGCGGCCCGCCCCCGGGATCTCGCGCAGCGGGACGGAAGGGAGATCCCGACGTGGCAATGACAGCGGAGGTCAAGGACGAGCTGAGCCGGCTGGCGGTCACCCGCACCAGCAGCCGCAAGGCCGAGGTGTCCGCCCTCCTGCGCTTCGCCGGCGGACTGCACATCGTCGGCGGCCGCGTCGTCGTGGAGGCCGAGGTGGACCTCGGATCGATCGCCCGCCGGTTGCGCCGCGAGATCTTCGAGCTCTACGGCTACTCGGCGGAGGTGCACGTCCTCGGCGCCGGCGGACTGCGCAAGAGCTCGCGGTACGTGGTGCGCGTCGCCAAGGAGGGCGAGGCCCTCGCCCGCCAGACCGGCCTGCTCGACGTGCGCGGCCGCCCGGTCCGGGGCCTGCCCGCCCCCGTCGTCGGCGGCAGCATCGCCGACGCCGAGGCCGCGTGGCGCGGCGCCTTCCTCGCCCACGGCTCGCTCACCGAGCCGGGCCGCTCCTCCGCCCTCGAAGTCAGCTGCCCCGGCCCCGAGGCGGCGCTCGCGCTCGTCGGCGCCGCCCGCCGCCTCGGCATCGCCGCCAAGGCCCGCGAGGTGCGCGGCGCCGACCGGGTCGTCGTGCGCGACGGCGATGCCATCGGTGCGCTGCTCACCCACATGGGCGCCCAGGACACCCGGCTGACCTGGGAGGAGCGCCGGATGCGGCGCGAAGTCCGCGCCACCGCCAACCGGCTCGCCAACTTCGACGACGCCAACCTGCGCCGCTCCGCGCGCGCCGCCGTGGCCGCGGCCGCCCGCGTCGAACGAGCCCTGGCGATCCTCGGCGACGACGTGCCCGACCACCTCGCCGCGGCGGGCGCCCTGCGCGTCCAGCACCGGCAGGCCTCCCTCGAGGAACTGGGCCAGCTCGCCGACCCCCCGATGACGAAGGACGCCGTCGCCGGACGCATCCGCCGACTGCTGTCCATGGCCGACCGCCGCGCCAAGGATCTCGGCATCCCCGACACCGAATCGGCAGTGACCCCGGAGCTGCTCGACGAGGCCTAGCCGACCGGCCCGGGCCTCCTGCCGCACTCCGCAGGCACCGCAGATAGGGTAGGGGTCACATCGACCGATGAGTCCTGCCGGTGGGCGCCGCTGTCTCCGGCACCGCGGCGGGCAACACTGGCACAACCAGAAGAAATGGGCAAAGGAGCGTAATTGTGACTGTCCGGGTAGGCGTGAACGGCTTCGGTCGTATCGGACGTAATTTCTTCCGGGCTGTCGAGGCGCAGAAGGCGCTCGGCACCACCGACATCGAGATCGTCGCGGTCAACGACCTCACCGACAACGCGACTCTGGCCCACCTGCTCAAGTACGACTCGATCCTCGGCCGGCTGCCGCAGGACGTCAGCCTCGACGGTGAGGACACCATCGTCGTCGGCGACCACCGGATCAAGGCCCTCGAGGTCAAGGAAGGCCCGGCCGCGCTGCCGTGGGGCGACCTGGGCGTCGACGTCGTCGTCGAATCGACGGGCATCTTCACCGACGCGTCGAAGGCGAAGGGTCACCTCGACGCCGGCGCCAAGAAGGTGATCATCTCGGCGCCCGCCAAGGGCGAGGACCTCACCGTCGTGATGGGCGTCAACGACGACAAGTACGACGGCAGCCAGAACATCATCTCCAACGCCTCGTGCACCACCAACTGCCTCGGCCCGATCGCCAAGGTCCTCGACGACAGCTTCGGCATCGTCAAGGGCCTGATGACCACGGTCCACGCCTACACCCAGGACCAGAATCTGCAGGACGGCCCGCACAAGGATCTGCGCCGCGCCCGCGCCGCCGCCCTGAACGTCGTGCCCACCGGCACCGGCGCCGCCAAGGCCATCGGCCTCGTCCTGCCGCAGCTGGTCGGCAAGCTCGACGGCTACGCCCTGCGCGTGCCGATCCCCACCGGCTCGGTCACCGACCTGACCGCCAACCTCGCCACCCCGGCCTCCATCGAGGAGATCAACGCGGCGATGAAGGCGGCCGCCGAGGGCCCGCTCAAGGGCATCCTCAAGTACACCGAGGACGAGATCGTCTCCTCGGACATCGTCACCGACCCGCACTCGTCGATCTACGACGCCGGCCTGACCAAGGTCATCGACGACCAGGTCAAGATCGTCTCCTGGTACGACAACGAGTGGGGCTACTCCAACCGCCTGGTCGACCTCATCGGCCTGGTCTCGAAGTCCCTCTGACCGAACAGGACAGTCGAACAGTGGCAGTTCAGACTCTCGAGGATCTGCTCGCCGCCGGCGTCGAGGGCCGTGGCGTGCTGGTGCGCTCGGACCTCAACGTTCCGCTGGACGGCGCGACGATCACCGACCCCGGTCGCATCGTCGCGTCCGCCCCGACGATCGCCGCGCTCGCCGAGGCGGGCGCGAAGGTCGTCGTCACCGCCCACCTGGGCCGGCCCAAGGGCGAGCCCGATCCGAAGTTCTCCCTCGCGCCGGTCGCGGCGAAACTCGGCGACGTGCTCGGCCGCAACGTCCAGCTCGCCGGCGACGTCGTCGGGCAGGACGCGCTGGCCCGCTCGGAAGGCCTGACCGACGGCGACATCCTCCTGCTCGAGAACATTCGCTTCGATCCGCGCGAAACGAGCAAGGACGAGGCGCAGCGGCAGGCACTGGCCCGCGACCTCGTCGAACTCGTCGGCGACGACGGGGCTTTCGTCTCCGACGGGTTCGGCGTGGTGCACCGCAAGCAGGCATCGGTGTACGACGTGGCGAAGCTGCTCCCGCACTACGCGGGCAACCTCGTCGCCGCCGAAGTCGAGGTGCTCGGCAAGCTCACGAGCGACCCGGAGCGGCCCTACGCGGTGGTGCTCGGCGGCTCGAAGGTCTCGGACAAGCTCGCCGTCATCGAGGCCCTCGCCCCCAAGGTCGACACCCTCGTCATCGGTGGCGGCATGTGCTTCACCTTCCTTGCCGCGCAAGGCATCCCGGTGGGCAACTCGCTACTCGAGGAATCGATGACCGAGACCTGCAAGGACCTGCTCGAGCGGTTCGGCGACGTCATCCACATCCCGCAGGACGTGGTGGTCGCCGACTCGTTCGCCGCCGACGCCGAGGCAAAGACGGTGCCCGCCACCGAGATCCCGGACGGCTGGATGGGCCTGGACATCGGACCCGAGTCGGTGGCCCGGTTCGCCCAGTACCTCACCGGCGCAAAGACCGTGTTCTGGAACGGCCCGATGGGCGTGTTCGAGTTCGAGAAGTTCGCGGCCGGCACCAAGGGGGTCGCCGAGGCGATCGTCGAGGCCACCCGCTCCGGCGCGTTCAGCGTCGTCGGCGGCGGCGACTCGGCCGCGGCCGTGCGTCTGCTCGGCCTGCCCGAGGACGGGTTCTCGCACATCTCCACCGGCGGCGGCGCCTCCCTCGAATACCTCGAGGGCAAGGATCTGCCCGGCATCAGCGCCCTCGACGACACCGCACCGGAGGCCTGAGATGACCCGAAAGCCGCTCATCGCCGGCAACTGGAAGATGAACCTCAACCACCTCGAGGCCATCGCCCTGGTGCAGAAGATCGCCTACGCGCTGCCGGAGAAGTACCTCGAGAAGGTGGACGTGACGGTGCTGCCGCCGTTCACGGACATCCGCAGCGTGCAGACGCTGATCGAGGGCGACAAGCTGCTGCTCACCTACGGTGCGCAGGACGTCTCCGCCCACGACTCCGGTGCCTACACCGGAGAGATCAGCGGCCCGATGCTGGCCAAGCTGGGGTGCACCTACGTGGTCGTCGGCCACTCCGAACGGCGCACCCTGCACGGCGAGACCGACGAGACCGTCCTCGCCAAGACCAAGGCGGCGTTGCGGCACGGCCTGACCCCGATCGTGTGCATCGGCGAAGGCCTCGACATCCGCGAAGCCGGTCAGCACGTGTCCCACAACGTCGCCCAGCTGCGCGGATCCCTCGCCGGGCTCTCGTCCGACGACATCGCGAAGATCGTCGTCGCATACGAGCCGGTCTGGGCCATCGGCACCGGCAAGGTGGCCTCGGCCGCCGACGCCCAGGAGGTGTGCGCCGCGGTGCGCGCCACCCTCGCCGAGCTCGCCTCCCCGGAGACCGCCGACACCGTCCGCGTGCTGTACGGCGGCTCGGTCAACGCCAAGAACGTCGGCGAACTGATCGCCCAGCCCGACATCGACGGCGGTCTCGTCGGGGGCGCCTCGCTCAAGGCCGACGAGTTCGCCCAGCTGTCCGCCATCGCCGCGGGCGGGCCGCTGTAAGGCACCCGCGGTGCCCTTCCGGATCCGCCGAGGCCCGGAAGGGCACCGCGACGGCGCCCTGTAGTCTGACGCCATGGCACTGTTCCTCGACATCCTGCTGATCACCACCAGCCTGCTGCTGATCCTGCTCGTGCTGCTGCACCGCGGCAAGGGCGGCGGTCTGTCCACCCTGTTCGGTGGCGGTGTCCAGTCCAGCCTGTCCGGCTCCAGTGTCGCCGAGAAGAACCTCGACCGGCTGACCGTGTTCACCGGCATCGTCTGGCTGATCGCCATCCTCGGCATCGGCCTGCAGATCAAGTTCAGCTGAGCCCTGCGCACGACGGCGCGACCCGGAATTCCGGGTCGCGCCGTCGTGCGTCGGCCGCGATACTGGCCGGATGACGGATACCGCCCGCCCGGCCGACCCCTCCCGGTCCCGCTCCGCCACCGAGCCTCTGCGCCAGGACATCCGGCTGCTCGGCGGGATGCTGGGCCGCATCGTCCGCGAACAGGCCGGCGAGCACCTCTTCGCCCTCGTCGAACGCGCCCGCGTCGAAAGCTTCCGCGTGCGCCGCTCCGAGATCGACCGCGCCGAACTCGCGGCGATGTTCGCCGACGTCCCCACCGACGACACCCTCCCCGTCATCCGCGCCTTCAGCCACTTCGCGCTGCTCGCGAATCTCGCCGAGGACCTGCACCGGGAACGCCGCCGCGCCGTGCACGTGCGCGCCGGGGAACCGGCCCAGGACAGCTCCCTGGCCGCCACCTACCGCAAGCTCGACGCCGCCGAACTCGACCCCGCCGAGGTCGCCGCCGCGCTCGACGGCGCCCTCGTCTCCCCGGTGATCACCGCCCACCCCACCGAGACCCGCCGCCGCACCGTCTTCGACGTGCAGAGCCGCATCACCGACCTCATGCGCCGCCGCGAACACGCCGAACCCGACGAGCGGTCCGACATCGACCTGCACCTGTGGCGGCAGATCCTCACCCTGTGGCAGACCGCCCTCATCCGCCTCGCCCGCCTGCGCATCCAGGACGAGATCGAGGTGGGCCTGCGGTACTACGACGCCGCCCTGTTCCGCGTCGTCCCGGCCCTCAACGCCGAGGTCCGGCGCGCCCTGCGCGAACGCTGGCCCGGCGTCCCGCTGCTGCCGGACCCCTTGGTGCGCACCGGAACCTGGATCGGCGGCGACCGCGACGGCAACCCCAACGTCACCGCCGAGGTCGTCCACCGCGCCACCGACCGGGCCGCCGCAACCGCTCTCGGGCATCACCTCGCCGAACTCGAACGGCTCGAGCAGGAACTGTCGATGTCCGCACGTCTGGTCCGCGTCACCGACGACCTGGCTCGGCTCGCCGACGCCTCCGGCGACGACGCCCCCTCGCGCGCCGACGAACCGTACCGCCGCGCGCTGCGCGGCATCCGGGGCCGCCTGACCGCCACCGCGGCACGACTGCTCGACGAACCACCGCCGCATGCGGTGTCGAGCCCGCTGACCGCCTACGACGCCCCCGCCGAACTGCTCGCCGACCTCGACATCCTCGACGCCGCCCTGCGCGCCGGCGGCAGCGCGGCCCTCGCCGACGACCGGCTCGCGCACGTGCGCGGCGCCGTGGAGACCTTCGGCTTCCACCTCGCCTCCCTCGACCTGCGCCAGAACGCCGAGGTGCACGGCCGGGTGATCGCCGAACTGTTCAGCTGGGCCGGCGTCACCGACGACTATCTCGCGCTGCCCGAGGAGGAGAAGGTCGCGCTGCTCGCGGCCGAACTGCGCACCCGCCGTCCCCTCAGCGCGCCCGGCGCGCGGCTCGGCGCCGACACCACCCGTGAACTCGGCGTGCTCCGTGCCGCCGCCGCCGCCGTGGCCCGGTTGGGCCCGGCCGCCGTACCGCACTACATCGTCAGCATGTGCAGCTCGGTCTCGGATCTGCTCGAGGCGGCGGTGCTGCTCGACGAGGCCGGGCTCGTCGAGCACGACGTCGCCGGACCGCGCTGCCCGGTCGCGGTGATCCCGCTGTTCGAGACCATCGACGATCTGCGGCACGGCGCCGACATCCTCACCGCCGCCCTCGCCGTCCCCGAGTTCCGCAACCTCGTCGACTCCGCCGACGGGATCCAGGAGGTCATGCTGGGTTATTCGGACTCGAACAAGGACGGCGGGTACCTCGCCGCCAACTGGGCGCTGTACCGGGCCGAGCTCGACCTGGTGGAGGCCGCGCGCACCGCCGGGATCCGACTGCGCCTGTTCCACGGCCGCGGCGGCACCGTCGGTCGCGGCGGCGGACCGAGCTACGACGCGATCCTGGCGCAGCCGCCCGGGGCCGTCGCCGGTTCGCTGCGCCTGACCGAGCAGGGCGAGGTGATCGCGGCGAAGTACGCCGAGCCGAAGCTGGCGCGCCGCAATCTCGAATCCCTCGTCGCCGCGACCCTCGAGTCCACCCTCCTCGACGTCGAGGGGCTCGGCAGCGACGCCGGTCCGGCGTACGCGGTGCTCGACGAGCTCGCCGAACTCGCCCGCGCCGCCTACAGCGACCTGGTGCACGAGACCCCCGGCTTCGTCGAGTACTTCCGGACCGCCACCCCCGTCGCGGAGATCGGATCCCTGAACATCGGCAGCCGGCCCACCTCGCGCAAGCCGACGTCGTCGATCGCCGACCTGCGGGCCATCCCCTGGGTGCTGGCGTGGACCCAGTCCCGTGTGATGCTGCCCGGCTGGTACGGCACCGGGACGGCCGTCGAGACCTGGATCGCGGGCGACGAGACGCGCCTGGCCACCCTCACCGGCCTCTATCGACGCTGGCCGTTCTTCCGCACCGTGCTCTCCAACATGGCGATGGTGCTGGCCAAGTCCGACCTCGGTCTCGCCGCGCGCTACGCCGAACTGGTGCCCGACCCGGATCTGCGGCACCGGGTGTTCGACAAGATCACCGCGGAGCACGAGCGCACCGTGCGCGTCTATCTGGCGATCACGGGGCACTCCGAGCTGACCGCGGACAACCCGGCACTCGCCCGGTCGGTGCACAACCGCTTCCCGTATCTCGAGCCGCTCAACCACCTGCAGGTCGAGTTGCTGCGGAGGTTCCGGGCGGGGGAGGACACCGACCGGGTCCGCCGCGGCATCCAGCTGACGATGAACGGCCTCGCGACCGCGTTGCGGAACAGCGGATAGCGCAGCGGGCGGGGCGGACGGGTCGGGGCGATGGCGGGCGGGCCGGAGCGACCGGCCGCCCTGCCCGGTGGTGTCCGCTCAGCGGGAAGACGACGCACCGAACGGCCGTGACCCGCTACACCTGGACCGGTGACACATGACCGCGAACAGATCGTCGAGCGGCTCGCCGAACTCGCCGCCGCCCTCGACCGCCGGGACTGGGCTGCCCTCGGCGCCGCCTTCACTGACTCCGCGACCGGCTACGGCGCGGCGGGGCGCGACGGCATCGTCGCCGTGGTCCGCGCCCATCTCGGCGGCTGCGGACCGTCGCAGCACCTGCTGGGCAACCACCGCATCGAGATCGACGACGACCGGGCCCGGTCTCTGACGTACGCCCGCGTCCACCACGTGGGCGCGGGCCCGGCCGCCGGGGCGAGCTACGAGTGCTTCGGCGAGTACGACGATCGGTGGATCCGCACCCGCGACGGCTGGCGTCTGACATCGCGCACCTTCACCATCTCCCACGACCTCGGCGACTTCGGCGTCCTCCGGCCCGGCTGACCCGCGGCGCGCGCACCCCGATTCCGGCCGAGGCGGGGGTCACGGCGTGACGATCGCGAAGTCCGGATCCACCGGTGCGAGCACCTCGACGAGCCGGCCCACCACCGTCGGGTCGCCGGTCACCGCGATCGTCCCGTCCGCGAGGGCCGCCGCCGCATCCAGCTGCCCGGTGAGGGCCCCGATCAGCGTGCGGCGGGTGAGGGTGAACACGGTGCTGCCCGGCGGCGGCTCGGGCACGGTCCGATGGTTGAGCACGCCGTGCCGCAGCTCCGTGAGATACGTGGTCCCGAGGTCGGTGAGGACCCATGTGATCACCAGCTGCAGATCCCACGCGCGGGGCCCGTCCACCCGCACCGCCAGGCTGTCGAAAAGCTGCGGGACGGTCAGCGCATCGAGGAAGTCGCCCGAGGACTGCACCGGCGAACCGAAGATCCCCTCGCGGAGTTCCTTCGCGCCGGCCAGATAGATGCAACGCCAGGTGCCGTTCTCGGCGCCGTACGCGAGTTGCTCCATCGCGTCGGCCTGCAGGTCCCGGGCGGCCTGATCGGTGTCGTCGGTGAACAGCAGATGTTTGCAGACCTCGAGCACCCAGCGGTAGTCGCCCTCCTCGAAGGCGCCCCGCGCGACGGCGAGGGCGGCGTCGGCGCCGCCCATGGCGTCGACGTACCGGCGGGCGGCCTCGGCCGGGGGATGGGCCCACAGGTTGGCGGGGTTGCCGTCGTACCACCCCATGTACCGCTGGTAGATCGCCTTGACATTGTGACTCACCGAGCCGTAGTAGCCGTGGGTGTGCCACGCCGCCGCCAGGGCCGGAGGCAACTCGAAGCGTTCGGCGATCTCCGGGCCCACCAGGCCCTGGTTCATCATCCGCAATGTCTGATCGTGCAGGTACAGGTACATGTCGCGCTGCACGGCGAGGAATTCGAGCGCCCGCTCGCGGCCCCAGGTCGGCCAGTGGTGCGAGGCGAACACGACCTCGAGCGCGTCCCCCCACAGCCCGATCGTCTCGTTGAGGTAGTGGCCCCACGCGTGCGCGTCGCGCACCACCGCGCCGCGCAGCGTGAGGATGTTGTGCATGGTGTGGGTGGCGTTCTCGGCCGCGCACAGCGCGCGCCGCTCGGGGAACCAGATGTTCATCTCGGCGGGGGCCTCGGTGCCGGGGGTCAGCTGGAAGACCATCCGTACCCCGTCGACGGTGAGTTCCTGTCCGGTCGCGGTGATGTCGACGGTGGGCGCGATGAGCGTGACGGTGCCGGCCGACGTGGTCTGGCCCAGCCCGGCACCGATCTGCCCGGCCGGTCCCTTCGCGAGCGCCGCGCCGTACATGTAACCCGAGCGCCGCGACATCGCCGTGCCGGCGAACAGGTTCTCCGACACCGCATGTTCGAGGAACCCGGCCGGGGCCACGACGGGGACCGTCCCGGCCGCGACGAGTTCCGCGTCGAGCACCCCCTTGACGCCACCGAAGTGGTCGACATGCGAGTGCGTGTAGATCATCCCGGAGACGGGCCGGTCGCCGCGGTGCTGCCGGTACAGCGTCAACGCCGCCGCGGCGGTCTCCGCGCTGATCAGCGGGTCGATCACGATCACCCCGGTGTCACCTTCGACGACGGTCATCACCGACAGGTCGAAGCCGCGCAACTGGTAGATCCCCGGTACCACCTCGAACAGGCCGTCCTCGCCGAGCAGCCGGCCCTGCCGCCACAGACTCGGATGCGCCGTCGGCGGCGCGGGCCCGTCGAGGAACGCGTAGGCGTCGAGGTCCCACACGACACGTCCGTCCGCGGCGGTGATCGTCCGCTGCTCGCTGCGGCCGACGAAGCCGCGCGTCGCATCCTCGAAGTCCTGCCCGTCGTCCGCGGGCAGCGCGGCCGCCGCAGCCTGCAGATTCCGCCGCGTGGTCTCGCTGGCACCGGAAGTGCTCATGGCCGCCGTCCTCCCCGGAAGTTGCGCGGTGCCCCGAGCCTAGAGGACGTCGCCGGTACAGACCGGTGATCACCGGAATCGGACGCTGCCGCTCACCGGTACTCGTCGGCGAGGTCGAGGTAGCCGTCCCAGTGCGGCATGGCCCGGCCGGTGAGCACGGCATCGAGCCGGTCGAGGTAGTACTGCCAGCCAGGACCGATCTCCGAGGTCTCCGACCGCGGGACGTGCCGGTGCGAGAGCTCGAGGGTGGTGACGGCACCCACCTGCTTCGTCGTGAGCTCGAGTTGCCACCCGTCCTGGTCGACGACGAGGACGTGGGGTGGGTCGCAGCGCAGGATCCGCACGTCCGTCGTCGCCGTGTCGTGCTCGTCGGTCATCGTCAGCCGCACCCGTCCGGAGGCGGGGTCGCCCGTCCACCGTCCGTACCAGCGTTCGAGCCGGTCGGTCAACGCCGCCCACACCTCACCGACCGGCAGGGCGAAGCTGCGCACGTAGTGCAGGGTCACCAGGGAAGACCCGTCCGGGCAGTCGTGCTCGGGCCGGATCTGGCCCAGGACGGTGGTCGGGGTGCTCATCGAACGCTCCTTTCCACGCAGTGCTGTCCCCATTGTGGTCCGCCGGGCCGCCGCCTGCCGGGTATGCGCCGGTCCGTCCCACGGGGAACCGCCGGGCCGGCCGCGGCGTCGAACTGGGCAGGGAACACCGTAGGGGAGGAGCTTCGCGATGGACCGTAGGACGGAGCGATGCCGCCGTGGCCGCCTCACCGGGCTGCGCGCGACCCGCAATCCGAGCTGGGCCGCACGACTGCGCTGCGGCGTGACCGACGGCCGTGTGCCCCCGGATCCGCGGCCCGGAGGGCCCGACCGGGACGGGCAGCGGTGGTGACGGTCACCCGGCGGGCAGCGCCGCGGCGGCCTCCGTGTCGAGGAACCACACGGTCCGGTCGAGGCCCCGTGCCCCGGCGGCCGGGACGTCCACCGCGTCGGCGCCGCCCACCGCGGCCGCGACGGCCTCGGCCTTGGCCGCGCCGGTGACGAGCAGCCACACCTGCCGGGCGCGACGGACCGCCGGGAGGGTGAGCGTGACCCGCGCGGCGGGCGGCTTGGGGGAGTCGTCGACGCCGACGACGAAGCGATCCTGCTCGCGCACGGCATCGGTGTGCGGGAACAGCGAGTTGACGTGGCCCTCGCCGCCCATGCCCAGCAGGTGCACGTCGAACTCGGGGGCGCTGCCGTCGGGGGAGTTCGCGGCGAGCACCTGCGCGTACGTGCGGGCCGCCGACTCGGGGGAACCGGCCCCGGCCTCGTCGAGAGTGGGCATCGCGTGCACCCGCGCCGGATCGAGCGGCACATGGTCGAGCAGCGCCGCGCGGGCCTGGACCTCGTTGCGCTCGGGATCACCCGGCGGCAGGTACCGCTCGTCGCCGAAGTACACGTCCACCGCGGACCAGTCGATTCCGCCGGGAGCCCGCAGGACCGCGTCGAGCACGGCGATGCCGGTGCCGCCGCCGGTCAGCACCACCGCGGCGTGGCCGCGGTCGCGCTGCGCGGCGACCACGGTCTCGACGAACGCTGCGGCGGCCGCCCGCGCGAGCTCGTCGCCCGACTCGAAGCGCCGTACGTGGACGTTCCCGGAGATGTGGTGCGCGTCAGACATATTCCACCTTCGACAGGGCCGTCAGGGCCGAGTGGTACACCTCGTCGGGGTCGAGCCGCCGCAGCTCCTCGGCGAGGCATTCCGAGGAGTCGCGGCGTGCGAGCGTGATCAGCGAATCGGGTTTGCCGGTGCGCCGCAGCGTGGCGACGCGCCCGTCCTGGGGCCGCTCGAGCGAGATCGTCTGGGTGCGGGTGCGCAGCTCGACCCGCAGGTCGCCCACCGCACGCTGGACCGGGCCGTCGATACGGCTCGCGAGCCAGCCCGCGAGCAGATCCACCGCCGGTTCGCTGCCGAGTCCCGACACCAGCGCCGACTCGACCGGCTCGAACGGTGGCTGGTCGAGCGCCGAGACGAGCAGCGCCCTCCAGTAGGTGATCCGGCCCCACGCGAGGTCGGTGTCGCCGGGGGTGTAGCCGGACAACCGCGAGACGATCTCGGCCATCGGACGCGACGAGTTCGTCGCATCGGTCAGGCGCCGCACGGCGAGCCGCCCCACCGGGTCCGCCGCCGGCACCTCGGGCGGGGTGTTCGGCCACCACACCACCACCGGGGTGTCCGGCAGCAGGAACGGCACGATCACCGATTCCTGGTGATCGGCGAGCGGGCCGTGCAGCGCGAGGATCAGCACCTCCGAGGCGCCGGCGTCCCCGCCGATGCGGATCTCGGCGTCCATGCGCGGTTCGCCGCCCGCGCGACCACGGCCGACGACGATCACGCGGCACGGATGCTCCCGCGACGCCCCGATGGCCGCGGTGATGGCGGCTTCGAGACCACGTGGACCGTCGGTGCACACCACCAGGGTGAGCACTCGGCCCTGCGTGACGATGCCGCCGGTCTGCCGCAGCTGGACCAGCTGTTTGCTGATGTCGATCGCGGTGGCGTTGCGCAGCTGCATCCTCACGGGCGTCTCCATTCGCGGCCCGAGCGACGGAGCACCTCGTCGGCCGACGACGGCCCCCAGGTGCCGGCCTCGTACGGCTCGGGCTTGCCGTGCGCCGCCCAGCGCTCCAGTACCGGGTCGAGGATCTTCCACGACAGCTCGACCTCGTCGTCGACGGGAAAGAGCGACGGCACCCCGAGCAGCACGTCGAGGATCAGCCGCTCGTACGCCTCGGGGGAGGACTCGGTGAACGCCTGGCCGTAGCTGAAGTCCATGTTGACGTCGCGGACCTCCATGCTCGAGCCGGGCACCTTGGAACCGAAGCGGAGCGTGACGCCCTCGTCGGGTTGCACGCGGATGACGAGTGCGTTCTGGCCGAGCTCGGTGGTCATCGTCTGGTCGAACGGCAGGTGCGGGGCCCGCTTGAACACGATCGCGATCTCGGTGACGCGCCGGCCCAGGCGCTTGCCGGTGCGCAGGTAGAACGGCACTCCGGCCCAGCGGCGGGTGTCGATCTCGCAGGTGATCGCCGCGTAGGTCTCGGTGGTCGAGTCGGCGGCGAAACCCTGCTCGTCGTGCAGACCGACGACCTGCCCGCCGTTCTGCCAGCCGGCGATGTACTGGCCGCGGGCGGTGGTCTCGTCGAGGGGCTCGGCGAGCCGGGTCGCGGACAGCACCTTGATCTTCTCCGCCCGCAACTCGGCCGGGTCGAAGCTGATCGGTTCCTCCATCGCGATGAACGCGAGCAGCTGCAGCAGGTGGTTCTGGATCACGTCCCGGGCGGCGCCGATGCCGTCGTAGTAGCCGGCGCGGCCGCCGAGACCGATGTCCTCCGCCATCGTGATCTGCACGTGGTCGACGTAGTGCGCGTTCCACAGCGGATCGAACAGCTGATTCGCGAACCGCAACGCCAGGATGTTCTGCACCGTCTCCTTGCCGAGGTAGTGGTCGATGCGGAACACCGCCTCCTCGGGGAACACCTCGGCGACCAGCCGGTTCAGTTCCCGGGCGCTCGTCAGATCGTGACCGAACGGCTTCTCGATGATCACCCGGCTCCAGGTGCCCTCCCGCGCGATCGCGAGTCCGGACTGTTTGAGCTGCGCGGACACCACCGGGAACGCGTTCGGCGGGATGGACAGGTAGAAGGCGTGGTTGCCGCCCGTGCCGCGGGCCTTGTCCAGCTCGGCCAGCGTCGACGCGAGCTCGGCGAACGCGGCGTCGTCGTCGAAGCTGCCCTGCACGAACCGAATGCCCTCGGCCAGACGGTTCCACACCTCCTCGCGGAACTTGGTGCGCGAGTTGGCCTTCACGGCGTCGTGCACGACCTGACCGAAGTCCTCGTCGGCCCAGTCCCGGCGGGCGAAGCCGACGAGCGCGAACCCGGGCGGCAGCAGACCGCGGTTGGCCAGGTCGTACACCGCCGGCATCAGCTTGCGGCGGGCGAGGTCGCCGGTGACCCCGAAGATCACCAGGGCACACGGCCCGGCGATCCGGGGCAGCCGCCGATCACGCTCGTCCCGGAGTGGGTTGACCCACGCCGCCGTCTCGGGTTCGCGCACCGCGTCAGCTCTTGGCGCCGTGCGCGATCAGCTGCTCGGAGGTGGCGGCGAGCAGCTCGTTCCAGGACACCTCGAACTTCTCGACGCCCTCGTCCTCGAGCTTGCGGAACACCTCGGGCAGGTTCACCCCGATCGTCGACAGCGCGGAGAACACGTTCTGCGCCGCCTTCTCGGTGCCGGTGACCGTGTCGCCGGTGACCGCACCGTGGTCGGCGACGGCCTCGAGGGTCTTCTCCGGCATCGTGTTGACCGTGTTCGGGGCGACCAGTTCGGTGACGTACAGGGTGTCCGAGTAGTCCGGGTTCTTCACCCCGGTCGACGCCCACAGGGCGCGCTGCGGACGCGCACCGGCCGCGGCGAGCTGCTCGAACCGGGCCCCGGACTCGAACGCCCGGCGGTACGCCGCGTACGCCAGGCGGGCGTTGGCGACGCCGGCCTTGCCGCGCAGCGCGAGCGCCTCGGGGGTGCCGATCGCGTCGAGCCGCGCGTCGATCTCGGTGTCGACGCGGGAGACGAAGAACGAGGCCACCGAGTGGATCGTCGACAGCTCGTGCCCGGCCGACTTGGCGGCGGTCAGACCGTCCAGGTAGGCCTCGATGACCCGTTCGTAGCGCTCGACCGAGAAGATCAGCGTCACGTTCACGCTGATGCCCTCGCCGATCACGCGGGCGATGGCCGGCAGGCCCGCCACCGTCGCGGGGATCTTGATGAGCAGGTTGGGCCGGTCCACGATGTGCCACAGCTCGATCGCCTGCTGCACGGTCGCGTCGGTGGAGTGCGCCAGTCGCGGGTCGACCTCGATGGAGACCCGACCGTCGACACCGTCGCTGGCCTCGAACACCGGGGCCAGGACGTCGCACGCGGCGCGCACGTCGTCGGTGGTGACGGTGCGGATGGTGGTGTCCACATCGGCGCCGGCCAGCGCGAGCTCACGGACCTGGGCGTCGTAGACGTGGCCCTTGCTGAGCGCCGCCTGGAAGATCGACGGGTTGGTGGTCACGCCCACGACGCTGCGGGTGGCGATCAGCTCGGCGAGGTTGCCGGTCTCGATGCGGTCCCGGGAGAGGTCGTCGAGCCACACGGACACCCCGGCGGCGGAGAGCTGTGCGAGATTCGCGTTCTGGGTTACCTGCTGGGTCATCGGGATCATCCCTTCACTCGGGTCAGCGAGCGGCGGGCGGCGTCGACGACGGCCTCGGCGGTGATGCCGAACTCGCGGAACAGGGTCTTGTAGTCGGCGGAGGCGCCGAAGTGCTCGAGCGAGACGGCCTCGCCGGCGTCGCCGAGCAGGCGGTGCCACGGCATCGCCAGTCCGGCCTCGACGGAGACGCGCGCACGCACCGCCGGCGGAAGCACCTCGTCGCGGTACGCCTGGTCCTGCTCGAGGAACCAGTCGAGGACCGGCACCGAAACCACGCGGGTGGGCACACCGTCGGCCTCGAGCACCTCGCGGGCGGCGACGGCGAGCTGCAACTCGGAGCCGGTGCCGAGCAGGATCACCTCGGGCGTGCCGGTGGACGCCTCGGCGAGCACGTACGCGCCGCGGGGCAGGCCCTCGGCGGCCTTCTCCCGGGTGCCCTCGAGCACCGGCACATCCTGGCGGGTCAGGGCCAGGGCGGTCGGGCCGGTCTTGTTCTCGAGCGCCGCGGCCCACGCGAACGAGGTCTCGTTCGCGTCGCCGGGACGGATCACAGCCAGATTCGGGATCGCCCGCAGCGCGGTGAGGTGCTCGACCGGCTGATGGGTCGGGCCGTCCTCGCCGAGGCCGATCGAGTCGTGGGTCCACACGTAGATCGCGGGGGTCTGCATGAGCGCGGCGAGCCGCACGGCGGGACGCATGTAGTCGCTGAACACCAGGAAGGTGCCGCCGTAGGGGCGGGTCGGGCCGTGCAGGGCGATGCCGTTGAGGATCGAACCCATCGCGTGCTCGCGCACACCGAAGTGCAGCGTCCGGCCGTACGGCTGGGCGTTCCAGTCCTTCGTGGAGATCGACACCGGGCCGAACGAGTCCGACCCGGGGATCGTGGTGTTGTTCGAGCCGGCCAGGTCGGCCGAGCCGCCCCACAGCTCCGGCAGCACCGGGCCGAGTGCGGCGAGGGCGCTGCCGGACGCCTTGCGGGTGGCCGGACCCTTGGCGGCCGGCTCGTAGGTGGGCAGCACCTCGGTCCAGCCGGCGGGGAACTCCCCGGCCTGCAACCGGTCGAACAGTTCCTTGCGCTGCGGCTCGCGACCGGCCCACGCGTCGAACTCGGCCTGCCATGCGGTGCGGGCCGCCGCGCCGCGCTCGACGACGCCGCGGGTGTGCTCGATCACGGCGGGGTCGACGTCGAAGTGCTGCTCGGGGTCGAACCCGAGGGCGGTCTTGACGGCGGCGACCTCCTCGGCGCCGAGGGCGGCGCCGTGCACGTCGCCGGTGTTCATCTTGGTCGGCGCCGGGTAGCCGATGATCGTGCGCAGCACGACGAGCGACGGCTTGTCGGTGACGGCCTTGGCGGCCTCGACGGCGTCGAGGATCGCGGTGACGTTCTCGCCGCCCTCGACGGTCTGCACATGCCAGCCGTAGGCCTCGTAGCGCTTGGCGACGTCCTCACCGAGGGCGATCGCCGTGTCGTGCTCGATGGAGATCTTGTTGTCGTCGTAGAAGACGATCAGGTTGCCGAGCTGCTGCACGCCCGCGAGGGACGAGGCCTCCGACGTCACGCCTTCTTCGATGTCGCCGTCGGAAGCAAGAACGTAGATGTGGTGGTCGAACGGGCTCGCGCCCGTCGCCGCGTCCGGGTCGAACAGGCCGCGTTCCCGCCGCGCCGCCATCGCCATGCCCACCGCGGAGGCCAGGCCCTGCCCGAGCGGGCCGGTGGTCATCTCCACCCCCGCGGTGTGCCCGAACTCGGGGTGGCCGGGCGTCTTCGAACCCCACGTGCGCAGCGCCTCGAGGTCGGCGAGTTCGAGACCGTATCCCGACAGGTAGAGCTGGATGTACAGCGTCAGGCTCGAGTGTCCGCACGAGAGCACGAACCGGTCCCGTCCCACCCAGTGCGGGTCGGTCGGGTCGTGCCGCATCACCTTCTGGAACAGCGTGTAGGCCACGGGGGCAAGGCTCATCGCCGTGCCCGGGTGCCCGTTGCCCACCTTCTGGACCGCGTCGGCGGCGAGCACGCGTGCGGTGTCGACGGCCTTGGTGTCGAGGTCGGTCCAGTCGGCGGGGTGCACTGCCTGGGTGAGGGAGCGGATCTCGTCTGTGATCGACACGAGCAGAAGTCTCCTGACATGGGTATACGGGGAGCGTGCGGGCGCGAAAGCCTCGAGCGCCCCTCCAGAGTAATGTGCTGCGCTTTGCGGGTCGATTCGGTCCGGGCCTGCGCGACGTCTACCATCGTTCGTAGTAGGGCGACGGCGAGCGAAGGTGCGTAATCGCGTGGTGCAAGGAGACAGGGTGCGGGCAGGGCAACGGCCGGGAGGACACGGCTTCGGCGCCCCCGAGGCACCCGGAGCGCCGCGCCCCGACACGGTGTGGGGACGCGTTTCGGGCACGGTGCTCGCCTATATCGCGCTGACCAAGCCGCGCGTGATCGAGCTGCTGCTGGTGGCGACCATCCCGGCGATGCTCTTCGCCGCCCGCGGCGAGGTGGATCTGGTGCTCATCGCGAGCACCCTGTTCGGTGGGTGGATGGGCGCGGCGAGCGCGAATGCCCTCAACTGCGTCGTCGACGCCGACATCGACAAGGTCATGAAGCGGACGGCGCTGCGGCCGCTGGCCCGGCAGGCCGTCCCGACCCGGCACGCGTTCGTGTTCGGCGCGGTGCTCGGCGTCGTGTCGTTCCTGTGGTTGTGGTGGCGGGCGAACCTGCTCGCCGGCCTGCTCGTGGTCGCCACGATCGCCTTCTACGTCCTGGTGTACACGATGGTCCTCAAGCGCAGGACCTGGCAGAACGTGGTGTGGGGCGGGGCCGCGGGGTGCATGCCCGTGATGGTCGGCTGGGCCGCGGTCACCGGCTCGCTGAGCTGGGAACCGATCGTGCTGTTCCTGGTGATCTTCTTCTGGACGCCGCCGCACACCTGGGCCCTGGCCATGCGGTACAAGGAGGACTACAAGGCCGCCGGCGTGCCCATGCTGCCCGTGATCGCGAGCGAGCAGCACGTCACCAAGCAGATCCTGCTCTACACCTGGGCGACCGTGCTGGCGACGCTGGTGCTCGTGCCGGCCGCCGGCCTGGTGTACGCGGTGGTCACCGTCGCTGCCGGTGCCTGGTTCCTGCTCGTCGCGCATCAGCTGTACCGCAGCGTCCGGGGTGGGGCGGCGGTCAAGCCCCTCAAGCTGTTCCTGCAGTCGAACAACTACCTCGCGCTGGTGTGCCTGGGCCTGGCCGTGGACTCCGTGCTCGACCTGCGCACGATCGCCTCGTTCTTCTGATCCGCTGCGAGCACCCACTCAGGGGAGCAGCACGATCGAACCGGTCGTGCGGCGGGCCTCGAGATCCCGGTGTGCCTGCGCCGCCTGCGCCAGCGGGTACCGCGCGCCGACCCGGACGGTGAGGGTCCCGTCGGCGACGGCGGCGAACACGTCGCCCGCCCGCCACATCAGCTCCTCGCGGGTGCGCACATGGTGCGCGAGGGTCGGCCGCGTGACGTACAGCGAGCCCGCGGGGTTGAGCCGCTGCAGGTCGAACGGCGGAACCGGACCGCTGGCCGCGCCGAACAGCGCCAACGTGCCGCGGATGCGCAGCGAGGCGAGCGACGACTCGAACGTGGCCGCGCCGACGCCGTCGTAGACCGCCGCGACGCCCTCCCCGCCGGTGAGGTCCCGGACCTGCTCGGCGAGGTCGTCGGAGTAGCGCAGCACCTCGGTCGCGCCCGCCCCGCGCGACAGGGCCTCCTTCTCGTCGGAGGAGACGGTCGTGATCACCCGCACGTCCTTCGCGGCGGCGAGCTGGGTGAGGAGCAGGCCCACCCCGCCGGCGCCCGCGTGCACGAGCACGGTCTCGCCGGGCTGCGCCGGATACGTCGAATTGAGCAGGTAGTGCGCGGTCATGCCCTGCAGCAGCGCCGACGCCGCCTGCTCGGCGGGAACCGCGTCGGGCACCGGCACGGCCACCGCCGCCGGCACGAGCACCTGCTCGGCGTAGGAACCGTCGGCCGCCGCCCAGCTCACCCGGTCGCCGACCGCGACGCCGGCCACGCCCTCACCCGTCGCGACGACCCGTCCGGTGCCCTCGGTCCCGGGAATGTACGGCAACTCCCGGGGGTACAGCCCGGTGCGGAAGTAGGTGTCGATGAAGTTGACGCCCACGGCATCCGTCCGGACCAGCAGCTGACCCGGCCCCGGCTCGGGAGCCGGGACCTCGACGGGGGTGAGGACCTCGGGGCCGCCGAACCGTGCCACTTCGATTGCGCGCATGCGTTCACAGTATTCTGCAGGCATGAGCGCCGATACTCAGGTCGTGGCCGCACCGGCCGACATCGTGAAGTCCCTCCGCAGCTTCGTCGCCGCGCACGGTGGCTCCGCCAAGGCGGTGCTGCAGCCGGTCGCGCGGGGCGCGGTGCGCATCACCGTCGTCGCCGAGGACGGTGTGCTCGGCGACCGGGTGGTGCGCGATCTCGCCACCGCGCAGGCGGTGGTCGAGGCGCTGCCCGACGTGACCGTCTCGGAGTGGGATCGCGAAGTGACCAGCATCGCGACGCCGCAGCAGGGCCACTGGAAGAAGATGGCCGGCTGGGTGGCCCGTCAGACCCGGTTCCCGCGGGCCCGCAACGAACGCTGACCGATCCTCGACCGGCTCCGGGGGCCACCCGTCACGGGTGGCCCCCGGAGCCGTTTCTCGCTCGCGCGTGCGCGCGGGTCAGACGGCGACCGGTTCGCGGGCCGGTTCGGTGGTGCGGACCCGTCCCGCCGCCCACACCGCTGCGGTCGCGGCCGTGCACAGCCCGGCTCCGGCGACGTGCACGGCGACCAGGGCGGCGGGCACGTCGGTGAAGTACTGCACGACCCCGACGAGGGCCTGAGCGACGACGAGGGCGAGCAGCACGTGCAGGCGCGTCTTCACCGCCTGCGGGGCGGCGACGGCGTACAGCGCGAAGGCCAGGCCGACGAGCAGACCGAGGTATCCGACGAGCAGTTCGGCGTGCAGGTGCACCAGCGACTCGATGTCGATCTCGAGGCGCGGCACCGGCCGGTCGGCGCTCTTGTCCCCGGCGTGCGGGCCGGCGCCGGTGACCATCGTGCCCGCGACGAGCACCCCCGCGAGCAGCGCGGCGGACAGGGCGGTGAGGGTCCGCAGGGGGCGGGGGATCGTCGCCACGACCACCCCGTCGTCGGGCTCGCCGACCTTCGCGTGCAGCAGCACCGCGAGCCACACCATCAGCATCGACGCCAGCAGGTGCACCGCGACGGTCCACCAGGCCAGGCCGGCGAGCACGGTGATGCCACCGATGACGGCCTGCAGGACGGTGCCGGCGGGCATCAGCCAGGCGTAGACGAGAACCTCGCGGCGACGCCGGGCCCGGGTCACGGCCAGCACGACCGCCGCGGCGGAGGCGACGACGACGAACGTCAGCAGCCGGTTGCCGAACTCGACGACCTGGTGCAGGGTCGCGACCTCCTCGGACACCCCGACGGGCACGAAGCTGCCCGGGAAGCACTGCGGCCAGGTGGGACAACCCAGGCCGGATGCCGTCACGCGGACGATCGACCCGGTCACGGCGATGCCGCCCTGGGTCAGGATCGCGATGAGCGCGAGCAGCCGCTGGGTCCGCAGGGACGGCAGGGGCAGACGGTCGACAAGGCGCAGGAAGCCGCGATACAGCACATCGACGATGGTACGGGCCGGTCCACTACAGGCTGTAGTGGGGTGCCGGTCAGACGAACCGGAACAGTCTGCTCGCCAGGACACCGCCGACGGCCGCCCACGCGCCGAGGATCGCCACGGCCAGCCAGTCGACGCTGCCGCGCAGCGCCGCGTCGAGCGCGAGGGCGAGCGCCCCCGACGGGACCAGGCGCGCCAGGTGCACCACCGCATCGGGAAGACCGTCGCCGGCGAGGACGACGCTGCCGATCCCGAGCAGCACGAACCAGATGACGTTGGCCAGCGCCAGCACGATCTCGGCGCGCAGGGTGCCGCCGAGCAGCAGGCCCAGGGTGGCGAACGTCACGGTGCCCAGGGCGATGACGGCGGCGCCGAGCAGCAGCCCGACGGGTTCCGGGCGCCAGCCGAGGGCGAGACCGATGCCGCCCAGCAGAATCGACTGCAGTGCCACGACGAGGGCCACCGCACCGCTCTTGCCTGCGATGATGCCCCATTTCGGCAGGGCGGTGGCACCGAGTCTTTTCAATGCACCGTATCTGCGGTCGAATCCGACCGCGATGGCCTGGCCGGTGAACGCCGTCGACATCACCGCGACCATCATCACCGCCGGCAGCACACGCTCGACCCGGGCCTCACCCAGATCGCCGATCGGGAGCAGGGTGAGTCCGATCAGCAGGGTGATCGGGATGAACATCGTCAGCAGCAGCTGCTCGCCGTTGCGCAGCAGGAGCACCAGCTCCATGCGGGTCTGCGCGGCGAGCATCGCCGCCGGGCCGTTCGGGCGGGGCGCGGGAGCGAAGGTGCCGGGCGTGAACCGGTTCGCCGCCAGGCGCTCGTGCGAGGTGCTCATCCGCGGATCTCCCGTCCGGTCAGGTCCAGGAACACGTCCTCGAGGCTGCGCTGGTCCACCCGGATCTCGCGGGCCAGCACGCCCTGGTCGGCGCACCACGCGGCCGCTGCCGCGACGACCTGCGGATCGATGGGGCCCTCCACGAGATACCGGCCGGGCCCGGCCTCGCGCACCCGGAAGGCCTCCGCCAACGCGGCACGCAGGGGAGTGAGATCCAGCCCCGAGGCGGCGGTGAGCCACAACTGGCCCTCCGCGCCGGTGCTGGCGACCTCGGCAGGGGTGCCGGCGGCCACGATCCGGCCGTGATCGATGATGACGACCTCGTCGGCGAGTTCCTCCGCCTCGTCCATCAGGTGCGTGGTGAGCAGCACCGCGACCCCGTCGCGCCGGAGGGCGTCGATCAGTTCCCAGACCAGCAACCGCGCCTGCGCGTCCAGACCGGCGGTCGGTTCGTCGAGGAAGACGAGTTCGGGCCGGCCGACGAGGGCGCAGGCCAGCGCGAGCCGCTGCTGCTGCCCGCCGGACAGTCGCCGGTAGGGGGTGCGCCGTGCCTCCTCGAGTCCGAGACTGCGCAGCAGCCAGGCCGGATCGAGGGGATCCGCGGAGTAGGCGGCCACCAGATCGAGCATCTCCCCGGCCTTGGACCCGGGGTAGGCGCCGCCGCCCTGCAACATGACCCCGATCCGCGGGCGCAGGGCCTCGGAGTCGGCGATCGGGTCGAGTCCGAGGACCCGCACGGTCCCGGAGTCGGGGGTGACGAAGCCCTCGCACATCTCCACGGTGGTGGTCTTGCCGGCACCGTTGGGGCCGAGCAGCGCGAGCACCTGGGCGCGGTCGACGGTCAGATCGAGCCCGTCGACCGCGGTGAGGTCGCCGAACCGCTTGACGACGCCCTCGAGGCGGACGGCGGGCGGCGCAGCGGCGGGGGATCTCGAGGTCACGAGGTTCCAGCGTAGGCGCCGGGCGAATCGGCGGGACGCGGTGGTGTGTCGTCCTCGTCGCGCCAGGGGAGCCGGTTGCGGGTGGCGAAGATCGCCAGTCCCACCACGACGACCGTCGCGATCGCCGCCTGCACGATGATGAACGGCTGGTACTCGCCGCCGTTGGGCATCAGGATCACGCTCACCAGCGACGAGAACGCCACGGTGGGGAGCCGGAAGATCGGGCGGGTGGCCCACGCGGCCAGCGGGATCACCGCCCACAGCAGGTACCAGGGCTGCACTACCGGGAACAGCAGCACGATCGCGCCGAGGGACACCCCGAGCGCGCCCACGGGATGCAGCCGGCCGGTGAGCACCGCCAGCATCATCCGCACCGTCACCAGCGCCGCGATCAGCGCGGCGACGGGCCGGGTGAGCGACAGGATCGCGGTCGTGTGGTCACCGAGACCGAGCAGCACCCCGGCCAGGCCGGTGCCCAGGCCGAGCAGCGTCGGGATGGACATCCAGCTGCGTACCTCGGTTGCGGTGCCGAGGGTCTGCGTCCAGCCGAACCCGAGCCCGCTGCCCCAGCTGACCGCGCCCACGACGGCGACGGCGACCACGGCGAGCAGCGCGGCGGCGGCGACCACCGCGCGCAGGGTGCCGCCCCAGCGGTGCGCGAGCGCCATCCCGACGAAGCCGAGGGCGAGCAGCGAGGGCACCTTGACCATCGACGACAGCGCGATGACGGCGGAGCCCGCCAGCAGCCAGCCCAGCGCGCGGCCGCGCAGCGGCGCCGCCGGGTCGGCGGTGTAGATCCCGCGCAGCGCCAGTTCGAGACCGGCCAGCATGAGACCGAGCATCAGGGCCTCGTTGTGGATGCCGGCCACGAGGTGGAACAGCAGCAGGGGATTGGCCGCACCGAGCCACAGGGCGCTGACGGAGGCGACCCCGCAGCGGCGCGCGAGCCGCGGCAGCGCCCACACGATCAGCGCGACCCCGGCGAGCGCGGTCACGCGGTGCAGGAACACGCCGGCGACGATGTTCTCGCCCGTGAGGTCGGTGATCCGCTGTCCGAGCCACAGGATCGCCGGCCCGTACGGCGCGGGGGTGTCGCGCCAGATGTTGGGCACGGTGCGGGTCAGGACGTGGTCGACACCCAGGGCGCCGGCGGGGCCGATCCCGTAGGGGTCGAGACCGCGGGCTGCGATCTCGCTCTGCGCGAGATACGAGTAGACGTCCTTGCTGAACATCGGGGGTGCCACCGTCAACGGCAGGATCCACAGCAGCAGGGTGCGGTCGAGCTGGGACCGGCTCAGCCGTCGGGGTACCCCGTCCGGGTCGCGGCGGCCGACGGCGAAGCGGCCGAGCAGCAGCCAGGCCAGCACCACCAGCACGGTGCCCGTCATGGTCAGCGTCAGCGCGGCGCTGGGCATGCGGGCGGGCAGCCCGAGCACCCGCAGGCCCTGGACGGGGTTCTGCAGCACCGGTTGCGCCCCCGCGCCGAGCGCCCCCACCGCCATGAGCACGGTGCCCGTCGCGCCGAACAACCGGATGCGGTGCAGTTGGGTGGTCTCGGTGGCGTCGAGGCCGCGGCCCTCGAGTTCGTCGCCGTGCAGGATCGTGGCCACGGCGGGGCCGCCGCCGCGCCCGTCGAGTCCGAGGGCGCGCCGGCCGAGTTCCACGGCGCGGGCCCCGAGGTCCGCGGCACGGCGGCTCGGCGCCGGCCCGCTCGGGTCGGGTTCCACGGTGGACGGCACGCGAGCAGCGTAGCGGGCCGGAAACCGGGACCTCGCCGCCTGTAAGGTAGGGCACCCTTTGTAGACCGGCCGGAGTAATTCCGTCACACTGGTGTTGTGAAAACGACGTCCGATACCGGGGTGCACGGGGAACGCGCAGGTCATCCGCCTGCCGGGTTGCCGGTGGCCCAGGTTCCGGGCGCGCACGAGGGCCAGACCCGGGCGGCGGTGGTGCAGCTGCTGCTCGAGGAGGGACCGATCACGGCCACCGAGATCGGCGCCCGTCTCGGCCTGAGCGCGGCCGGGGTGCGTCGCCACCTCGACGCCCTCATCGACACCGGAGAGGCCCAGGCGGCTCCGGCCCCTCGACGGGAAGGTCGCGGGCGGGGACGGCCGGCGCGCCGATTCCAGCTCACCGCGGTGGGCCGGGCGCGGCTGGGGCACTCCTACGACGACCTGGCCAGTGCCGCGATGCGGCACCTGCGCGAGGTCGGCGGCGAGGCGGCGGTCGAGGACTTCGCCCGGCGTCGCGTGCAGTCCCTGCTCGGCGGGGTCGCCCCGGTCGAGTCCGGCAGCGGCGCCGAGATCGAGGACACCGCCGAGGACATCGCGGCGGCGTTCACCGATGCGGGGTTCGCGGCCTCGACCCGGCGGGTCGGCACCGGCGTGCAGATCTGCCAGCACCACTGCCCGGTCTCGCACGTCGCCGAGCAGTTCCCCGAGCTCTGCGAGGCCGAGCTCGAGGCGTTCACCCGGATACTCGGCACCCACGTGCAGCGACTGGCGACCATCGCCAACGGCGACAGCTTCTGCACCACCCACGTGCCGGTGCCACCGTCGGACACCCGGAAGACCTGAGCGGAACCCGTCCACCCCGACAGAAGCACGACGTTGACCGCCGGCGATCAGCCCTCGCCGGTACCGAACAAGACTCCGGAAGGAGCTCACATGACCGTCACATCGGATCAGGCGTCGGCCGGCGCGCCGCTGACACAGGAGGAGACCATCGCGTCCCTCGGTCACTACGGCTACGGCTGGTCGGATCCCGACGCGGCCGGCGCCACGGCCCAGCGAGGGCTGTCCGAGGCGGTCGTGCGCGACATCTCCGCGAAGAAGAACGAGCCCGAGTGGATGCTCGACATCCGCCTCAAGGCGCTGCGCACCTTCGAGAAGAAGCCGATGCCGGTGTGGGGCTCGAACCTCGAGGGCATCGACTTCGACAACATCAAGTACTTCGTGCGCTCCACCGAGAAGCAGGCCACGAGCTGGGAAGAACTGCCCGAGGACATCAAGAACACCTACGACAAGCTCGGCATCCCCGAGGCCGAGAAGCAGCGCCTCGTCGCCGGTGTCGCCGCCCAGTACGAGTCCGAGGTCGTCTACCACCAGATCCGTGAGGACCTCGAGTCCCAGGGCGTGATCTTCCTCGACACCGACACCGGCCTGCGCGAGCACCCGGAGATCTTCCGCGAGTACTTCGGATCCGTCATCCCGGCCGGCGACAACAAGTTCTCGGCGCTGAACACCGCCGTGTGGTCGGGCGGCTCGTTCATCTACGTCCCGCCGGGTGTGCACGTCGACATCCCGCTGCAGGCCTACTTCCGGATCAACACCGAGAACATGGGTCAGTTCGAGCGGACCCTGATCATCGTCGACGAGGGCGCCTCCGTGCACTACGTCGAGGGTTGCACCGCCCCGATCTACAAGTCGGACTCGCTGCACTCGGCGGTGGTGGAGATCATCGTCAAGAAGGGCGGGCACTGCCGCTACACGACCATCCAGAACTGGTCGAACAACGTCTACAACCTCGTCACCAAGCGCACCAAGGTCGAGGCCGGTGGCTCGATGGAGTGGATCGACGGCAACATCGGGTCCAAGGTCACCATGAAGTACCCGGCCGTGTGGATGATGGGCGAGCACGCGCGCGGCGAGGTGCTCTCCGTGGCGTTCGCCGGCGAGGGTCAGCACCAGGACACCGGCGCGAAGATGCTGCACCTGGCGCCGCACACCTCCTCGACCATCGTGTCGAAGTCGGTGGCCCGCGGCGGCGGACGCGCCTCCTACCGCGGTCTGGTGCAGGTCAACAAGGGCGCGCACGGGTCGAAGTCGACCGTCAAGTGCGATGCGCTGCTCGTCGATCAGATCTCCCGCTCGGACACCTACCCGTACGTCGACATCCGTGAGGACGACGTGACGATGGGGCACGAGGCGACCGTCTCCAAGGTCTCCGACGATCAGCTGTTCTACCTGATGAGCCGAGGCCTCACCGAGGACGAGGCCATGGCGATGGTGGTGCGCGGCTTCGTCGAGCCCATCGCCAAGGAACTGCCGATGGAGTACGCACTCGAGCTCAACCGCCTGATCGAACTGCAGATGGAAGGGGCAGTCGGCTAAATGACTGCGGAAGCGAAGAACACCCCCGCCACCGGTTCGCCGGTCGTCGCCACCGGGGTGCAGGGAGCCGCGCGCTCGGAGAAGGCCGGCGGGCCGGCCGTCAACAAGGGCGAGGTCTTCACGTCGTACGACGTGAATGCCTTCGAGATCCCCTCCGGCCGCGACGAGGCGTGGCGATTCACCCCGCTGCGCCGTCTGCGGGGTCTGCACGACGGCACCGCTGTCGCCGACGCCGACGCCACCGTCGAGGTCACCTCCGCGGACGGCGTGCAGGTCGAGACCGTCGGTCGCGACGACGCCCGCCTCGGCGAGGGCGGCGTGCCCGCCGACCGGGTCGCCGCCCAGGCCTACTCGGGCTTCACCACCGCCACCGTCGTCACGGTCGGCCGCGAGGTCGAGGTTCCCGAGCCCGTCACGATCACCGTCACCGGCCCCGGCGAGGGCAAGGTCGCGTTCGGGCACCTGCAACTGCGGCTCGAGCCGTTCGCGTCGGTCACCGTCGTCCTCGACCAGCGCGGGTCCGGCACCTACGCCGAGAACGTCGAGTTCGTCCTCGGCGACAGCTCGCGCCTGAACATCGTCGCCATCCAGGACTGGGCCGACGACGCGGTCCACGTCGCGGCCCACCACGCCCGCCTCGGCCGCGACGCCGTGCTGCGGCACTTCACCGTCGGCCTGGGCGGTGACCTCGTGCGCGTGTCTCCGACGGTCCGGTACGACGCGCCCGGCGGCGACGCCGAGATGCTCGGCCTGTACTTCGCCGACGCCGGCCAGCACCTCGAGCAGCGCCTGCTCGTGGACCATGCGCAGCCGCACTGCAAGTCCAACGTCGTGTACAAGGGGGCGCTGCAGGGCGATCCCGGCTCCGGCAAGCCGGACGCGCACACCGTGTGGATCGGGGACGTGCTCATCCGCGCCGAGGCCGAAGGCACCGACACCTTCGAACTCAACCGCAACCTGGTGCTCACCGACGGTGCCCGAGCCGACTCGGTACCCAACCTCGAGATCGAGACCGGTGAGATCGTCGGTGCCGGCCACGCCAGCGCCACCGGCCGGTTCGACGACGAGCAGCTGTTCTACCTGCGTGCCCGCGGCATCTCCGAGGAGCAGGCCCGCCGGCTCGTGGTCCGCGGATTCTTCCACGAACTCGTCGAGAAGATCACCGTGCCCGCCGTCCGGGAGCGGCTCGAGGCCGCCATCGAGGCCGAACTCGCCGCCGTCGGCGCCTGACCCCCACCCGTTCTCCCCATATTCGCGAAGGAACCGTTACCGACATGTCCACCGAGCAGAACGTCCTCGAGATCAAGGACCTGCACGTCCGCGTCGCCCAGACCGACGACAACGCCGAGCCGATCAACATCCTCAAGGGCGTGAACCTCACCGTCCGGTCCGGGGAGACGCACGCCATCATGGGCCCCAACGGCTCGGGCAAGTCCACCCTGTCCTACGCCATCGCCGGCCACCCCAAGTACGAGGTCACCTCGGGATCGATCACCCTCAACGGTGAGGACGTCCTCGCGATGAGCGTGGACGAGCGGGCCCGCGCCGGCCTGTTCCTGGCCATGCAGTACCCCGTCGAGGTCCCGGGCGTGTCCATGTCGAACTTCCTGCGCACCGCCGCGACCGCGGTCCGCGGCGAGGCCCCGAAGCTGCGCCACTGGGTCAAGGAGGTCAAGTCGGCGATGACCGAACTCGACATCGACCCGGCGTTCGGTGACCGCTCCGTCAACGAGGGCTTCTCCGGCGGCGAGAAGAAGCGCCACGAGATCCTGCAGCTGGGCCTGCTCGCGCCGAAGATCGCCATCCTCGACGAGACCGACTCCGGCCTCGACGTCGACGCCCTGCGCGTGGTGTCCGAGGGCGTCAACCGCTACCAGGAACGCGAGCACGGCGGCGTGCTGCTGATCACCCACTACACCCGCATCCTGCGCTACATCAAGCCGCAGTTCGTGCACGTGTTCGTCGGTGGCCGTGTCGTCGAGTCCGGCGGCCCCGAGCTCGCCGAGGAACTCGAGACGAACGGTTACGTGCGCTTCACCCAGGCCGCCGCGGCCGCGGGTGCCGACAAGTAAGGAACGGTGAGCCGATGACGGTGCAGGTGCCCACGGTGGACGTCGCCCGGATCCGGGCCGACTTCCCGATCCTCGGGCGCACGGTGCGCGACGGGAAACCCCTGGTCTACCTCGACTCCGGGGCCACTTCGCAGCGCCCGACGCAGGTCCTCGACGCCGAACGCGCGTTCCTGACCACCTGCAACGCGGCCGTGCACCGGGGAGCGCACGAGCTGTCCGAGGAGGCCACCGACGCCTACGAGGGCGCCCGCGCCGTCATCGCCGACTTCGTCGGCGCGGATGCGGACGAGCTGGTGTTCACCAAGAACGCCACCGAGTCGCTCAACCTCGTCGCCTACGCCTTCGCCGACGCCCGGTTCCCCCGGCGGGTCGGTCCCGGCGACGAGATCGTCGTCACCGAACTCGAACACCACGCCAACCTGGTGCCGTGGCAGGAACTCGCCCGCCGCACCGGCGCGACGCTGCGCTGGTTCGGCGTGACCGACGACGGCCGCATCGATCCCGATTCCCTCGAACTCACCGACCGGGTCAAGGTCGTCGCCTTCACCCACCAGTCCAACGTCACCGGGGCCGTGGCCCCGGTCGAGGAGCTGGTGCGGCGCGCGCAGTCCGTCGGCGCGGTCGTCGTGCTCGACGCCTGCCAGTCGGTGCCGCACATGGGCGTGGACTTCCATGCGCTCGGGGTCGACTTCGCGGCCTTCTCGGGGCACAAGATGTTCGGCCCGTCCGGCGTCGGCGTCCTCTACGGCCGCCGCGAGCTGCTCGCCGACGTGCCACCGTTCATCACCGGTGGCTCGATGATCGAGACCGTCACCATGGAGGCCTCCACGTTCGCGCCGCCGCCGCAGCGCTTCGAGGCGGGCTCGCCGATGTCGTCGCAGGCCGTCGGACTCGGCGCCGCGGTGCGGTATCTGCAGCAGATCGGCATGGACGCCGTCGCCGCACACGAGCACGAGCTCACCGCGGCGGCCCTGGCCGAACTCGCCGGCATCGACGGCGTGCGGATCGTCGGCCCCACCACGGCCGAGCAGCGCGGCGGTGCCGTCGCGTTCGTCGTCGACGGCATCCACGCGCACGACCTCGGACAGATCCTCGACGACGAGGGCGTGGAGATCCGCGTCGGCCACCACTGCGCGTGGCCGCTGCACCGCCGCTTCGGGATCGCGGCGACCGCCCGGGCCTCCTTCGCCGTGTACAACACGCTCGACGAGGTGGCCGCGCTCGGTGCGGCGATCCGCCGCGCCCAGGACTTCTTCGGAGCACGCTGATGCGGATGGAACAGATGTACCAGGAGGTCATCCTGGACCACTACAAGCACCCGCACCACCGGGGCCTGCGCGAGCCCTACGGAGCGCAGGTGCACCACGTCAACCCCACGTGCGGCGACGAGGTGACGTTGCGGGTGCAGCTCGCCGACGACGGCACCGTCGAGGACATCTCCTACGACGGGCAGGGTTGCTCGATCAGCCAGGCGTCGACCTCGGTGCTCACCGACCAGGTGATCGGGCTCCCGCTCGGCCGCGCCCTGGCCACCGTCGACGCGTTCGCGGAGATGGTCGGCAGCCGCGGAACCGTCGAGGGTGACGAGGACGTGCTCGGCGACGGCATCGCCTTCGCCGGGGTCTCGAAGTACCCGGCGCGCGTGAAGTGCGCGCTGCTGGGCTGGATGGCGTTCAAGGACGCCGTCGTGCAGATCACCGACGGCACCGACAGCACTCACCGGACCGCACCCGTAGCCAGTGGAGGACAGAACTGATGACCGAACCCGTGACCCCGGCGGACGAGACCGCCACCGCCGCCGCCCCGGACGCGTCCCCCGCCCTCGACCCCGAGCGGTACGACGAGCTCGAGGAGGCGATGCGCGACGTCGTCGACCCCGAACTCGGGATCAACGTCGTCGACCTGGGCCTGGTCTACGGCATCTCCGAGGACGACGAGGCCGTCACCATCGACATGACGCTCACCTCGGCGGCCTGCCCGCTCACCGATGTCATCGAGGACCAGTCCCGCAACGCCCTCGTCCGCAGCGGCCTGTGCGACGAGCTGCGCATCAACTGGGTGTGGATGCCGCCGTGGGGACCGGACAAGATCACCGACGACGGTCGCGAGCAGCTGCGCGCGCTCGGCTTCACCGTCTGACCCGGTCGGTGACCCGGCACGTCCCCCCAGTGCCCCCGGACCCGGGAGCCGCCGGCTCCGTCGACCCGGGAGCCGCCGGCTCCGTGGACCCGATCACCGCCCTCGAACACGAGTTCATGGCGCTGATGCGCCGCGGCCGGGACCAGCTGGGGGTGCGCGCCCGCGCCGTCCACCCCCAGCTGGATCCGGCGTGCTACCCGCTGCTGGTGCTGCTCGGCCGCGCGGACGCGGTGGCGATGTCGGACTTGCTCCGTGATCTCGCGATCGAGAAGTCGACGTTGACGCGGCGCATCGACGCCGCCGTGCGGCTCGGGCTGGTCGAGCGGACGACGGACCCGCACGACGCACGCGCACGGCTCGTCGCGCTCACCGCCGACGGCCGGGACCGCTTGACCGCGCTGCAGCAGGAACAGACAGCGCGGTGGCGCCGTCGCCTGTCCACCTGGGATCCCGCCGACGTCGAGCAGCTCACGGCTCTACTGCGCCGCCTCCGCGACGGGCTGGACTGAGGTCGTCCCCGCCCGACGCCTGAGGCCCCGGCCGGTGCCGGGCCGGGGCCTCAGGCCCGCTTGCGGGCGGTGGACTTCTTCGCGGTGGACTTGGTTGCCGCCGTCTTCTTCGCGGTCGACTTGCCGCTGGACTTCGCGGCGGTCTTCTTCGCCGGTGTCTTCTTCGCGGCGCTCTTGCGGGCGGGTGCCTTCTTCGCCGCCGAACCCCGGGCGGGCGCAGCCTCGTCCGACTTCTTCTCTCCGGACGCGGCGTGCACGCTGCGCTGCAGCGCAGCCACCAGATCCAGCACCTCGGCGTCCTCGGCCGCGGGTTCGCCCGTCGGGGTCACCGGCAGCACCTTCTCGCCGCCTCGGGCGATGATGTCGTCGATCAGCGACCGCAGCTCGACCTGGTACTCGTCGGTGAACTCGTCCGGGCGGAAATCGTCGGCCATCGACTCGACGAGCATCTCCGCCATCGCCATTTCCTTCTGTTTCGGCGGCTCCGCGTCGTCGAGCACGGGGAACGACACCGAGCGCACCTCGTCCGGCCACAGCAGGGTCTGCAGCACGAGCACGCCGTCCCGGTTGCGCAGGGCCGCCAGCCGGGTCCGTTGGCGCAGCGTGAAGTGCACGAGCGCGGTGCGATCGGTCTGGGTGAGCGTCTCGGCGAGCAGCGTGTACGCCTTCGGCGACGCCGAGTCCGGCTCGAGGTAGTAGGACTTCTCGAACAGGATCGGGTCGATCTGCTCGGACGGGACGAACTGCAGCACCGGGATCTCGTGCTTCTCCGCGACGGGCAGTTTGTCGAAGTCCTCGTCGGTGAGCACGACCCGGACGCCTTCGTCGGAGTCGTAGGCCTTGTCGATCTCGGCGTAGGGCACCGACTCGCCGCATTCGGTGCAGACCCGGTCGTATTTGATCCGGCCGCCGTCCTTCGCATGCACCTGGTGGAACCGGATGTCGTGGCTCTCGGTGGCGGAGTAGACCTTCACCGGGACGTTCACCAGTCCGAACGCGATGGCACCCTTCCAGATCGAACGCATGGTTCCATCATGATCGAGATCGGCGTCCGCCGCGCGGAACCGGGCGAACTCGTCACCACAGGGCACGCAGCATGGCCCCACGCAAGGCCGGAGAGCCCGTCGTGAACATCCGGGTCATCGCCGCCACCGTCCCCCCGACGTCGGTGCGGCCGGACAGGTAGGAGCGCTGGCGCTCGGGCGGCAGCGTGAAGAACCCGGCGAAGAACGCCGGGGTCTGTTCCGGGTGCAGTTTCAGCAGCACCCGCAGCCCCGAGGCGCGCAGCTGCGCGACCGCCCGCGCCGACGGCGACCACAACGCCGCCGTGGCCTTGCGGCCTCCGGCGAGCGCGTGCGCCACGGGATCGGCCGCGGCCAGCGACGCCGCCACCGCATACCCGGTGCCCGGGTGCATCAGACCGCCGCGGGCACCGAACCGGGCCACCCCGCGCGCCGACCCCGGCGGCGGCTGCACCCCGAACCGCACCCGCTCGACCGGCTCCGAGCCGCTCAGTTCCACCCCCCGCGCGGCGAGCCGGACCTCGAGGCGTCGCTGCAGCTCGGGCAGGGGGATCGCGGGCCGCCCCACCAGACACGTCTCCTCGAGCAACACCCGGTCCTGCCCGAGGGGCACCGCGTACAGGAACGACGGCGCATCCCCGGAGCCGGCGCGGTTGTCGCGCCGCCAGTCCATGAACCAGGCGGCGCGCCCCTGCAGCGCGGGTGCAGCGGTCGCGGTGTCGACGATCACGCCGAAGGCGGTCTGCTGGGCGCGGGAGCGGTGGGCAGGCACCCCGCGCGCGTCGATCACGGCCGGCGCGCGCAGCACCGCACCGTCCGCGAGGACGACATGGTCGGCGTCGACGACGTCCGCCCGGGCGGCGCAGACCCGCACGCAGTCCAGCGCCAGACTTCGTTGCAGTGCCGATGTGTCGAACACACCGTAAGGGCGCGGAATTCGGTGCGGATGCGTGGTCCACGCCGCCGGTTCCGCCACCCGCGCCGCGAGTACCGACTCGGGCAGCCATCGTGGCAGCTCGTCGAGCCAGGCCGCGTAGGTCGCCGTCCACGGGCGGTCCGGTCGCGGGTCCACCGCGAGCACGTCGAGGCCGGCCGCGGCGACGCGGTGCGCCACCGCGCGCCCGGCGGGCCCGAGCCCGACGACGATCACCTCCGCGTCGATCACCTGCTACATCGCTCCCGTCGCCAGCAGTCCACCGTCCACCCGCACAGTCTCCCCGGTGATCCACCCGGCCGCATCCGAGACGAGGAACGCGACCAGTTCGGCGACGTCGGCCGGGGTGCCGAGCCGGCGCATGGGATACCGGGCGGCAGCGCTGTCCTCGCCGTCGGCGACGAGTGCGGCCGCGAACTTCGTCTTCACCACCCCGGGCGCCACCGCATTGACGCGCACACCCGGCCCGAGCTGCCAGGCCAGCTCCTCGGTCAGCCGGATCAGCGCCGCCTTCGACGCCCCGTACGCGGCGATCACCCCGGTCGAACGCAGGCCCGCCACGCTCGCGATGTTGACCACGGACCCGCCGTGCTCACCCATCCACGCGCGGTACGCCTGCTGCACGAATCCCAGCGCGGCGACGACGTTGACGTCGAAGATCTTGCGGACGGCGTCGAGGTCTGCGTCCATCAACGCCCCGAACACGGGGTTGATGCCCGTGTTGTTGATCAGGATGTCGAGGGCGCCGAGTTCGGCGACGGTGCGGCGCACCGCCTCGGCCCGGGCCTCGGCGTCCCCGGCGTTGCCGGGCAGCTCGAGCACCCGTCCGCGGTGACCGAGGGCGCGCAACTCGCCGGCGGCCTCGGCGAGCGGTTCGGCCTTGCGGGCGGTGAGGGCCACGTTCGCGCCGCGGGCGAGCAGCACCCCGGCGATCGCCTTGCCGATCCCACGGCTCGCGCCGGTCACCAGTGCCGTGCGGCCCGTCAGGTCCGAGCCGGCGGGCAGTTCGGGGGAAGTCGTCATGCCGGGAACGTAGCGCATCTCACGTCGGGTGTCGGCGGTCCGGACGGTAAAATGAATGGTTCGTGCGCCTGTCGCTGCGGCATCATCGACAGCCGATCCGAAACATCCCTGAGGAGTCCCACGCGTGATCACCGCCACCGATCTGGAAGTCCGCGCCGGCGTGCGGACGCTGCTCTCGGCGCCGGGACCGGCGCTGCGGGTGCAGCCGGGCGACCGGATCGGGTTGGTCGGACGCAACGGCGCCGGCAAGACCACCACCCTGCGCATCCTCGCGGGGGAGGGGGAACCGTACGCGGGCGCCGTCGTCCGCTCCGGTGACCTGGGGTACCTGCCGCAGGACCCGCGCGAGGGCAACCTCGACGTGCTCGCCAAGGACCGCGTGCTCTCCGCCCGCGGCCTCGACGAGATCCTGCGTGCGATGGAGAAGCAGCAGGCCGTCATGGCCGAGGCCGTCGACGAGAACGTCCGCGACCGGGCGGTGCGCAAGTACGGGTCGCTCGAGGAACGCTTCTCGGCCCTCGGCGGGTACGAGGCCGAATCGGAGGCAGCCCGCATCTGCACCAGCCTCGGCCTGCCGGACCGGGTGCTGGGCCAGCCGTTGCGCACCCTGTCGGGCGGCCAGCGCCGCCGCGTCGAACTCGCCCGCATCCTCTTCGCCGCCTCCGACGGTTCCGGCAAGTCCGCCACCACCCTGCTGCTCGACGAGCCCACCAACCACCTCGACGCCGACTCGATCACCTGGCTGCGCGGATTCCTGCAGAACCACGACGGCGGACTGGTCGTCATCAGCCACGACGTGGACCTGCTCGCCGACGTCGTGAACAAGGTGTGGTTCCTCGACGCGGTGCGCGGTGAGGCCGACATCTACAACATGGGCTGGAAGAAGTACCTCGACGCGCGGGCCACCGACGAGGCGCGCCGTCGCCGCGAACGCGCCAACGCCGAGAAGAAGGCGTCCGCGTTGCGCCAGCAGGCGGCCAAGCTCGGCGCGAAGGCCACCAAGGCCGTCGCGGCGCAGAACATGGCCAAGCGCGCCGACAAGCTGCTCGCCGAACTCGACGAGGTGCGGGTGGCCGACAAGGTGGCCAAGATCCGGTTCCCGGAACCGGCGCCGTGCGGCAAGACCCCGCTCACCGCCGAGAGCCTGACGAAGGTGTACGGCTCGCTGGAGATCTTCACCGGCGTGGACCTGTCGATCGACCGGGGCAGCCGCGTCGTCGTGCTCGGCCTCAACGGTGCCGGCAAGACCACGCTGCTGCGCCTGCTCGCGGGGGTCGAGACCCCGGACGCCGGCGGGCTGGTGCCCGGACACGGCCTGAAGATCGGATACTTCGCACAGGAGCACGACACCCTCGACGACGATGCGACGGTGTGGGAGAACATCCGGCACGCGGCACCGGACGCGGGGGAGCAGGACCTGCGGGGGCTGCTCGGGGCGTTCATGTTCACCGGTCCCCAGCTCGACCAGCCCGCCGGGACGCTGTCCGGTGGTGAGAAGACCCGCCTGGCGCTGGCCGGGCTGGTGTCCTCCGCGGCGAACGTGTTGCTGCTCGACGAGCCGACCAACAACCTGGACCCGGTCTCGCGGGAACAGGTGCTCGACGCGCTGCGCAGCTACGCCGGTGCGGTCGTCCTCGTCACCCACGATCCCGGCGCCGCCGAAGCGCTCGATCCGGAGCGCGTGATCCTGCTCCCGGACGGTACCGAGGACCACTGGTCGCAGGAGTACCTGGAACTGATCCAGCTCGCCTGAGGTCGCGGGCCCCCCGTCCGGTGCCGAGCCGGACCCGGGGCGGCCGCCGCGGCCCGGACCTGCGCGATTCCTCCCGGCGCTCCGCGCCGTCCACTAGCCTGGGAGGCGGGGCCTTGCCGATCCGACGGGAGGATCCGATGGCACGCAAATCCGAGCACGCCGGGAGTGTACTGACCAAGGGCACACGGGTCACGGGGGAGTCGCGTGATCGTCTTCAGGCAGAACTGAAACGCCGCTACGAGGCCGGGGCGAGCATCCGGACGCTGGCGCAGGAAACGGGCCGGTCCTACGGGTTCGTGCACAACGTGCTCGTGGAGTCCCACGTCGCGCTGCGCGGCCGGGGCGGACCGAACCGGCGCAGCGCGGCCCGCGCCGCCACCTGACCGGGGTCAGCCGGCGGCGGTGCGTCGCACGGACTCCTCGACCAGGTCCAGCACCGCCGCCAGTTCGTCGTCGGCGGTGCCAGAGGCGAGCCGCGCGATCAGCCCGTCGAGAACCAGGTCCAGGTAGCTGAGCACGACCTCGGTCGGCACATCGTCGCGTAGCCGGCCCGCCTCGCGTTGCCGTTCGAGCCGGCCCACCGTCGCCTTGGTCAGCTCCGCGGAGTGCTGGGTCCAGGCTTTCGCGAAGTCCGGGTCGGTGCGCAGGCGCCGCGTGATCTCGAGCCGGGTGCCGAGCCAGTCGAACTGCTCGGGTGAGGCGAGCATGTCCCGCATCACCTGCACCAGGCCCTGCTCGGCGGCGACGTCGGCCATCCGCGCGGCGTCCTCCTGCGCCAGGGCCAGGAAGAGGCCGTCCTTGTCCTTGAAGTGGTGGAAGATCGCGCCGCGGGACAGTCCCGTGGCGTCCTCCAGGCGGCGCACCGTGGCGCCGTCGTAGCCGAACTCGGCGAAGCACCGGCGGGCGCCGGCGAGGATCTGTCTCCGGCGCGCGGCGAGGTGGTCCTCACTGACCTTGGGCACCGCGAACGTCCTTTCGGGGAGGAGACGGCGGGCCCGAGACGAAGTCGCCCCGAGCCCGCCGCCGGTGCACAGCGTGGTCCGCCCGCGGGTGCGGGCGGCCGATCCGGGTGGTGTCAGCCCCGGATCATGTTGCGCAGCACGTACTGCAGGATGCCGCCGTTGCGGTAGTAGTCCGCCTCGCCGGGGGTGTCGATGCGCACGACCGCGTCGAACTCGACCGTGCTGCCGTCCGCCTTGGTGGCGGTGACGTGCACCGTGCGCGGCGTCGTGCCCTGGTTGAGCTCCTCGATGCCCGCGATGTCGAACACCTCGGTGCCGTCGAGTCCGAGAGACTTCGCCGACTCACCCGCGGGGAACTGCAGCGGGATGACGCCCATGCCGATCAGGTTCGACCGGTGGATGCGCTCGAACGACTCGGTGATGACCGCCTTGACGCCGAGCAGGCGGGTGCCCTTGGCGGCCCAGTCGCGGGACGAACCGGAGCCGTACTCCTTGCCGCCCAGGACGACCAGCGGGATCCCGGCCTTCTGGTAGTTCTGCGAGGCGTCGTAGATGAACGCCTGCGGCGCGCCGTCCTGCGTGAAGTCGCGGGTGTAACCGCCCGAGACCCCGTCGAGCAGCTGGTTCTGCAGGCGGATGTTCGCGAACGTGCCGCGGATCATCACCTCGTGGTTGCCGCGCCGCGACCCGAGCGAGTTGTAGTCCTTGCGCTCGACCCCGTGGGAGTCGAGGTACTGCGCGGCGGGGGTGCCGGGCTTGATCGGTCCGGCCGGGCTGATGTGGTCGGTGGTGACCGAATCGCCGAGCAGGGCCAGCACGCGGGCGCCCTTGATGTCGGAGACCGGAGCCGGATCCATCGTCATGCCGTCGAAGTACGGAGCCTTGCGGACGTAGGTCGAGTTCTCGTCCCACGCGAAGGTGTCGCCCTCCGGCGTCTCCAGGTTCTGCCAGCGGTGATCGCCCTTGAAGACATCGGCGTACGACTTGCGGAACATGTCCTGGCTGATCGCCGACTTGATGGTGTCGTCGATCTCCTGGGCCGACGGCCAGATGTCCTTCAGGAAGACGTCGTTGCCGTCCTGGTCCTGTCCGAGCGGGTCGGTCTCGAAGTCGAAGTCCATCGTGCCCGCCAGGGCGTATGCGATGACGAGCGGCGGGGACGCGAGGTAGTTCATCTTCACGTCGGGGGAGATGCGCCCCTCGAAGTTGCGGTTACCGGAGAGCACCGCGGTCACCGACAGGTCGTTGTCGTTGACGGCCTTGGAGATCTCCTCCGGCAGCGGCCCGGTGTTACCGATGCACGTGGTGCAGCCGTAGCCACCGAGGTAGAACCCGAGCTTCTCGAGGTACGGCCACAGGCCGGCCTTCTCGTAGTAGTCGGAGACGACCTGAGAGCCGGGTGCCATGTTGGTCTTGACCCACGGCTTCGACGACAGGCCCTTCTCGACGGCGTTGCGGGCGAGCAGCGCGGCGCCGAGCATCACCGACGGGTTCGAGGTGTTGGTGCACGAGGTGATGCCCGCGACGACGACGGCGCCGTGGTCGAGCACGAACTCCCCGCGCTCCTCGGAGACGACCCGCACGGGCTTGGTGGGCCGGCCGTCCGCGCCGTTGGCGGCGGACTGGACGTCGACGGCACCGTCGTCGGCGAAGGACAGCGCGACCGGGTCGGACGCCGGGAAGGATTCCTCGACGGCCTCGTCGAGCTTGGTGTGCTCGGCGGGGTGCTGCTCCTCGACGTAGTTGTGGATGTCCTTGCGGAAGGCGATCTTCGACTCGCTGAGCAGGATGCGGTCCTGCGGGCGCTTGGGGCCGGCGATGGACGGGACCACGGTGCTCAGGTCCAGCTCGAGGTACTCGGAGTAGGAGGGCTCCTTCTCCGCGTCGTGCCACATGCCCTGCTCCTTGGCGTACGCCTCGACGAGCGCGAGCTGCTCGTCGCTGCGGCCGGTCAGGCGCAGGTAGTTGATGGTCTCGCCGTCGATCGGGAAGATCGCGGCGGTGGATCCGAACTCGGGGCTCATGTTGCCCAGGGTGGCGCGGTTGGCCAGCGGCACCTCGGCGACGCCCGCGCCGTAGAACTCGACGAACTTGCCGACCACGCCGTGCTTGCGGAGCATGTCGGTGACCGTGAGGACGACGTCGGTGGCGGTCACACCCGGCTGGATCTCGCCGGTCAGCTTGAAGCCGACCACGCGCGGGATGAGCATCGAGACCGGCTGGCCGAGCATCGCGGCCTCGGCCTCGATGCCGCCGACGCCCCAGCCGAGCACGCCGAGGCCGTTGACCATCGTGGTGTGCGAGTCGGTGCCGACGCAGGTGTCGGGGTAGGCCTGGCCGTTGCGCACCATCACGGTGGGGGCCAGGTACTCGATGTTGACCTGGTGCACGATGCCCATGCCCGGGGGGACGACCTTGAAGTCGTCGAAGGCGCCCTGGCCCCAGCGCAGGAACTGGTAGCGCTCGCCGTTGCGCTCGTACTCGAGGTCGACGTTGCGCTCGAGGGCGTCGGCCCGGCCGAAGACGTCGAGGATGACCGAGTGGTCGATGACCATGTCGGCGGGGGAGAGCGGATTGACCTTGTTCGGGTCGCCGCCGAGGGTGGTGACGGCCTCACGCATGGTGGCGAGGTCGACCACGCAGGGCACGCCGGTGAAGTCCTGCATGATCACGCGGGCGGGAGTGAACTGGATCTCGACGCTCGGCTCGGCCGACGGATCCCAGTTCGCGAGGGCGCGGATGTGATCGGCGGTGATGTTCGCACCGTCTTCGGTGCGCAGCAGGTTCTCGGCGAGAACCTTCAATGCATAGGGCAGCTTTTCGGTGCCGGGTACGGCCGAGAGGCGGAAGATCTCGTACGAGTTCTCTCCGACCTCCAGCGTCCCCTTGGCGCCGAACGAATCAATACTGGTGCTCACGTCAGCTCCACTCGTCGATGAGGCTCGCCGCCGACGGGGCTGTGTCGACGGCCGAAGCGAGGCTCCGCAGCCGGGCCGGGCCGCAGAACAGGGCCGGACGGCGTCGGAGGCGTCTCGCGGCAAGTCTAACAGTACGCTTGTCCTGTGAAGCGATGGGACGGAACCGCCGATCCGGCGTCCGGCCGCCGCGATCGCCTCGTCGCGTAGGGTACGAACGGCGCCGCACGAGCGGTGGCCGTCGAGTACCACGGAGAGAGATGTCTGCGCCCCTGCCACGTGTCCTGACGCCGTCGTCCACCGACCTCCCGCCGGGCGTCTCGCTCGAGCAGGTCCTCGCCGACCTCGCCGACGACCAGGTCTCGGCACCTCCGGAGCGCGTCGACGATCTCGTCGCCGTCGTCGACCGCGCGCAGCAGCACGGGATCGACTTGAGCATCGTCGTGCTCGACCGCGATCCCCGCCTCGATTCGCAGCTGCGCGACCTCGCCACGGACGTCGCCGGCGAGGACGGCGGCACCGTGCTCGTGCTCAGTCCCGGCTGGGTGGGCGCCCACAGCGACAGCATCGACCGGGTGCTCCTCGAGTCCGCGCAGGACCGCACCTACACCGGCGACCCGGTCGTCTCGGCGTCGAATTTCGTCGATGCTCTCACCGAGCCCGCGCCGCCCTGGACGCTGTTCACGGTGCTGCTGCTGCTCGCGGTCGCGGGCGCGGCCGGAGCGACCTACCTCGCCAAGGCCGTCCGTCGCCGTCGCGACACCGACACGACGACAGCGGCGGCGGCCGGCCGGATCGAGCGCTGACGCGGCGGAGAATTTTCGTCTCGCGCTGTGGCCGTCGTCACAGCTCAGGCCGTTGACACAGGTCTCATTCCGCTTCCGTCTTCTGTGACTGGAGTTTCATCGGGGTGCGAAGTGTCGTACGGTGCACTTGGCGCTCTTGGGGAAGGGGTGTCACACATACCCGGTGCCGGGTCGCGGTGCGAACCGTGAGTCGACGCCGGGCCGTCGAGCGGTGCAACCGCGGCCTCGTCCGCGGTGGATCGCTGCTGCACCGACCCCTTTCCCGGTTGCGCTCGGGTGCGTCCCGCCGGCGCGACCGAGGGAGGGCGATGTGAGGCGTAGCGGAATACGGCAGGCGATGTCCCGGCAGTCGTCGCGGACGCCCCGAAGACGCCGCTTGTCCCGCACGGCGCGGCTGGTCCTCGGCATCGGCCTGGCCACCTCCCTGATCGCGGGCACGGCCGCGTCCGCCGGGGCGGTCCCACCCCCGCCGCCCAATCCGAGCGATGCCGATCTCGCGGCAGCCGGGGGTGCCGTCGCCGCCGGGCTGGACCAGGTGGGTGGGCTCATCCTCCGCATCGCCTCAGCCGACCAGCACCTCGCCGAACTCGAGAGCCAGGTTGCGATCAAGCGGGAGAACGTCAACCGCGCCCTGGTCGACCTGCAGTCCGCCCGCGACGCCGCCGACGCCGCCGCCCACGCGGTCACCCTGTCCCAGCAGGCGCTGAAGGACGCCGGCACCCGGATCCGGCAGGCCCAGCAGGATTTCGACGCCTTCGCGCGCGACAGCTACGTCCAGGGCACCAATGTCGCCTCGCTCGCCTCGTTCATCGGCTCCACCGGGCCCGACGACCTGCTCGACCGCGCCCAGATCATGCGCCTGCTCTCCGCGGGCCGTACCGCCGTCCTCGACGCGCTCGAACGGGCCCGCACCGAGCAGGCCAACCGGGACTCGCGAGCGCGCGCCAGCAAGCAGGAAGCGGACGCCGCGGCCGCGGCGGCGGAGGAACGCCGTGCCGCTGCCGAGGCCGCCATCAGCGAGGCGCGTACCGCGCTGGCCGCACAGACCGCAGAGAAGCAACGCATCGAACAGGACCGCGCACAGGCGCAGGCGGAACTCGACCGGGCCCGCGGCACCGTCACCGGACTCGAAGGTCAGCGCGCGCAGTACGCGGAGTGGGATCGGCAGCGGCAGGCCGAGGAGGCCGCGACGGCGGCGGCCGAGGCTGCCGCGCGGCAGGCGGCGGCCGATGCCGCCCGGCGCGTCGCCGCCGACGCCGACGCCAACGCCCGTGCTGCCGAATTGGCCAACGGGCAGCGGCCCCACACTCAGATCGACGGCTACGTGCGGCCCCAGCCCGCGGCCGCCGAATCCGGCGAGTCCGAGGTCGGATTCGAGTCGCCGCTGCCGCCGACCTCCGGCACGACCCGGCCGGGGCGCGCCACATCGGGGCAGGACGGAACGGACACCGACGGATCGGGCACCGACGGATCGGGCACCGACGGATCGGGCACCGACGGATCGGGCACGGACGGATCCGGTACGGACGGATCCGGTACGGACGGATCCGGTACGGACGGATCCGGTACCGACGGCTCGGGCACGGACGGATCGGGCACGGACGGATCGGGCACCGACGGATCGGGCGGCTCGACCGACGGCAGCGAGGACGCCGGCTCCGAGGACTCGACGATTCCCGACCGCGCCGACCCGGTGGAGGAGGAAGACACCACCACCACTCCGCCCACCCGCAGCCGGCCCCGGACCAGTCCCGAGCGGGGCTCGACCCTCACCGGCGCGGCCGCCGTCGAGACGGTGATCGATCGGGCGATGTCTCAGATCGGGGTGCCCTACGCGTGGGGCGGGGGCGACGAGAACGGCCCGACCCTCGGCATTCGCGACGGCGGCGTCGCGGACAGCTACGGCGACTACAACAAGGTCGGCTTCGACTGCTCCGGGCTGATGATCTACGCATTCGCCGGGATCGGGATCTCGCTTCCGCACTACACCGGCTACCAGTACACCGCCGGCGAGCAGGTGCCGTCGGCACAGATGCGCCGCGGCGACATGATCTTCTATGGCCCCAACGCCAGCCAGCACGTGGGCCTGTACCTGGGCGACGGGCAGATGATCGAAGCCCCGCAGTCGGGTTCGCACGTGAAGATCTCACCGGTACGCTGGGACGGCATGACCCCGTACGTGGTACGGATGGTCTCCTGACACGCTGTTCCGCCCGGCCGGAGGAGGACTCGTCCGACGCCGGTGCCCACGCGCACCGGCTCGGCGACGGCGCCGCCGTCCGCCACCTGGAATAGTGGTGTGGGTAGGTGACTTCCAGCAGCAACGAGGCGAAAGCGGTGGATTCTTGGTGACCTCACGCGAGGGTGGCACGTCGGGCACGGCAACGTCGGACGCGAAGACCGCCGTGGCCGCCCCGGCCGGGGAGACGGGCCGCACGTCGGACCAGGCACACGATGTGCGTCTGCTCGAACAGGCCATCTACGAGGTCAAGCGGGTGATCGTCGGTCAGGACCGGCTCGTCGAGCGGATGCTCGTCGGCGTCCTCGCCCGCGGCCACGTGCTGCTCGAGGGTGTCCCCGGCGTGGCGAAGACCCTCGCGGTCGAGACGTTCGCGAAGGTCGTCGGCGGATCGTTCTCCCGGGTGCAGTTCACCCCCGACCTCGTGCCGACCGACCTCGTCGGCACCCGCATCTACCGGCAGGGCCGCGAAGCATTCGACACCGAACTCGGACCCGTCGTGGCGAACTTCGTGCTCGCCGACGAGATCAACCGTGCCCCGGCCAAGGTGCAGTCCGCCCTGCTCGAAGTGATGGCCGAACGGCACGTCACGATCGGCGGCCGGACCTTCCCCATGCCGGACCCGTTCCTGGTGATGGCCACCCAGAACCCGATCGAGAACGAGGGCGTGTACCCGCTGCCGGAGGCGCAGCGCGACCGTTTCCTGTTCAAGGTCCTCGTCGACTACCCCACGGTCGAGGAGGAACGCGAGATCGTCTACCGCATGGGGGTGGCGGCACCCGAACCCAAGCAGATCCTCGACAGCGACGAGCTGATCCGCCTGCAGCAGGTCGCCAACCGCGTGTTCGTCCACCACGCCCTCGTCGACTACGTGGTGCGGGTCATCTTCGCCACCCGTTCTCCCGGCGAGATCGGCCTGACCGAGGTCGACGGCTGGATCGCCTACGGAGCGTCCCCGCGGGCGACTCTCGGCATCATCTCCGCCGCGCGTGCCCTGGCCCTGCTGCGCGGCCGCGACTACGTCGTGCCGCAGGACGTCGTCGACATCATCCCGGACGTGCTGCGGCACCGGCTGGTGCTGTCCTACGACGCCCTCGCCGACGACGTCTCGCCGGACCAGATCATCGCCCGCATCCTGCAGACCGTCGGCATGCCGCAGGTGGCCCCGCAGGCCGAACCACCCGTCCCCGCCCCGGCGCCGGTCGGGGTCGCGGCCGCGCCGGCGGCAGGGATGCCCGGGCCGGAGGCCGGTGCGGGGCAGCGGTGAGCCGACGCCCCCCGGTGACTCCGCCGACCTTCCGTTCCGGCGAGTTGCGTGACCCCGCCCTGACGGCGGCGCTGCGAACCCTCGAGCTGACGGTGCGGCGCCGCCTCGACGGGGTGCTGCATGGCGACCACCTCGGACTCATCCCGGGCCCCGGCTCCGAGCCCGGCGACGCCCGCGAGTACCAGCCCGGCGACGACGTGCGCCAGATGGACTGGTCCGTCACCGCTCGCACCACCCACCCGCACGTGCGGCAGACCGTCGCCGACCGCGAGCTCGAGACGTGGCTGGCGATCGATCTCTCGCCCAGTCTCGACTTCGGCACCGGGGTCTGCGAGAAGCGGGACCTCGCCGTGGCCGCCGCCGCCGCGGTCGGCTACCTCGCCGGCGGCGGCGGCAACCGGATCGGCGCGGTGGTCGGGACGGGGGTGCACACCCGCCGCGTGCCCGCCCGCGGCGGCCAGCTGCACACGCAGGCGATGCTCCGCTCGATCGCGACGACCCCGCACGCCCCCGACGGCACCCGCGGGGACCTGCGCGGCCTGATCGAGTCGCTGCGGCGCCCGCAGCGGCGCCGCGGCCTGGTCGTCGTCGTCAGCGACTTCCTCGGCCCCATCGACTGGGAACGGTCGCTGCGTGCCCTCTCCGGCCGGCACGACCTGCTCGCGGTGGAAGTCCTCGACCGTCGCGATCTCGAACTTCCCGACCTCGGCAACGTCGTGCTGCACGACCCCGAAACCGGGCGCACCCGCGAGTTCACCACCACCGAGCAGTTGCGCGCCGACTACGCGCGCGCCGCGACCGAACACCGCGACGCCGTCCGCCGGGCCGTCCGCAGCTGCGGCGCCCCTCTGTTGAGCCTGCGCACCGACCGCAACTGGATCGACGACGTCGTCCGGTTCGTCGCCGCGCGCCGCCACAGCTTCGGCGCGCCGGTGAAGGGGGCCCGGTGAGCATCTCCGACTTCACCGCGCCGTGGTGGCTGCTGTTCCTTCTCGTCGTCCTCGCCCTCGCCGCCGGCTACGTGGCGGTGCAACGCCGCCGCATGCGGCACACACTGCGGTTCACCAACTTCGAACTGCTTGAGAAGGTGGCGCCGCAGCGGCCCGGCCGCAGCCGGCACGTCCCGGTCGCGTTGCTCCTGGCCGGTCTCGCGTTGCTCACCGTCGCCGCGGCCGGGCCCACCGCCGAACAGCGGGTCCCGCGCAACCGCGCCACCGTCGTCCTGGTGATCGACGTGTCCCTGTCGATGCAGGCCACCGACGTCGAGCCGACCCGTCTGGCCGCCGCGCAGGCGGCCGCCAAGTCCTTCGCCGACGACCTCACGCCCGGCATCAATCTCGGCCTGGTGGCGTTCTCCGGCACCGCCTCGGTGCTCGTCTCGCCCACCACCAACCGGGCGGCCACCAAGACCGCGATCGACAACCTGCAGCTGAGCGAGCGCACCGCCACCGGGGAGGCGATCTTCACGGCCCTGCAGTCCGTCGACACCCTCGCCGCGGTGCTCGGCGGCGGCGACCAGGCACCCCCGGCCCGGATCGTGCTGCTCTCGGACGGCAAGCAGACCGTCCCGGAGAGCCCCGACGACCCGCGCGGCGGATTCACCGCGGCCCGGCAGGCCGCGGACAAGGACGTGCCCGTCTCGACGATCTCCTTCGGCACCGAGTACGGCACCGTCTCGATCGAGAACGAACGCATCCCGGTTCCGGTGGACGACCCGTCCCTCAAGGAGATCGCCAACCTCTCCGGGGGCACCTTCTTCACCGCATCGAACCTGCAGGAACTCGAGGACGCCTACAACACCCTCGAGGAACAGATCGGGTACGAGACCACCCGCGGTGACGCCAGCCGGCCCTGGCTGATCCTCGGCGTCCTCGCCGTCACCGGTGGGGTCGGGGCCGCCCTGCTGCTGCGTCAACGCCTGCCCTGACCTGCGCCGCAGCCGGTCCGCCCGCCGCTCCGGGCGCCTTGTTACCGACCCGTACCGCCACCAGATAGGGTTTGACCCCATGACTGACGCAAGCAGCCCCGCCGGATCGCCGCGCCCCGCGGCCACCCCCCGCTCGGTTCTCGTCACCGGCGGCAACCGTGGCATCGGCCTCGCCGTCGCCCGCCGCCTGCAGGCGGACGGCCACAAGGTTGCCGTCACCCACCGCGGCTCCGGCGCCCCGGAGGGACTGTTCGGCGTTCGCTGCGACGTCACCGACAGCGACTCCGTCGACGCCGCGTTCAAGGCAGTCGAAGAGCATCAGGGACCGGTCGAGGTTCTGGTCGCGAACGCCGGCATCACCGACGACACGCTGCTGATGCGGATGACGGAGGACCAGTTCACGAAGGTCGTCGACGCCAACCTCACCGGTGCGTTCCGGTGCGCGAAGCGCGCCAACCGCGCGATGCTGCGGGGGCGCTGGGGCCGGATGATCTTCCTCGGCTCGGTCGTCGGCATGGCCGGCCAGGCGGGACAGATCAACTACGCGTCCTCGAAGGCCGGTGTCATCGGCCTGGCCCGCTCGGTGACCCGTGAACTCGGCTCGCGATCGATCACGGCCAATGTCGTCGCGCCCGGCTTCATCGAGACGGACATGACCGCCGAACTCTCGGACGACGTCCGCGACACCGCGAAGAAGTTCATCCCGCTGCAGCGTCTCGGCAAGCCCGAGGACGTCGCCGCCGTCGTCAGCTTCCTGGCCTCCGACGACTCCGCGTACGTCTCCGGCGCGGTCATCCCCGTCGACGGCGGCCTCGGCATGGGCCACTGACCCCGGCACACACGCCACCACATCCGAAACTCACTGGAGGACCGACACACTCATGGGCGGACTGCTCGAGGGCAAGACCATTCTCGTCACCGGCATCATCACCGACGCCTCCATCGCCTTCCACACCGCGAAGGTCGCGCAGGAACAGGGCGCCAAGGTGATCATCACCGGCTTCGACCGGCTACGCCTGATCGACCGCATCGCGCAGCGCCTGCCGCAGCCGGTGCCGCCGGCCCTCGAACTCGACGTGCAGAACACCGAGCATCTCGACACCCTCGCCGACCGCGTCCGCGAACTCGCCCCCGACGGCCTCGACGGCGTGGTGCATTCCATCGGGTTCGCCCCCCGCTCCTGCCTGGGCAGCCCGTTCCTCGACGCGCCGTGGACCGACGTCGCCGTCGCCCTCGAGGTGTCCGCCTACTCCTATGCCGCCCTCGCCAAGGCACTGCTGCCCGCCCTCAACGACGGTGCGTCCCTGGTCGGCATGGACTTCGATCCGGCCCGGGCCGTGCCCTTCTACAACTGGATGGGCGTGTCCAAGGCCACCCTCGAGTCCGTCAACCGCTACGTCGCCAAGGAGGTCGGCGGCCGCGGCATCCGTTCCAACCTCGTCGCCGCCGGCCCGATCAAGACCCTCGCGGCCAAGGCCATCGCCGGCGACGCCACCGGTCCCGGGGCGGAGATGAACCGGCTCAACGAGGGCTGGTCCGCGGCGGCCCCGATCGGCTGGGACGTCGAGGATCCGACGCCCGTCGCCAAGACCGTGTGCACGGTCCTCTCGGACTGGCTGCCCGGCACCACCGGGTCGATCGTCTACGTCGACGGGGGCTTCCATTCCCAGGTCGGCTTCGGTGCCGGAGCCTAGGGTCGAGCCATGACCCCTACTCCCGAGCCGTACGACGCGCTGCTGGTGCTGTCGTTCGGCGGTCCGGAAGGCCCGGACGAAGTGCGGCCGTTCCTCGAGAACGTCACCCGCGGGCGCGGGGTGCCCCCCGAACGCCTCGACGAGGTCGCCGAGCACTACCTGCATTTCGGCGGTGTGTCGCCGATCAACGCCCTCAACCGCGACCTCATTGCGCGTCTCGAGAAGGACTTCGCCGCCGCCGGGCTGGACCTGCCGATCTACTTCGGCAACCGCAACTGGCACCCGATGATCGAGGACACCGTCGCGGCCATGCGCGGCGACGGGGTGCGCAACGCCCTGGTGTTCCCGACCTCGGCGTGGGGTGGCTATTCGGGGTGCCGGCAGTATCACGAGGACATCGCCCGGGCCCGCGCCGCCGTCGGCGACGACGCGCCCGCGCTGACCAAACTGCGGCACTTCTACGATCATCCGCTGTTCCTCGCCGCCGTCGCCGACGCCGTCGCCGCGGCCCGGGCCCAGCTGCCCGCCGACCGTCGCGACGCGGCCCGCCTGGTGTTCACCGCCCATTCGGTGCCCACCGCCGCCGACGCCACCGGTGGTCCCCCCGATCGGGGTGGACACCTCTACAGCCGGCAGGTCGACGAGGCCGCCCGCCTGATCGCCGCCGCCACCGGCACCCCCGACCACGACCTGGTGTGGCAGTCCCGGTCCGGGCCCCCTCAGGTGCCGTGGCTCGAGCCGGACATCGTCGACCACCTCGACGCTCTGCACGCCCGCGGCGTCGACGCGGTCGTCGTCGTGCCGGTCGGATTCGTCTCCGACCACCTCGAGGTCGTCTGGGACCTCGACACCGAGGCGCGCGACCGGGCCGCGGAGCTCGGCATGGCATTCGTCCGCGCCGCCACCGCCGGCACCGACCCGCGGTTCGTGCAGATGGTGCGCGAGCTGGTGCGCGAACGCCTCGACGGTGCCGCCCCGGTGCGGCGCGGCACCGAGCCGCTGCTGGGCGTCGGGTGCAACGGGGAGCTCTGCGCCCCCGAATGCTGCCGGCCTCCGGCACGGCCGCGCCGCTGACCGGGCGGGCCCGCCCCGCGGGCCCGGCGTCCGGGATCCGGCCGACACCGTCCACCGGCCGCGCCGGGCCGCCTCGCTGACCGTCGGGCGGCGCCGCTGCCCGGGGATGGACGTCACGCCCCGCCAGGGTCGTCACGGCCCCGTCAGGGGCGTCGCTGCCGGGTACCCGAGCCGGACCGGAGGGCGGTCGTGCCGATTTCGGGCTCGGCTGCCGCGACCCGGGAGAAGATGTCGGCATGACGACGGAGCCGGTCCTGCCCGGCACGGACGCAGGGAACCGTCAGGACAGGGGCGCTCAGCCGCCGGGAGCCGCTCACTGCCGCGGCACAGCGGCCGACCCCGCACCGCGACGAAAGGCCGCCCCGTGACCGCACCGCCCACCGCCGTCGACGACGCCGCCGTCACCCGCGTCGAGGTCTTTCTCGTCGCCACCGTCGCGACCGTGCTCGTCACCCGCGGCTACCTCGCCGCGACCGGCTATCCGCAGATCGGCGGCGGCACCTTGCACATCGCGCACGTGCTGTGGGGCGGGCTGCTCATGGCCGTCGCCCTCGTCGGCGTCCTGATCCGGCACGGCAGCCGGGTGCGGATGCGCGCCGCGCTGCTCGGCGGGATCGGCTTCGGGTTGTTCCTCGACGAGGTCGGCAAGTTCCTCACCACCGACGTCGACTACTTCTTCCGGCCCGCAGTGGCCGTGATGTACGTGGTGCTCGTCGCGTTCTACCTCGGTGCCCGCGTAGCGCTGGCGCGGCGCGGCCCGACCGACCGGCAGCGCCTCGCCGTCGGTCTCGAGGCGCTGACCGATCTCGTGCTCGGCCGGCTCGACGAGTTCGCGCGCCGCCGCGCGCTGGACGTCCTGGCGGGTGTCCGGGACCCGGCGCAGCGCGTACTGGCCGGCTCGATACGGGCCGGGCTGGCCGCCCCGGTCGCGGCGAGGACCGGATTCGACGGGCGCATTGCCGTGGTCCGGGACCGGGTCGAGCACCGGGTCACGGCCTGGGCGGCGACCGCCGCGGCCCGCCGGCTCGTGCTGGTGGTGTTCGCCGTGCACGCCGTCCACACCCTCGTCGGACTGGTGATCGTGCTGGCCGGGTCGGGGTGGGCGGCCGAGGACGCCGGCATCTCGGAGATCGGCGCCGAACTCTCCGGTGCCGTGAGCGCCGTGCTGATCGTGGCCGGGCTGTGGCAGTTCGCGCGGCGCCGCGATCTGCCCGCGCTGCGGTTGCTGTACGCCTCCGTGGTGGTGAACCTGCTCGTCACCCAGGTGTTCCTGTTCGACCTGCGCCAGTTCGGCGCGCTGGCCGGGTTCGCGGTGTCGTTGCTGTTGCTGATCGTGGTGCGGGTGGCGATCCGGACGGAGAAGGCCGTCGTCGTGCCGGGGGACGTTCCGGGCGGGGTGTCCGCGGCCGTGCGTCAGGCGTGATGGCCCGCCCGGACCGCGGCCGCCACCGCCCCGAGCCGGGCGGCGCGTACGGCCGCCCACAGCGGGCGCAGCGCCTGCTCTCGCGTGGCCTGCCCGGTGGCCGAGGCCGCGTCCGGTTCCGCGCCGCGGCCGGCGACGGTGAGGATCGCCGCGACCTGGTCGGCCGAGTCGAGGATGCGGGCGGCGCGCTCGGGCATCGAGTCCGGGTAGCGGTGCCGCGCATGTTCGGCGATCTCGGCCGCGATCTGCTCCCGGGGGTCGGCGGTGCGGCCGCCGGCGCCCACGGTCAGCACCCGGCCCACCCTCGTCGCGGCGTCCCGCACCGCCTCGCGCATGGCGAACTCGGCCTCCCCGAGGCCGGGCTCGGCGGGCGGTTCGGGCACCGCCGGGACCGCGAACAGGGTCCAGCGCAGCACGTCCGGGCCCTCCACCGAGGGGACGAAGCCGAGACCGGGTGTGCCGGGTGCGCCCGCGAGCACGGCTTCGCCGGCCGCGACCGCGGCGCGGGCCAGCGCGGTGCCCGGGGGCAGGCCGCGGACGTCGCCGGGGGCGGGCAGCACCAGCCGGATCCCGTCCGCGCCGGCCGGGTCGGCCCGGCGCAGCGCGGTGAGCAGCACGGCGGCGCCGTCGACGGGGGAGTGTTCGGGCACGCCGGAGAGGTCGCCGGCGGGCTCGTCGTGGGAGACCACCAGATGCATCGGCGCCCAGGCGTGCAGGGCGTCGAGGACGTCGTCCGGCGCGGCGTGCCCGGCCAGCCAGGAACCGGCCCACACCGTCAGGGTCTGACCGGGGGAACTCACGGCTTCCGAGCATAGGCGCCGTCCCGACGGCGGAGCATAGGCGCCGTCGCGACGGCGGGGCCACGACCGGTCGGCGTGCCCTCCCGCCGCGGCGGCCGCGGCGGCCCTAACGTTGCGCAGGTGAGTCCCGACATGTACGGCGGCGACATCTTCGCCGGCCATCCGCGCGCCCGTAGACCCGCAGTTCCCGAGGTGGCTGCCGAGAAGGACCTGGTGGTCGAGGACGCCGCGTCCGGGTGGTGCGGCGCGGTCGTCGGCTTCGAACGCACCTACGACGGCGACTTCGTCCGGCTCGAGGACGGCGCGCGGCGCACCCGGCTGTTCGCGCTGCGTCCGGCGGCGTTCCTCCTCGACGGGCGGCCGGTGACCCTGGTGCGGCCCACGGCGCGCCCCGCGACGGCCGGCCCGGCCCGGTCGGCGTCCGGGTCGACGAAGGTCGCCGGGCTGCGGGCGCGGGTCGCGCGCGGCAGCCGGATCTGGGTGGAGGGGGTGCACGACGCCGCCCTGGTCGAACGGGTGTGGGGGCACGATCTGCGCGTCGAGGGTGTCGTGGTCGAACAGCTCGAGGGCCTCGACAACCTCGGGGAGCGGCTCGCCGGGTTCGCCCCCGGTCCCGGGCGCCGCGTGGGGGTGCTCGCCGACCACCTCGTCACCGGTTCCAAGGAAGAGCGGCTGACGGCGAATCTCGGGCCGCACGTGCTCGTCACCGGGCATCCGTTCGTCGACGTGTGGCAGGCGGTGCGGCCGAAGGCGCTGGGCATCGAGGCATGGCCGACGATTCCGCGTGGGCAGGACTGGAAGACCGGGGTGTGCCAAGCGCTGGGGTGGGGCAGCCCGCAGGACGGGTGGCGGCGCGTCTATTCGGCGGTGTCGAGCTTCCGCGATCTCGAGGCACCGCTGATCGGGGCGGTCGAGCAGCTCGTCGATTTCGTCACCGAGCCCGCCGAGGACTGACCGCACGAGGCCCTGGCCTGGGGTTCCACCCGGGATGTCCGATTTGTGGTTGGATGGCGTCGTGTCGGCATTGATATGGCTGATCGCCGGGCTGGTGCTCGCCGCCGCGGAGGCGTTGACGGGCGATTTCGTCCTGCTGATGCTCGGCGCCGCCGCCCTGGCCACCGCGGGGGTATCCGCCGCGACGGACCTGCCGGTGTGGGCCGACGCGTTGGTGTTCGCGGTCTCGTCGCTCGTGCTGCTGGGCGGGGTGCGGCCGGTGCTGCGCCGCCGCTACGCGCTGCCACCGGCGAAGGCGACGAACGTGGACGCCCTGCCGGGCAAGCAGGCGCTGGTGCTCGAGGAGGTGGCTGCGCACTCCGGGCAGGTGAAGCTGGACGGGGAGGTGTGGACTGCGCGCCCGCTCGACGTCACCGAGGTGTACCCGCCCGGCACGACCGTGACCGTGATGCAGATCGACGGCGCGACGGCCGTCGTGTGGAAGGGGCCCTAGATGGAAGCGCTGATCGTGCTCGCCGTTGTCGTGGCGTTCGTCGCGCTGGTGGTCGTCAAATCGGTGGCGCTGGTGCCGCAGGCCGAGGCCGCGGTGATCGAGCGGCTGGGCCGGTACTACCGGACGGTGTCGGGTCAGCTGACGTTCCTGGTCCCGTTCGTGGACCGGATCCGCGCCAAGGTGGATCTGCGCGAGCGGGTGGTCTCGTTCCCGCCGCAACCGGTGATCACCCAGGACAACCTCACCCTGAGCATCGACACGGTCGTGTACTTCCAGGTGACGAACCCGCAGGCGGCGGTGTACGAGATCAGCAACTACATCGCGGCGGTGGAGCAGTTGACGGTGACCACGCTGCGCAACGTCGTCGGCGGCATGACCCTGGAGGAGACGCTCACCTCCCGGGACTCGATCAACGGCCAGCTGCGCGGGGTACTCGACGAGGCGACCGGCCGCTGGGGTCTGCGGGTGGCCCGGGTCGAGCTCAAGAGCATCGATCCGCCTCCGTCGATCCAGGAGTCGATGGAGAAGCAGATGAAGGCGGACCGGGAGAAGCGGGCGATGATCCTCACCGCCGAGGGGCACCGGGAGTCGGCGATCAAGACCGCCGAGGGTGACAAGCAGTCCCGGATCCTGTCGGCCGAAGGCGCCAAGCAGGCGGCCATCCTCGAGGCGGAGGCCGACCGCCAGTCGCGGATCCTGCGCGCTCAGGGTGACCGCGCCGCGAAGTACCTCGAGGCGCAGGGCCAGGCGAAGGCCATCGAGAAGGTGTTCGCGGCGATCAAGTCCGGCCGGCCCACCCCGGAGCTGCTCGCCTACCAGTACCTGCAGACATTGCCGCAGATGGCGCAGGGCGACGCGAACAAGGTGTGGATGGTGCCGAGCGATTTCGGAGACGCCCTCAAGGGCTTCGCCCGGCATCTCGGTGCGCCGGGCGAGGACGGGGTGTTCCGCTTCGAGCCGAGCCCGGTCGACGAGCGGCTCCCGCGACCGGAGGAGGACACCGACGAGGTGGCCGACTGGTTCTCCACCGCGCGGGATCCGGAGGTCGCGCAGGCCGTCGCCGCCGCCGAGGCCGTCGCCCGCAAACCGGTCGATCCGGCGGTGCACAACCCGACCGGCGCCGAGCGCCGGGGCGGTGAGCCCTCGTCGGCGGCGTTGCCGCCGTCGGAGCCGATCACGGGCGGATGGGTGCAGCCGCAGCCCGGGCAACGGCACGGCGAACCCCAGTGACCGGAACCCGGGGATCCGGGCCTCGGGACCCGGACCCGGGGACCGCAGGGACGCTCAGGTGAGCAGGCCCCGTCCCACCCCGCACACCGCGACCGCCCACAGCACGCTGGTGAAGGTGCCGATGATGAACTGCTCCGAGGCCTGGGGTTCGCGCAGTTCGGGATAGCGCGCGAGGCCCTTGACGGCGAGCACGACGGCGATGCCCTCCGGCCATCCGGACAGGATCGCGGCGGCGACCGCCGCTCGCTCCAGCAGGCCGATCACCCGTCCGCCGCGCAGCGGTCCGGGCGGCGATTCGGGTCCGGCCGGTGACGACGGGACCGGCCCCGCATCGGGTTGCCGACGGGCGATGCGGAACGAGGCCAGCACGGCGGGGGCGCCGCCGGTGACCGCCGCCGCGCTCGTGAGCACCAGGGTCGCGGCCAGGGCGACGCCACGGACCGCGGGGGTGGCGGTCGCGGCGAGCGCGGCACCGGCAAGTGCCGTCACGGCGAGTCCGGCGACGAGCCACACGGGTGTGCCGCGGCGCAGGCCCAGGGCCGGGGCCAGCGCGGCGACGGCGAGCAGAACCAGGGTGACGACGGTCAACGATCGGCCCTTTCCAGGAGACGGCGGGCGAGGTCGCGGCCGGCCGGTTCGGCCTGCCATCCGGCGGCGGCCAGACGCTGCGACACCGCCTGGGTGCTGATGCCGAGCCGCGCGGCGGCCTCGGCCTGGGTGAGCCCGCGGCGGACGAGTTCGACGGCCTCGTGTCCGGCATCGGACCGGCGGGTCACCAGCAGCGCCGTCAGGGTGAGGGCGGCGTCCGCGTCGGCGGCCGCGGCGGCGTCCGGTCCCTCCACCGCGACCCGGGCGGGCGCGTTCTTGGCGCGGTCGACGGCGCGGCGGGCATGTTCGAAGGCCGGTCCGCGGCCGGCGCGGGTCTGTGCCGGCAGGGGCTGTTCGACCGAGCCGACACCGATGCCGACGCTCCAGTGGCCGCGGCGGACGAGGTCGAGGGCGAGATCGACGACGACGGCCGGGTCGGCGGCGACGGCCTGCACCTCGTCGCCGGCGGTGCGTTCGAAGGGGCGGAGCAGCTCGGCGCCGCGCAGCTCGGTGAGCAGGTCCGCGACCCGGTCGACGTCCCGGCGGCTGCCGCGCTGGTCGACGGTCAACACGAACATTCATCAAGGATGGAGCCTTGAATGATAAAAATCAAGCTTCAGGACTTGATGACACGGTGACGGCACCGGGGCGGGGCGCCGGGAGGCGGGACTCGAGCCACAGGCCCGAGGCGCCGACGACGATGCACACCGCCGAGATCCCCAGGAGCACGGGGTGGGTGCGTCCCGTCAGGGCGTCGCCGAGCAGGACCACCCCTATCGTGCCCGGCAGAATGCCGGCCGCGGTGGCCAGCGTGTACGGGGCCACCCGCACCGACGAGATCCCACAGCAGTAGTTGACCACCGCGAACGGCAGAGGCGCGATCAGCCGCAGTGACCCCACCGCCAGCCAGCCTCGCCGCGCCAGTCGCTCGTCGACCGCCTGGACCGTGGGGTGACTCAGATGCGTCTCGACCACCCCGCGGCCGATCGCACGCACCAGCAGCAGTGCCAGCACGGCGCTGACGGTCGTGGCGGCGACGGTCACCGCGATACCCGTGACCGACCCGAACAGCACCCCGGCGCTGAGAGTGAAGACGGTGCGTGGGAACGGAGCCACCGTCACCACGGCGTGGATCAGGAAGAACAGCAGCGGAAGCAGGGGCCCGGCCGCCTCGGCCCAGGCGCGTACCTCGGCGACGGACGGGTGGGGCAGGAGCAGGGCGACGAGCGCGAGGACGGCCAGCACGGCCGCCGCGGCGAGAATCCGCCGGTCCCGCAGCATTCTCGTCACGAACGGTCACGATACCGGGCTCCCGGGCTTCTCGCGCTGGGGTGCGCGGCCGCCGGCGGCCGGGTGCGGGGTCCTTCGAGCCGGCGCCTCGGCGCCCGGTAGATTCCTTAGGCGACGACATTATCGATCGCTAGGGAAATTGTGGTGATCCCCACAATAGGGGCGGCGTGTATGCGGCTAGCATCACAACGGAATCAGTTTAAGGTTTCCACGGCCGTGTTCGGCGAGCCCGCCCGCTGCGTACGAGAGGACCTCACGTGTCATTAGCTTCAGAAGCCGAGGATGCCGCGCGCGCCTACGCGCAGTGGCAGGAGGCGGTGGCGGGGGTGCTGGCCAAGTCCCGCCGCGTCGACCCCGCGGAGCTCGGACCGGAGCCGCAGCGACTGCTCGAGACCACCACCTACGACGACGTCGCCGTCGCCCCCCTCTACGGGGTGCGCGACGAACGTCCCGAGGCGCCGCTGCCCGGCTCCTTCCCCTTCGTCCGCGGCGGTTCCGCAGCCCGGGACGTCAACACCGGATGGCTCGTCAGCGCCCGCTTCGGCGACACCCCGGGGGAGGTGAACGAACGCATCCTCGACGCCCTCGAGAACGGCGTCAGCGCCCTGTGGCTGCACGTCGGCGCGGACGGCATCGCGATCGCCGACCTGCCCGCCGCGCTCGACAAGGTCCTGCTCGACCTCGCGCCGCTCACCCTCGACGCCGGCGCCGACACCGCCGCGGCCGCCGGCGCCCTCTACGCGCTGCTCGATGCGCGCAGCGACGTCGCCGAGCGCGCCGCCGTGCGGCTGCACCTCGGTGCCGCCCCGCTGACCAGCGCCTTCTCGGGCCGCGCCGACGTCACCGTCGCCCAGGCCGTCGAGCTCGCCCACGCCGCCGCGGGGCGCGCCGAGACCGTGCGGGCCCTCACCGTCGACGGCACCGCATTCCACAATGCCGGGGCCGCCGACGCCGAGGAACTCGGTGCCGCCGTCGCCGCCGGACTCGAGTACCTGCGCGAGCTGACCGGCAGCCGCCAGTCCGCCGCCCGGGCGCTCGGCCAGATCGAGTTCCGGTTCGCCGCCACGGACGACCAGTTCCAGACCATCGCCAAATTCCGCGCCGGCCGGCAACTGTGGGCCCGCATCGCACAGGTGGTGGGTGCGGCCGACGCCGGTCACGCCCCCCAGCACGCCGTCACCTCGGCCGCGATGATGACCCAGCGCGACCCCTGGGTGAACATGCTGCGCACCACCCTCGCCGCGTTCGGCGCCGGCATCGGCGGTGCGGACGCGGTCACCGTGCTCCCGTTCGACGTGGCCCTGCCCGCCGGTGCGCTCGGGGTGTCGGAGGCCTTCTCCGCGCGCATCGCCCGCAACACCCAGCTGCTGCTGCTCGAGGAGTCCAACCTCGGCCGCGTCCTCGACCCGGCCGCCGGGTCCTGGTACGTCGAGGACCTGACGGCGCAGATCGCGGCCAAGGCGTGGGAGTTCTTCCAGCAGATCGAGGCGGCCGGCGGCTACCGTGCCGCCCTCGACGCCGGCCTGATCGCCGAGCGGATCGCCGCCACCCGCGCCCGCCGCGAATCCGACATCGCCCACCGCCGGACCGCGGTGACCGGCGTCAACGAGTTCCCGAATCTGGCCGAGGCGCCGCTGCCCGCGGAGACCGCCGACGCCGGCGCCACCGTCGCCCGGTACGCCGCCGCCTTCGAGGCGCTGCGCGACCGCTCCGACGTCCACCTCGCCGCGCACGGCGCCCGGCCCCGGGTGCTGCTCGCCCCGCTGGGACCGATCGCCGAGCACAACATCCGCACGACGTTCGCCGCGAACCTGCTCGCCTCCGGCGGCATCGAGACGGTCAACCCCGGCCCGCTGTCCGTCGACGACGACAGCATCGCCGCCGCCGTCCGCGACGCCGACGTCACCGTCGCCGTGGTGTGCGGCACCGACAAGCGCTACGGCGAACAGGCCGGCGCGGCGGTCACCGCCCTCCGCGACGCCGGCGTCGGCACCGTCCTGCTCGCCGGGCCGGAGAAGGCCGTGAGCGAGACCGGCGGCGCCGCGCGCCCGGACGGGTTCCTCACCGCCAAGATCGACGCGATCGCCGCGCTGACCGACCTGCTGAACACCCTGGGAGCGTAAGTGAGCATCGAACACAAGATCGGCAGTTTCGCCGACGTCCCGCTGACGGATCCGGCGGCGCCGGCCCCCGCCGCCCCCACCGAGGAGCAGGCCGCGGCGCTCGTCGACTCGGTCGCCACCGCCAACAACTACACGACCGAGCAGGTGGTGTGGTCCACGCCCGAGGGCATCGACGTCAAGCCGGTCTACACCAAGGCCGACCGCGACCGGATCGTCGCCGAGGGCTACCCGCTGGGCAGCTACCCGGGCGTCGAGCCGTTCGTCCGCGGCCCGTACCCGACGATGTACGTCAACCAGCCGTGGACCATCCGCCAGTACGCCGGGTTCTCCACCGCCGCCGAGTCCAACGCCTTCTACCGCCGCAACCTCGCGGCCGGGCAGAAGGGCCTGTCGGTGGCGTTCGACCTCGCCACCCACCGCGGCTACGACTCGGACCATCCCCGCGTGCAGGGCGACGTCGGCATGGCCGGCGTCGCGATCGACTCGATCCTCGACATGCGGCAGCTGTTCGACGGCATCGACCTGTCGCAGGTGTCGGTGTCGATGACCATGAACGGCGCGGTGCTGCCGATCCTGGCGCTGTACGTCGTCGCCGCCGAGGAGCAGGGCGTCAAGCCCGAGCAGCTGGCCGGGACCATTCAGAACGACATTCTGAAGGAGTTCATGGTCCGCAACACCTACATCTATCCGCCCAAGCCGTCGATGCGGATCATCTCCGACATCTTCGCCTACACCAGCGCGAACATGCCGCGCTTCAACTCCATCTCGATCTCCGGCTACCACATCCAGGAGGCCGGTGCGACCGCCGACCTCGAGCTGGCCTACACCCTCGCCGACGGCGTCGAGTACATCCGCGCCGGCCTCGACGCGGGCATGGAGATCGACAAGTTCGCCCCGCGCCTGTCCTTCTTCTGGGCCATCGGGATGAACTTTTACATGGAGATCGCCAAGATGCGAGCCGGCCGCCTGCTGTGGGCCGAGCTCGTCGAGAAGTTCCACCCCAAGTCGGCCAAGTCCAAGTCGCTGCGCACCCACTCGCAGACCTCCGGCTGGTCGCTCACCGCGCAGGACGTGTTCAACAACGTCGCCCGCACCTGCATCGAGGCCATGGCCGCGACCCAGGGCCACACCCAGTCGCTGCACACCAACGCCCTCGACGAGGCGCTCGCGCTGCCGACCGACTTCTCCGCCCGCATCGCCCGCAACACCCAGCTGCTGCTGCAGCAGGAGTCGGGCACCACCCGGCCGATCGACCCGTGGGGCGGCTCGTACTACCTCGAATGGCTCACCCACGAGCTCGCCAACCGCGCGCGCAAGCACATCGCGGAGGTCGAGGAGGCCGGCGGCATGGCGCAGGCCATCTCCGAGGGCATCCCGAAGCTGCGCATCGAGGAGGCCGCGGCCCGCACCCAGGCCCGCATCGACTCCGGCCGCCAGCCGGTGATCGGCGTCAACAAGTACCAGGTCGCCGAGGACCACGAGATCGAGGTCCTCAAGGTCGAGAACTCCCGCGTGCGGGCCGAGCAGCTCGCCAAGCTCGAGCAGCTGCGTGCCGATCGCGACCCCGAGGCCGTGCAGGCCGCGCTGGACGCCCTGACCCGCGCCGCCGGCGCGACCGACGCCGGGCCGGACACGAACCTGCTGGCCCTGGCCATCGACGCGGCCCGCGCCAAGGCCACCGTCGGCGAGATCTCCGACGCCCTCGAGAAGGTCTACGGCCGCCACCAGGCCGAGATCCGCACCATCAGCGGGGTCTACCGGGACGAGGCCGGAAAGGCGGTCAACATCAGCACGGCAACCGAACTCGTCGAGAAGTTCGCCGAGGAAGAGGGCCGCCGGCCGCGCATCCTCGTCGCGAAGATGGGCCAGGACGGGCACGACCGTGGGCAGAAGGTGATCGCCACCGCCTTCGCCGACCTCGGCTTCGACGTCGACGTGGGACCGCTGTTCCAGACCCCCGAGGAGGTCGCCAACCAGGCGGCCGACAACGACGTGCACGTCATCGGCGTGTCGTCGTTGGCCGCGGGACACCTGACCCTGGTGCCCGCGCTGCGGGAGGCCCTCGCGGAGGTGGGCCGCCCGGACATCATGATCGTCGTCGGCGGGGTCATCCCGCCCGGCGACTTCGACGAGCTGTACCAGGCCGGTGCCGCCGCGATCTTCCCGCCGGGCACCGTCATCGCGGACGCCGCGGTGGGGCTGCTGCACAAGCTCGCCGACCAGCTCGGCCACGATCTGGGGGCCTGACCCGCAATGGGCAGCACCCCGGTCGACAGTCACACCCGCCGGCCCGCGGTCGACGTCGACGCCCTCGCCGAGGCCGTCCTCGCCAACCGGCGGGCCGGGCTGGCGAAGGCGATCACCCTCGTCGAGTCCACCCGGGACGACCATCGGGAACAGGCGCAGCAGCTGCTGCTGCGCCTGCTGCCGAAGGCGGGCGGCGCGATGCGCGTCGGCATCACCGGCGTTCCCGGCGTCGGCAAGTCCACCTTCATCGATGCGCTGGGCATGTACCTGCTCGGCAAGGGGCACCGGGTGGCGGTGCTCGCGGTGGATCCGTCGTCGACCCGCACCGGCGGCTCCATCCTCGGTGACAAGACCCGCATGGCGCGGCTGTCGGTGCAGCGCGACGCCTACATCCGGCCGTCCCCGACGGCCGGCACCCTCGGGGGCGTGGCCAAGGCCACCCGCGAGACGATGGTGCTGCTCGAGGCCGCCGGGTTCGATGTGATCCTCGTCGAGACCGTCGGGGTCGGGCAGTCCGAGGTGACCGTCGCGAACATGGTGGACTGCTTCACCTTCCTGACGCTCGCCCGCACCGGTGACCAGCTGCAGGGCATCAAGAAGGGCGTGCTCGAACTCGCCGACCTGGTCGCCGTGAACAAGGCCGACGGCCCGTTCGAACGCGACGCGCGGGTCGCGGCGCGGGAGCTGGCCGGGGCCCTGCGGCTCGTGCATCCGCACGACGCGGTGTGGAAGCCGCCGGTGATCACCATGAGCGGCCTCGAGGGCGCCGGCCTGGACACGTTCTGGGACAAAGTCCTCGAGCACCGCCGGGTCCTCACCGAGGCGGGCCTGTTCGAGGAGAACCGGCGCCGCCAGCTGGTGGACTGGACCTGGACGATGGTGCACGACCAGCTGCTGCGCCGGCTCGAGACCAACCCCCGGGTGCGTGCGCTGCGTGGCGACGTCGAACGCTCTGTGCGCGACGGTTCGCTCACCGCAGCGTTGGCCGCCCAGCAGATCCTCGACGCGTTCGACGCCGCACCCTAGCCACCGAGGCCCTGGACCACCCAGGCCGCCGGATCGCCACCCCAGGCGCGGGCCGGGAACGGATAGTCCGGGTACTCGGCGAGCGCGGGCCGGGCCGTGGTCACCGCCGCGTGCGTGGCCACGGTCCGCGGCCCGGGACGTGCCGGTACCGGCGGCGGGTGCGGGTCGCGGCCGGGTGCCTGCAGCAGCCACGCCGCGGTGCGGGCCAGCGCGACCGCCACGTCGCGGCCCCGCCCGTCCCGGTGCCGCGCGGCCAGCGCATCGAGCACCGCGGCCGCCAGCAGGTAACCGCTCGCGTGGTCGAGCGCCTGCACCGGCAGCGCGCCGGGCGCGTCGCAGTCGCCCTCGGCCACCGCGATCCCGGACGCGGCCTGCACGATCGAGTCGAAGCCGCGGCGGTCCGCCCACGGCCCGGACCATCCCCACGCGCACACCCGGCCGTGCACGAGACCGGGCCGGATCGTGCCGGGCGCCCCGATCAGGGCGTCCAGCGCCCCGGGCCGGTAGCCGGTGAGCAGCACGTCGGCGTCGGCGAGCAGGCGGCGCCACGTCTCCCGGCCGGGACGAGCGTGCAGGTCCAGCAGCGCCGTGCGCTTGCCCTGCCCGTTCTCGGCGTGCTGCCAGGGGATCTCGGGGAGAGCGGGCGGATCGATGCGCAGCACCTCCGCTCCCAGCAGGCCCAGCGCGCGGGCGGCGACGGGCCCGGCGATCACCCGGGTCAGGTCCAGCACCCGGAGCCCGGCCAGGGGCCGCGCCGGGTCGTCGCCCGCGACGGTCCGGTCGGCGGTGTCGTCCCGCGCGAGAATCCGTACCAGCGGGCCCGCCGCCGCGGCCCGGCCCTGCGGGCTCGTGGCCCACTCGTGTTCGGTGCGCACCCGCACCGCGATCGCGTCGTGCCCGGCGGCTGCGTCCTCGACCGCCGTCGCCGGCAGCTGCCGCAGCCGGGCGGCGCAGCCGGCCCGGTCGGTGTCGTCGGGCAGTTCGAGGGCGCGGAGCAGGCGCGCCCGGTGATGCGGATAGTTCGCGTGGGTGCGCACCCACCCGTCGGCGGCGGGGAAGAACCCGGACAGCGCCGCGAACCCCGGCACGGGCCGGCCGGCCATGCGCAGCATCCGGTCCCCGGCGAACGACGCGGCGATCCGCTCCGGGTCGAGCCGCGCCCCCTGCGGAGCGAGTCCGTGGGTGTGGCGGTAGCGGTCGGCGGCCGCCGCGAATGCCGCCACCGCGCCCGTGGCGAGGTCGGCCACCGGCAGCCGGGCGGGGAGGAACCGCCCGGCCGGGGCGCAGTGGATGCCGGGCGCCGGCTCCACCGGGACATCGAGGCCGGCGGCGGCGAGGGCGGCGCCGTAGGTGTCGAGCAGGGCGAGGGGGCGCATCGTGCGCCGAGCCTAGAACGGTGCTCGGCCGTCCGCGGCCGGTTCCCGCAGTTCGGGGCGGGCCGGCTCGAGGCGCTCGAGGGCACCGGCGGATTCGGCCCGGGTGAGCCGGGAGCGGCGCCACGAGACCGTGAGCAGCGCGATCCAGCCGGCCACGATCAGCAGGTACAGCAGCGTGGTGGCCGTGGCGGAGATCTCGAACGAGGTGAACAGCTTCTGCGCGTTGGTCAGCACGATGACGCCGCCGACCGCGGTGCCGAGCAGGGTGGCCGGTACCCGGCTGACCAGCCACGCCGCGATCGGGGCGGCGATGGCCCCGCCGAGGGCGAGACCGGCCACGACGAGCAGGTTGCCGAGCGATTCCCGGCCGAGACCGATGAGGAAGCCGATGCTCGCGGCGAGTGCGACGAGGAACTCGGAGGCGCTGACCGAGCCGATCACGGTCCGGGGGGCCGTCTTGCCGCGGGAGAGCAGGGTGCTGGTCGTGATCGGCCCCCATCCGCCGCCGCCGCTGGCGTCGATGAACCCGCCGAACAGGCCGAGGGGGGACAGGAACTTCGCCGAGTGCGGCGAGGTGCGGGCGTGCGCGACGGCGGGTGGCCGGACCGAGAACCGCAGCGCCACATAGACACCGATGGCGAGCAGGATCGTCGACGTCACCGGGATCGCGGCCTCGGTGGACAGGCTCGAGAGCACCGTGGCGCCGAGGAAGGCGCCGAGCGCGCCGGGCACGCCCAGCTTCGCGACCACCCCCCAGTCCACGTTCCGGAACCGCCAGTGCGAGGCACCGGAGACGAGGGTGGTGCCGACCTCGGCGAGGTGCACGGCGGCGCTGGCATGCGCGGGACCGATGCCGCTGAAGATCAACAAGGTGGTGGCGGTGACCCCGAAGGCCATGCCGAGGGCCCCGTCGACGAGCTGCGCACCGATACCGACGAGCGTGAACACCAGAAGAGCGAACATGCAGAAGACTCCGACCACGAAGGAGCGAACCGGGGAGGGGAGAGGCGGCGCACGCCGCTCAGCAACACTCCTGGTCGAAGCACGCGCCCCGTCGGGTGGGCCAGAACGCCATCAACGCGAGCAGGGTGGCCGGAGCCGCCGCGATGCTCGTCGTCTGCACGTTCGTGTCCCTTCACCGGTCTGCCGTTCGCCGCTCATGCGACGATCCGTCCGAGCATAGCCGGTCGCGCGCGGCGGCGCCGTCGTCGGGCGGCGTGTCGCCGATTCCCGTGACGGCGCCGCCGCGGTCACGGCAGGCGCCGGGCCGTGATCTCGAATCCGGCGCCGCGCAACCGGTCGGTCAGCACGTCCCCGAAGGCGGTCGCGGGGGTGAGCACCCCGCCCCCGGCGTGGAGGCGGTCGCCGCCGAGGACCAGCGATAGTGCCGACTCGCCGAGCATCACCGCGGTCGCCTTGTAGCCGGGGTCGCCCTGGGCGGCGACGCGGGCGCTGTAGCGGGCACCGGTGCTCGTCGTGGTGTAGAGGTCGATGGTGAAGAAGCCGCGCTCGCGGGCCGACTCGGACGGGCCCTGTCCCGGCGCGGGTAGCAGCTTGTCGAGCACGAACCGGGTCGGGGGGAACGCCAGTCCCGCCACCAACGCGCCGAAGCCCGCGGCGACACCGGTCGCCACGAGCGGCGACAGCCGCGACGAACCGACACCCATCGTCTCCCGGTAGCGGAAGCGCGGCCCGTACGCCCAGCCGGTGAGCGCGTTGCTGCGGCGCACCACCCGCGTGTTGTAGGGGCCCATGAAGAACGGCGCGAGCCGGCCGGACAGTTCGGGCGCGACGGACCCGCCGTCGACGGTCGCCAGGTCGTTCTGGCGCCCGAGGTCGGGTTCGCGGGAGCGGTCCGGCGACAGCGAGTAGGGGGCGAGGGCGACCTTGCGGGCCGCGCCGTCGCGGCGTACCGCGTCCACCTGGGTGCGCATCGAGTCGATCGTGCCGCCGCTGACGCCGCCGCGCATGGCCCGCACCACCAGCGTCGTGTCGGTCAGATCCCCGGCGTCGTCCGCCTGCACGGCCCGGTGCAGTGCGTGCACGCCGAGATCGGAGGGAATGGAGTCGAATCCGCAGGAGTGCACGATGCGGGCGCCGGTGCGCCGGGCCACGTCGTCGAACCGGTCGATGCTCTCGCGGTGGAACAGCACCTCGCCGGTGAGGTCGACGTAGTCGGTGCCCGCCTCGGCGCAGGCCTGGACCAGCGGCAGCCCGTACTTGGCGTAGGGGCCGACCGTGGTGACCGCCACGCGGGTGCGGGCAGCGAGCGCGGCGAGCGACTGCGGGTCGCCGGCGTCCGCCTCGAGTACCGGCCAGGCCTGCGCGGCGGGCCCGAGCTCGGTGCGGATGCGTTCGAGGCGGGCGCGGGAGCGGCCGGCCAGGGCGATGCGCACCCCGTCGGGGGCGTGTTCGGCGAGGTAGGCGGCGGTGATCCGGCCGACGAAGCCGGTGGCGCCGTAGACGACGATGTCGAGATCGCGGGAGGCAGTCATGCGCCACACCCTACTGCCGGGTAAGTCAGGATGCGACGCGGCTCACACGGCGGCGCCGCAGCCACCACCCGAACCAGGACAGGACGATGGTCACCGCGACGGCGGCCCGCACGAGTCCCACCGCCGAGTCGGGGTAGATCACCCCGGTCAGGTAGTGGTCGATGAACCCGCTCGGCGGCAGTCCCTCCATCCCGGCGCGGCGGCGCGCCCAGTTCTCCAGATCGGTGAGCGGGCAGTCGAATCCGGCGAGGACGGTGGCGAACCCCCACACCACCGCCACCACGTGCAGCGCCAGCGTGCGGGGCCACCGCCACGCCAGGAAGCCACCGAACGTCACATACAGCAGGAAGGCCAGGTGCACGGCCACGGTGACGTCGGCCAAAAGCCGGTACGCCATACCGCCAGCCTATCCGGATCGGGCAGGGCAGTGGCCGTTCCGGACGACTACTCGTCCGCGTCGGTGCCCTTGACGACCAGGACGGGCACCGGCGCCTCGAGCAGCAACCGCTGCAGGCGCCGTTCCAGCAGGAACTTGCCGAGCGCATTGCGGTCGCGGCTGCCCACCACGAGACGTTCCGCGCCGGAGCGCTCGACCAGGTCGACCAGCGCGGCGACCGGGTCCCCGTCGTGCACCGCCGTCCGCAGTTCCCACCCGTCGGTACCCAGGGTGGCGGTGACGTCCGCGCGGACCGAGTCGAGTTCGCGCTGCCCGGACGCGCCGTCGTCGTCGACCGCGACGAGCACGAGGGTCGTGCCGTCGCCGTGGGCCGCCTCGCGGGCGGCCGCGGTGAGTGCGGCGTGTCCTTCCGGGGTGTCGGCGTGGACTACGGCAACGGGCATGGGGTCCTCCGGAGGCGGTGACGGCGTGTGCCCTCCAGTATCCCCGCCCCGGGACGCCCCGGCCGCTCCCGGCGGTGTGGAACTGGTCTCCACCTGCGCGGACGTGTCGGATGGATCTCACCCGGCCGGCCGGGCCCGCTCACCACGGCGCCGGGCGGTAGTCCTTGAGGAAGCAGCCGTACAGGTCCACCCCGGCCTCGCCCTGCACGATCGGGTCGTACACGCGGGCCGCGCCGTCGACGAGGTCGAGCGGGGCGTGGAACCCCTCCTCGGCCAGGCGCAGCTTGGTGTGGTGGGGCCGTTCGTCGGTGATCCAGCCGGTGTCGACGGCGGTCATGAGGATCCCGTCGGCGCGCAGGTCCTCGGCGCTGGTGCGGGTGAGCATGTTCAGCGCGGCCTTGGCCATGTTGGTATGCGGATGCCCGGCCCCCTTGTACCGGCGCCCGGCGAACTGCCCTTCCATCGCCGAGACGTTCACCACGTACGTGCGGCGGGCGGGGGAGGACGCCAGCGCCGGCCGCAGCCGGTTGACCAGGATGAACGGCGCCACGGAATTGCACAGCTGCACCTCGAGCAGTTCCAGCGGCTCGACCTCGCCGACGGTCTGCACCCAGCTGTTGGTGTGCACCAGATCGGGCAGCAGCCCCCCGGCGTCGACCGCGACACCGGCGGCGATCCGGTCGGGCGTGGCCGACCCGGCCACCAGCGCGAGCGAGGTGAGCGATTCGGCGGTCAGTTGCGCCGGCAGCGACCCGGCCAGCGCGGCCGGGTGCGCGTCCGAGGGTTTACCGAAGGTGAGCACCTCCGGCCGCGGGCCGGCCGGCAGGGGACCGGACTCGGCCTCGGCGAGGGCGGAGTACGCGCCGGGGGAGCGGCGCACGGTCTGGGCGGCGTTGTTGACGAGGATGTCGAGCGGACCCTGCGCGGCCACGTCGTCGGCCAGGGCCACGACCTGGGCGGGGTCGCGCAGGTCGATGCCGACGATCCGCAGGCGGTGCAGCCAGTCGGCGCTGTCCTCCATGGCGGCGAAGCGGCGGATCGCGTCGTTCGGGAAGCGGGTCGTGATCGTCAGGTGGGCACCGTCGCGCAGCAGCCGCAACGCGATGTACATGCCGATCTTGGCGCGGCCGCCGGTGAGCAACGCACGCCGCCCCGTCAGATCGGTACGGGCGTCCCGCTTCGCGTGGTTCTCCGCGGCGCAGCGCGGGCACAGCTGGTGGTAGAACGCATCGACGCGGGTGTACTTGTCCTTGCACACGTAGCAGGCCCGCGGCCGGATCAGGGTGCCCGCGCTCGCACCCGGCGCGTTCGAGCTCAACGCGATCCCGGCGGTCTCGTCGTCGATGCGGGTGGGGGAGCCGGTCGCTGTCGTCGCGAGCACCTGCCGGTCCGCGGCGACCTTGGCCCGGCGGGTCTCGTTGCGGCGCGCCCGCTTGAGCTTCTTGAACATGTGCCCCACGGCGCGCTGCACCGTCACCGAATCCGGGTGGTCGGCGTCGAGCTCACCCACGAGGGACAGGACGCGGAGGCAGGTGGCGAGGTCGGCCGGGTCGATACCCGACGCGTCGGTGTGCGAAGTCATGGGCCTGTTCGTCGTGGGGGGGCGGTACGGACCGATGGTATCGGGCGGGTGACGCCGGGCGACCTCGTGGGACCTGTGGCTCTGCCCGCGACGCCGCGAACCTGGCAGGCTCGGGGTGCAAGCAATCCTCGACCCAAGGAGACGACGATGACCGCACGGCGCCGCCGGAAGTTCCGCGACCTGACCCCGGCGCAGCAGACGCTCGTGCTCACCCTCGCCGCTGTGCAGCTCTCGCTCGCCGCGACGGCATGGATCGATCTGGCGCGGCGCCCCGCGGATCGGGTCGCGGGCAGCAAGGCGAAATGGGCCGCGACCATCGCGGTGAACTGGATCGGCCCGATCACGTACTTCCGCCGCGGCCGGATCGGCTGAGCCACCCGCCGCGGGCGGCGAAGCGCCGCCCCGTGGACGGCGAAGGCCCCGAACCTGCTCGATTCGGGGCCTTCGCCGGCTGTCTCGACTCGGAGTGTCCGAGGGGGGACTTGAACCCCCACGTCCGTTAATAGGACACTAGCACCTCAAGCTAGCGCGTCTGCCATTCCGCCACTCGGACATGCTGATGCTCCCCGCTCCGCGGGTGCCGTTTCAGCGTAACCTACCCGGGCGCACCGTCCCAATCCGCTGGTCGACGGCTCGGCCGGCTCCGGGACGCGGCGACGATCCGGCGGCGCCCGGCGCGGCAACGGCGAAGGCCCCGAACCTGCTCGGTTCGGGGCCTTCGCCGTCTGTCTCAACTCAGAGTGTCCGAGGGGGGACTTGAACCCCCACGTCCGTTAATAGGACACTAGCACCTCAAGCTAGCGCGTCTGCCATTCCGCCACTCGGACATGCTGATGCTCCCCGCTCCGCGGGTGCCGTTTCAGCGTAACCTACCCGGGCGCACCGTCCCAATCCGCTGGTCGACGGCTCGGCCGGCTCCGGGACGCGGCGACGATCCGGCGGCGCCCGGCGCGGCAACGGCGAAGGCCCCGAACCTGCTCGGTTCGGGGCCTTCGCCGTCTGTCTCAACTCAGAGTGTCCGAGGGGGGACTTGAACCCCCACGTCCGTTAATAGGACACTAGCACCTCAAGCTAGCGCGTCTGCCATTCCGCCACTCGGACATGCTGATGCTCCCCGCTCCGCGGGTGCCGTTTCAGCGTAACCTACCCGGGCGCACCGTCCCAATCCGCTGGTCGACGGCTCGGCCGGCTCCGGGACGCGGCGACGATCCGGCGGCGCCCGGCGCGGCAACGGCGAAGGCCCCGAACCTGCTCGGTTCGGGGCCTTCGCCGTCTGTCTCAACTCAGAGTGTCCGAGGGGGGACTTGAACCCCCACGTCCGTTAATAGGACACTAGCACCTCAAGCTAGCGCGTCTGCCATTCCGCCACTCGGACCTGCTCCGCTCCCACGTCCGTGGGCGCTGTGAAAGAGTAACCCACCACGTCGCGGCGCCCAAATCGCCCCGCCCACCTGCGGGTTTGCCGAGATCGATGGTAGACAGGGGACCGTGTCCACAACATCGAATCCCGCCCAGCCGGCCGGCGGATCCCGCGCCGAGGCCGAAGTCGTCGACCTGGTGTCGCAGCTGATCCGCTTCGACACCTCCAACACCGGAGACCTGGCCACCACCCGCGGTGAACGGGACTGCGCGATGTGGGTGGCGGCACGGCTCGAGGAGGCCGGCTACACCACCGAGTACGTCGAATCCGGCGCTCCCGGCCGCGGCAACGTGTTCGCCCGCCTGCCGGGTGCCGACCCGTCCCGGGGTGCGCTGCTGCTGCACGGGCACCTCGACGTGGTGCCCGCCGAACCGGCGGACTGGAGCGTGCACCCGTTCTCCGGGGCCGTCGAGAACGGCTACGTGTGGGGGCGCGGCGCGGTCGACATGAAGGACATGGTCGGGATGATGCTGGCCGTCGCCCGCCGCTTCAAGGCCGAGAACATCGTGCCGCCCCGCGACCTGGTCTTCGCGTTCCTCGCCGACGAGGAGGCCGGCGGCACCTACGGCAGCCACTGGCTCGTGCGGCACCGCCCCGACCTGTTCGACGGCATCACCGAAGCCGTCGGCGAGGTCGGCGGGTTCTCCCTGACCGTGCCGCGCCGCGACGGCGGCGAACGCCGCCTCTACCTCGTCGAGACCGCCGAGAAGGGCCTCGGCTGGATGCGGCTGACCGCCAAGGGCCGCGCGGGCCACGGCTCGTTCCTGCACGAGGACAACGCCGTCACCGTCCTCGCCCAGGCCGTCGCCCGCCTCGGCACGCACACCTTCCCGCTCGTGCTGACCGAATCGGTCGCCGAGTTCCTCGCCGCCGTCGCCGAGGAGACCGGACTCGACTTCGATCCGGCCTCGCCGGACCTCGACGGCACCCTCGCCAAACTCGGGTCCATCGCCCGCATCGTCGGCGCCACCCTGCGCGACACCGCCAACCCGACGATGCTCGACGCCGGGTACAAGGCCAACGTCATTCCCCAGACGGCGCAGGCCGTCGTCGACTGCCGCATCCTGCCCGGCCGGCGCGCCGAGTTCGAACGCACCGTCGACGACCTGATCGGCCCGGACGTCACCCGCGAATGGATCACCGACCTCGACTCGTACGAGACCACGTTCGACGGTGACCTCGTCGAGGCGATGAACGCGGCCATCCTGGCCCACGACCCCCTCGGGCGGACCGTGCCCTACATGCTCTCCGGCGGCACCGACGCGAAGGCCTTCGCCAAGCTCGGCATCCGCTGCTTCGGGTTCGCCCCGCTGCAGCTGCCCCCGGAACTGGACTTCGCCGCGCTGTTCCACGGGGTGGACGAGCGTGTCCCGGTCGACGCGCTGCGCTTCGGCACCCGTGTCATGGAACACTTCCTGCTGCACGCCTGAGCACACCAGCACCCAGAGAAAGGACCGGTATGGCCCACGACCCGTATGCGCCGCTGCCCGACCTGCCCACCTTCGATCTCACCAGCGAGGACATCACCGACGGTCGCCCGCTGAAGCCGGAACAGGCCAGCGGGATCTTCGGGGTGCCCGGCGGGCAGGACGTCTCCCCGCAGCTGTCGTGGTCGGGCTTTCCCCCCGAGACCAAGAGCTTCGTCGTCACGATGTTCGACCCCGACGCGCCGACCGCGTCCGGGTTCTGGCACTGGGCGGTGGCGAACATCCCGGCCTCGGTGACCTCGCTGCCCGCGGGAGCCGGCGACGACACCGGCTCCGGGCTGCCCGAGGGCGCGGTCACCCTGAAGAACGACGGCGGCCTGCATCGCTTCCTCGGCGCGGCCCCGCCGCAGGGGCACGGCCCGCACCGCTACATCGTGGCCGTGCACGCTCTCGACGTGGACACCCTCGACGGGGTCGGCGCCGACTCGACCCCGGCGTTCCTCGGATTCAACGTGTTCTCGCACGCGATCGCGCGCGCGACGCTGCACGGCACGTTCGAGCAGTAGACCCGTTCGGCGGATCGCCTCCGCGCCGGAAACGGACAGGCACACACCGCCGGACGGGTGTGCCTGTCCGGCGGTGTGTGCCGGCCCGCCGCTCCGGGCGCGGCGGATCAGACGCGGACGCCCGCGCCCACCGCGTCGCCGATCGACGCGAACCCGGCTGCCCGCACCTTCCGGGCGAGGCCCTTGTGGATGCGGCGCGCCCAGAACGGTCCGCCGTAGATGAAACCGGTGTAGCCCTGCACCAGCGACGCGCCCGCGAGGATCCGCTCCCAGGCCTGCTCGGCGGTCTCGATGCCGCCGACCGAGATCAGCACCAGCCGGTCCCCGACCCGCGCGTGCAGCCGGCGCAGGACCTCGAGGGAGCGCTGCGCGACCGGGGGACCGGACAGCCCGCCGGCGCCGATCTCCGCGACGAGGGCGGGATCGGTGCGCAACCCGTCCCGCCGGACGGTGGTGTTGGTGGCGACGATGCCCGCCAGCCCGAGTTCGACGGCGAGGTCGGCGACCGCGTCGATGTCCTCGTCGGACAGGTCGGGGGCGATCTTCACCAGCACCGGCACGTGCACGGTGTCCAGCACCGCCGCGAGCAGCGGCCGCAGCGACTCGACCGCCTGCAGGTCGCGCAGCCCGGGGGTGTTGGGGGACGAGACGTTGACGACGACGAAGTCGGCGAGCGGGCCGAGCAGCCGGGCGCTCGCGGTGTAGTCCTCGGCCGCGTCCGCCGGCGCGACCACCTTGGTCTTCCCGATGTTCGCGCCGATCGGGACGGTGTGCACCCGGGTGCGCAGCCGGTTCGCGGCCTCCCCGGCGCCGTGGTTGTTGAAGCCCATCCGGTTGATCAGCGCCCGGTCCGCGGGCAGGCGGAACAGCCGGGGCGCCGGGTTGCCGGGCTGCGCCTGGGCGGTGACGGTGCCGATCTCGGCGAACCCGAAGCCCAGGGGGCCCCAGGCGTTCACCCCGGCCGCGTCCTTGTCGAAGCCCGCCGCGAGACCGAGCGGGGCCGGGAACGTCACCCCGAACACCGTGTTGCGCAGCACCGGATCGTCGACGACGAGGACCTTGGCGATCAGCGCCCGCAGCGGCGGGACCCGGGTCGCGAGCCGCATCGCCGTGAACGCGAGGTGGTGGATCCGCTCCGGCGGCAGCAGGAACAGCAGTCGAAGGAACAAGCGATACACGGAACACTCCCTGCTGGCCCGGGCGGCGCCCGGGGTCGGCGTCAACGAACGGTGGGTTCGGGCACGTGGTGGCCGGTCTTGCGGCGGCGCAGCAGCACCCGGCGACTGCCGTCGGGATACAGCCGCACCCGCGTCAGCTCCCACCCGTGGAACTCGGCCTGGATGGCCAGGCGCAGCGACGCGCTGACCCGCGAGACGTCCCGCGGCAGCCGCAGCGGCACGTAGTCGTACTCGTCGTTGCTGGTGTCCCAGCCCACCGGCATCCGCGTCCACCGGCCGCCCACATCGCGTGGACCTGCCATCACACACCCCCGATCGGGATCCTCTGCAGCCCGTCCCCGGTCCCGGATCCGATCACCAGGACGGCGCCGGCGGTGTCGACCACCACCGAGTTCGGTTGCCGCACCGTCGCGTACCGGCCTCGCTCCTGCGGAATCCCGGTCGACAGATCGTAGCCGACGACCTCGTTGCTCCCGGTCGAAGTGACCCACACGAGGTCGTTCGCGCTGTCGTAGGCGACGCCGTACGGGCCGTTCGGCACCGGATACCGCTGGCGCAGCACCAGCGGATCGAGCGTGTACACGTGCAGCTCCCCACCCCGGGTGTCGGTGACCAGGACCCGGCCGAACGGGTCGGTGGCCAGCTGCGTGGCACCCTCCCCGGCCCGCAACGCCAGGCCGAGATCACCGTCGGCGACATCGACCTCGGTCAGCGACGTCTGGCGACGGTCCAGCGCCGCCAGCTCCGAGCCCACGGCGGCGAGCGCGTCGACCGAGGCCAGGCCGGGAACGGTCTGCGTCGCACCCGACGCCGGGTCGACGAGAAGGGTGACGCCGTCCGCGGTGCCCACGGCCAGACGCCCGTCCGCCAGCACGGCCGCCGAGCGGGCCTGTCCGTCGACCGGCACCTCCGTGACGGTGCCCGACCGCACATCCACCCGGGCGACGACGCCGGGACCGGGGGCGAGGACCTCCCCGTCGGCACCGGGAAGCACGGTCGCCGCCGCGGCGGGCAGGGCGACCTCGCGGGGCGCTGCCGCCGGGTCGGCGGCCGCGAGCAGCAGCAGCCGCGACCCGTCGCCGGCGAGCGCGGCGACCGTACTCGTGCCAGGATCGACGGCGAGGGCATCGACAGCGCGGCCGAGCGCCTGCACCGTTCCCGCCGGCGGGACGGCCGGCTCCGGCGCCACGGCCGGTGTCGCCGGGTCGATGGTGGGCAGACTGTCGCCGCTGCTCGAGGAGGAACACCCGGTGACCAGCGCCAACGCGAACCCCACCGCCGCGGCGGTCGCACGTGCTGCCGGTCTGCCCATCGTCTCGCTCCTCGTTGTCGCCCGGGGTCGGTGGCGTGCGGCACCGTCGCCGGCGGCGCACCCGACCCCCAGTGTTCCTGATCGCCGCGGCGGCGCCGCAGCCGCCTCGTCCACCCTCACCCCCGCCAGGAGGCCGATGTGACCTGGCCCACCGGTTCCGCGGACCGGCCCGCCGACGGCTTCGTCGTCGAATACCTCAGCCCGGGTGTGCACGCGCACGGGTTCGGTCGCACCGAGGAGGGCCGGCCGTTCTCGTTCCGGGTGCGCCGCGCCACGTTGCGGGTGGAGGTGTACCGGCCCGCGGGCGCGTCCACCGTGCCCACCGCCGCGGACGTGATCGCCCGGGCCCGGGCGTCGGTCGCCGAGATCGACCTCGGCGACGAACGCAGCGTGGCGGCGGCGGTGCGGGACACCGTTGCCCGCGCCCGGCCGTGCCGGTCACCGACGTGGTTCGACCGCCTGCTCGGATGGCTGCCCGGCCGGTGACGCGGCCGCGTCGCCGGCCCGCAGCGGCAGCACCAGCGGCGCGCCGGTCTCGGGATGTCGGTGGACCTGTACCGGGTAGTCGTACACGCGGGTGAGCAGCTCCCCGGTCAGCACCTGCGCGGGCGGGCCGTCGGCGGCGACGCGGCCCGCGGCGAGCACGCAGACCCGGTCCGCGTACGCCGCGGCCAGATTCAGATCGTGCAGCACCACCACCACGGCCGTGCCGGCGTCGGCGCGGCGGCGCACCACCTGCATCACCGTCTCCTGATGACCCAGATCCAGGGCCGCGGTGGGCTCGTCGAGCAGCAGCGTCTGGGTGTCCTGCGCCAGCACCCGCGCCAGCGCCACCCGGGCCCGCTCGCCGCCGGACAGGGCCGGGAACGGCCGGTGCGCCAGGTGCGTGACGTCCGCCTCGGTCAGCGCCGCGGCCACCGTCGCCTCGTCGTCCCGGCTGCGTTCGGTGCGCGCCCAGGCCGCCCGGCCCATCCGCACCACCTGCAGTGCGGTGAAGGCGAACCCCACCGCGTGCTGCTGCGGCAGCACCGCCCGTCGTCGCGCCAGGGCGGCGGCCGAGAACTCGGCCAGCGGGCGGTCGCCGACCGTCACCGCACCCGCGGCGACGGGTTGATCGCCGGCGAGCGCGGCCAGCAGGGTGGACTTGCCGGCGCCGTTGGGTCCGACGAGCGCGAGCACCTCCCCGACCCGCACCTCGAGGTCGACGCCGTCGAGGACGACGCGGTCACCGCGGCGGACGGCCACCTGCTCGGCGCGCAGCGTCACCGCGCCCTGCCCGGCGCGGGTGGGCACCTGCCGGTCCGGCCACGGCCGCGGCGTCACGCCCAGCCGCCCTGGCGTGCCCGGGTGCGGCGCAGCATCCAGAAGAACACCGGGCCACCGACCAGCGAGGTCAGCATGCCCAGCGGCAGGTCCGCGTTCGGCACCAGGGTGCGGGCGCCGAGGTCCGCGGCGAGCAGCACCACCGCGCCGCACAACGCGGCGGCCGGGATCAGCACGCGGTGCGCGGGCCCGAGCGCGATCCGCACCAGGTGCGGCACCACGAGCCCGACGAACAAGATGATGCCGGTGAACGCCACCCCGGAGCACACCAGGACGGCGACGACGACGATCGCGGCCTGCCGCACCCGCTCGACGTCGACCCCGAGGTGGCGCGCGACGTGCTCGCCGAGGGAGAGCAGGTCCAGCTTCGGGGCGAGCACGACGGCGGCGACGACGCCGCCGAGCGCGAGCGGCGCGACCACCGACACGACCTCCCACGTGGCCCCACCCAGGCTGCCGAGCTGCCAGAACACGATCTGGTCGCGCGCGGCGGGGGTGGCGACGAACGTGAACAGGGCGATCAGCCCGCCGGCGAACGCGTTGACCGCCACCCCGGTGAGGATGACCGTGACCACCTCGGTGCGGCCCTCGGACCGCGACAGCACGTACACCAGGGTCGTGGTCAGCAGCCCGGTGACGAACGCGGCGCCCGCCAGCGCCCACCCGGCGGTGAACGCCCCGCCCAGCACGATCGCCGCGCACGCGCCGACGGCGGCCCCGGCGGACACCCCGATCACCCCGGGCTCGGCGAGCGGATTGGCGAACACGCCCTGCAGCAGGGCGCCCGCGCAGCCCAGCGACGCCCCCACCAGGACGGCGAGCACCACCCGCGGGAACCGCACCTCCCACAGGGTGACCTCGCCGGCCGGATGGGCCGGCAGCGGCCCGAGGTCGAGCCCGAGGCGGTGCAGCACGCTGCCGACCACCTCGGCCGGCGAGGTGGGCACCTGCCCGAGGCACGCCGAGAGCACCGCCAGCACCACCAGCGCGACCGTCAGGCCGGCGACCACCGCCGCGGTGCGGCCGCGGTGGGCGGCGGGCAGCCGGACGGGGGCGGGGGAGTCGACGGCGCTCATGCCGGCGCGGCCGGGTAGAGCGCCGCGGCGAGCGCGGCGAGCACCCGGCCGGTGTCCGGGCCGAAGCTCAGCAGCACCGAGTCGGCCATGTCGACGATGTTGCCGTCGCGCCCGGCCGGGGTCTGGGCGACGCCGGGCAGCCGGGCGAGACCCTCCGGCCCGCCCACGGAGGCCAGGCTCTCCGTCATGATCAAGATCACGTCCGGGGCGGCGGCGATCATCGCCTCGCTGGTGATCGGGGTGAACTCGGACGTCAGGCCGGCGACCGTGCCCGCATCGCGGCCCCCCAGCGCCTCGACGAGCGCGTCCGCGCCCGACCCGGGACCGCCGAGCATCTTGATCGCCGATCCACGCAGGTACAGGAACGCCACCGTCGGGGGCGCACCGTCGTCCGGCACGGCCGCGCGGGCCGCGGCGATCTCGTCGCCGGTGCGTTGCGCGAGGGCCTCACCCGCCGCGGGCACACCGAGCGCCCGGGCGACGAAGCGGATCTGCTCGCCCACGGTGGCCAGGGTGCGGCGCGGGTCGACGAACACCACGGGCACCCCGGTGGCCCGCAACTGTTCCTGCACCGCGAGCGGCCCGACCGACGTGTCGGTGAGCACCACCGTCGGGGCCAGCGCCAAGATCGCTTCCGTCGAGAGCCCGTGCCCGCCGGGGGTGACGTTGGGCACCTGCTCGACGGCGGGGAAGCTCGCCGTCGACCGTCCCACCAGCCGGTCCCCGAGACCGAGCGCGAACACGGTCTGGGCAAGGGTGCCCGACCGGTCGGCCGTCACGATGCGGGAGGCGTCGGTGACGGTGACCTCGACCCCGTCGACGCCGCGGACCGTCACCGGCAGCGCCGGCACGGGAGCCTGCGCGATCGGCCGCGGATTCGGATCGCCCACCACGGCGGTGCGCGCCCCGGTCCCGCCCCCGGTCGGGGCGGTCGAACACCCGGCGAGCGCCGCGGCGAGCGCGAGTACCGCGGCGAGGAACGCGTAGCTGCCGCGTCGCGTCATGGCAGGGCGGCGGTCGTGCGGTACCGGTCCAGTTCGGCGGCCAGGTCGGCGAACAGGTCGGCGTTGAGCCCGAACACCAGGTTCGCCTCGTCGATCACCGTGCGCCGCCGGCCCTCGTCGAGCGGCGCCGCGTCCAGCTTCGCCCGGTAGGCGTCCTTGAACGGCTTGGGGTGGGGAATGTCGTCGAAGATGTAGAACCGCAACCCGTCCCGGTCCAGCCCGTACGCGCGCTCGAGCAGGCGCCGGATGATCTGCCCACCCGACAGATCCCCCAGATACCGCAGGTAGTGGTGCGCCAGGAACACCTCCGGGCGCACCGCGGCCACCTGCTCGAGCCGCGCGACGTACCGCTCGGTCGCGGGCAGCGGCGCGATCGTCTCCCGCCACCGCGGGCCGAGCAGGAACGTCAGATCCGCCTCGAGCGCCGGAGTGCGCAGCAACGCGTCGTCCAGGAACGGCCCGGCGATCGGGTCACCCGCGTGCGAGCGGCCGACCCGTTCGAGCGTCTCGTAGACGAACCACGACTGCGCGAGCAGCGCCGCATACCCCTGCCGGGTGAGCCGGCCGGCCAGCAGTTCGGTGACGAACTGCGCGTTCTCGGTGTCGCTGTGCGCCTGCGCGGTCTCCCGGCGGAGCCGTTCCGCGAACCCCGCGGCCTCGATCGCGGTCATCGACCGGTCCCTCCTCGTGCCCGCCGTCCGGTGCCGGTGCACCGACCTCGACCACAGGCTAACCTAACTTCGTGGCGGGGTCGCGGGCCCGGGGGCCCGACGTCACGCACTGACGTCGTCGAGCGCCGCCGCGATCGCCGCCGGCAACTCCAGTTCCTCCGTCACCAGCACCCCGGTCAGCTGCGCCAGATCCCGCGCACCCACCACCGTCGACGCCACTCCCGTCCGGTCCCGCACCCACGCCAACGCCACCGCCAGCGGGGAGGTCCCCAGTCCGTCCGCGGCCGTCGCCACCGCCTCGACCACCCGCGCCGCCGGCTCGGTCAGATAGCTGCGCACCTCCTCGGTGTGCAGGTCGTCGGCGCCCCGCGAGTCCGCCGGGATGCCGTCGCGGTACTTGCCCGTCAACACCCCGCCCGCGAGCGGCACCGCCGCGAACACCCCCACCCCGTGGTGCAGGGCCGCCGGGATCAGCTCCTCCTCGACCCCGCGCGCGAGCAGCGAATACTCCACCTGCGTTCCCACCAGCGGTGCGTGCCGCGTCGCCACCGACGCGGCCGTCGCCAGCTGCCACCCCAGGTACCCGCGCACCCCCACGTACCGGGCCCGGCCGCTGGTCACCGCGAACTCCAGCGCCGCCGCCACCTCGTCGACCGGCGTCCGTGGATCCCACGTCGCCACCTGCCACAGATCGAGATGGTCGGTGCCCAGGTCCCGCAGCGTGCGGTCCAGCTGCGTGAGCAGACCCGCACGGGAACAGTCCACCCGCCCCGCCCCGACCTTCGAGGTGTCGATGCCCGAGCTGCCCGACACGACCAGCTGATCGCGCGGCACCACGTCGTCGAGCAGCTCCGCCAGGATCCGCTGCGCCACCCCGTCACCGTAGGCGGGGGAGGTGTCGACCAGGGTGCCACCGGCGTCGACGAACGCCGACAGCTGCGCCGCCGCCTCGTCCCCGTCCGTGCCGCGTCCCCAGCTCAGGGTGCCCAGGCCGAGCCGCGAGACCCGCAGCCCGCTCGCACCCACCGTTCTGTGTTCCATATCCGCCCGCGCCTCGTCACGATCCGACCGACGGGGTCGAGCCGCCGTCACCGCGACCGCCGCCCCTGACCCAGCACCCTAGTGCCGTGAGGCCGCGAAAACCGTTCCGCCGCGCCGCGTACCCTCGCCCAGGTGAAAATCGACCCCACCCCCGGCGACCGTCCCCACGAGCACCCGGAGGGCACCGCGTGATCGGCGAATCCATGACCTGGCTGCAGGCGCTCGTCCTCGGCCTCGTGCAGGGCCTGACCGAGTTCCTGCCGATCTCGTCCTCCGGCCACCTGCGGATCGTCTCGGAGATCTTCTTCGGCACCGACGCCGGCGCCTCCTTCACCGCCGTCACCCAGCTCGGCACCGAGGCGGCCGTCCTGGTCTTCTTCGGCAAGGACATCGTCCGGATCGTCGCCGCCTGGTTCCGTGGCCTCGCCCACCGCGAACACCGCAGCGACCTCGACTACCGTATGGGCTGGTACGTGATCGTCGGCACCATCCCCGTCGGCGTCCTCGGCTTCCTGTTCAAGGACCAGATCCGCACCGGCGCCCGCAACCTGTGGCTCATCGCCACCATGCTCATCGTGTTCGCCCTGGTCATCGCCGCCGCCGAACGCTACGGCCGCAAGACCCGCAAGCTCGACGAACTCACCCTCCGCGACGGCATCGTCATGGGCTCCGCGCAGGCCCTCGCCCTGATCCCCGGCGTGTCCCGCTCCGGCGGCACTATCAGCGCCGGCCTGTTTCTCGGCCTGACCCGCGAGGCCGCCGCCCGGTACTCGTTCCTGCTCGCCATCCCCGCCGTCGTCGCCTCCGGCCTGTTCAGCCTCCCGGACGCGTTCGAACCCGCCGGGGAGGGCCTCAGCGCCTCCGGCGCCCAGCTGCTCGTCGCCACCGCCGTCGCGTTCGCCGTCGGCTACGCCTCCATCGCCTGGCTGCTCAAATTCGTCGTCGACCACTCGATGTACTGGTTCGTCGGCTACCGCATCGCCCTCGGCACCCTCGTCCTGGCCCTGCTCGCCACCGGCACCATCTCGGCCACCTGAGGCCGGGACCCCGCCGGGCCCGCTCGTCGGGCGCCCGGCCCATTAGGCTGGCTTCATGACGGTCATCCTGCTGCGGCACGGGCGCTCGACGGCGAACACCGCCCGGGTCCTCGCCGGACGCACCCCCGGCGTCGAACTCGACGAGGTCGGCCACATCCAGGCCAAGGGCCTCGTCGCGCGGCTCGCCGGCCTCACCATCGCCGAGATCGTGCACTCGCCGCTGCTGCGCTGCCACCAGACGGTGACCCCCCTCGCCGCCGACCGCGGCCTGACCCCCCTCGTCGACGACCGCCTCGTCGAGGTGGACTACGGGCAGTGGACCGGCCGCGAACTCGGCGAACTCCTGCAGGAACCGCTGTGGAAGGTGGTCCAGCAGCACGCCTCGGCCGCCGTGTTCCCCGACGGCGAAGGCCTCGCGCAGGTCCAGGCCCGCGCCGTCACCGCCGTCCGCGAACACGACAGCCGTCTCGCCGCCGCCCACGGCGGTGACGTCGTCTGGATCGCCTGCACCCACGGCGACGTCATCAAGTCCGTCCTCGCCGACGCGCTCGGCACGCACCTCGACGGCTTCCAGCGCATCGTCGCCGAGCCCGCATCCCTGAGCGTCGTCCGCTACACCGAGACCCGTCCGTTCGTGCTGCGCGTCAACGACACCGGCGCGGACCTGTCCGGGCTCGCACCGCCCGCCCAACCGGCGCCCGTGCCCGGCGGGGAGGTGGCCCCCCGCGGCGGATAATGGGGGAGCGACACCGGATGGATACGACAACGAGGAGGTGCGATGGCCCGCGCGATACATGTCTTCCGGACCCCGGACCGGTTCGTCGCCGGCACCGTCGGTGAACCCGGCGACCGGGTGTTCTATCTGCAGGCCGTGCACGCCTCCCGGGTGGTGAGCGTGATGCTCGAGAAGCAACAGGTGCAGATCCTCGCCGACCGCATGGGTCTGCTGCTCGAGGAGGTGCACCGCCGCTTCGGCACCGACCTGCCCGAGGACCCGGATGTCGACATCAGTCCGCTCGTCACCCCCATCGACGCGGAGTTCCGCGTCGGGACCATGGGGCTGGGCTGGGACGCCGACAGCGGCAACGTCGTCGTCGAACTGCTCGCCGTCACCGACACCGAAGTCGACGAGTCCGTCGTCCTCGACGACGCCGAGGAAGGCCCGGACGCCGTCCGTGTCTTCCTCACCCCCCAGCAGGCCCGCGACTTCGCCGCCCGCTCCGAACTCGTCGTCGCCGCCGGCCGCACCCCGTGCCCGCTGTGCGGCGAACCGGTCGGCGGCGGCCACATCTGCGTCCGCACCAACGGGTACCTGCGCACCGAGGGCTTCGACCCGGCCGCCTGGCTCGGCGAGGAGACCTGACCCGGTGGGCAGCCCCGACGTCCGCACCGTGCTCACGGACGGCGAGCTCACCGTGGTCGGCCGCGTCGTCCACGCCAGCAACGCCACCCTCGTGTGCGACGCCACCCTCGGCGCGACCATCGTGCGCTGCGTGTACAAACCCGTCCGCGGCGAACGGCCCCTGTGGGACTTCCCCGACGGCACCCTCGCCGGCCGGGAAGTCGCCTCCTACCTCGTCTCCGAAGCCCTCGGCTGGGGCGTGATCCCCACCACCGTGCTGCGCGACGGACCCTTCGGGACCGGCATGGTGCAGCAGTGGATCGACACCCCCGAGCCCACCGATCCGCCCGACCCCACCGGCCGTCTCGACCTGGTCGACCTGTGCCCGATCGACGCGGTCCCCCCCGGCTGGCTGCCCGTCCTGCGTGCCCGCGACCTCGACGGCACCGACGTCGTCCTCGTCCACGCCGACGACCCGCGCCTGCAGCGCATGGCCGTGCTCGACGTCGTCCTCAACAACGCCGACCGCAAGGGCGGGCACGCCCTCGAAGGCGTCGACGGCGGCGTGTACGGCGTCGACCACGGCATCTGCCTGCACCAGGAGAACAAGCTGCGCACCGTGCTGTGGGGCTGGGCCGGCAGCCCAATCGACCCGTCACTCCTGGTCGACCTCGACAAACTCGCCCGCGAACTCGACGGCGAACTCGGGCGGCAGCTGGGCACCCACATCACCGACCGCGAGGTCGCCGCCCTGCGCGCCCGCATCGCCGCCCTGCTCCGCCGCCCCGTCATGCCCCGCCCCGTCGGCGAGCGGCGCATCCCCTGGCCGGCGTTCTGAGGACCCGGCCTCCGTCCGGAGCGCTCTGCGCCCTCCACTAGGCTCGTGCGCATGCTGTCATGGTCCGACATCGCGCTCCCGTCCGTCCCCGGCCAGGGCCCCCCGCTGCGGCTCTACGACACCGCGGACCGCGCGGTCCGCCCCGTCACCCCGGGTCGCACGGCCACGATGTACGTCTGCGGCATCACCCCCTACGACGCCACCCACCTCGGCCACGCCGCCACCTACCTCGCCTTCGACCTGGTCCACCGGGTGTGGCGCGACGCCGGCCACGACGTGCACTACGTCCAGAACGTCACCGACGTCGACGACCCGCTGTTCGAACGCGCCGCCCGCGACGGCGAGGACTGGATCGTGCTCGGCATGCGCGAGACCGCCCTGTTCCGCGAGGACATGGAGGCGCTGCGCGTCCTGCCGCCCCGCGACTACATCGGCGCCGTCGAATCCGTCGGTGAAGTCGTCGAACTGGTCGAGAAACTCGTCGCCTCCGGCGCCGCCTACATCGTCGACGACGCCGAGTACCCCGACGTGTACTTCCGCGCCGACGCCACCGAGCAGTTCGGCTACGAGTCCGGCTACGACCGCGCCACCATGGAACACTTCTTCGCCGAACGCGGCGGCGACCCCGACCGCCCCGGCAAACGTGACCCGCTCGACGCGCTGCTCTGGCGCGCGCAGCGGCCCGGCGAACCGGCCTGGCCGTCCCCGTTCGGCGACGGCCGCCCCGGCTGGCACATCGAATGCGCCGCGATCGCCCTCAACCGGATCGGCAGCGGCTTCGACGTCCAGGGCGGCGGCAGCGACCTGATCTTCCCGCACCACGAGTTCTCCGCCGCCCACGCCGAGGCCGTCACCGGCGAGCGCCGCTTCGCCCGGCACTACGTGCACACCGGGATGATCGGCCTCGACGGCGAGAAGATGTCCAAGTCCCGCGGCAACCTCGTCTTCGTCTCCAAACTCCGCGGCCAGGGCGTCGACCCCGCCGCCATCCGACTGGGTCTGCTCGCCGGGCACTACCGCACCGACCGGGCCTGGACCGACCAGGTCCTCGCCGACGCCCAGGCCCGCCTCGCCCGGTGGCGCGACGCCGCGGCCCTGCCGTCCGCCGCTCCGGTCGACGACACCGTCGCCCGGCTGCGCCAGCACCTCGCCGACGACCTCGACACGCCCAAAGCCCTCGACGCACTGGATGCGTGGGCGAAGTTCGCGGTCGAGCGCGGCGGCGACGACCCCTCGGCACCCGCCGTATTCGCGGACGCCGTCGACGCCCTGCTCGGCATCCCGCTGCGCTGAAGCGCCTTTCGAGTGTGCACATCTCGTCGCGACACGCCGAGGCGTAACGACGAGATGTGCACTGCGGAACGCCGTTTCCGGGCCGAAGTTCTCCGCCGCGCCACCACCGGGACTCGCCGAAAAGACCCCTGGCGGTAGGGCTCGCGGACGAACCGCATGCCCGAGTCGTCGTGGCGACGCCCCGCCGGATCCATCGGACCGACCACGACGAACAGGTACTGGCCCGCGTCACGCCCTGCTCGCACGCACCGTCCGGTGAGTGCGGTCGTGAGTGGAGTGAGACTCGACGCACCTGCGAGCACTCGGCACTCCGAGTCGCTGCTCCGGCCGCTCGAATTCGGTGCGGCGGCACGGCAGCGAACTGCTCTGTCGAGTTCGTCGTCGGGGCGCCAGCCGTACTCGTCGCAGTTGCCGTAGGTGGGCCCGACGTCGGCGGCCACCGGTCCCGACGCGCCACAATGGCATCTGAAGAATCCGGGCGGAGCGGAACTATGTGAAAAACCGAATATCAAGTCGTCCCGATACCAGTCCGGCTCCCACAGCCCAGAGACAAGACCAGCCCGACGCACCGGAGCAGAGGTGGACACGCCGACTCCCCGCACTGAACGGGGAGCGCCCGCACCCCTACGCGAACTCGAGCGCCCCCTCCACCGGCGCCGGCACCCGCCGCGTGCCCGGCGACCCCAGGGCGGCGGCCAGATCGGAGCCGTCGTGCTCGGCGAGCAACCCGCCCTCCGACCACACCAGCAGCGTCGCCCCGACCGTGTGCTCGGCCACCGAATGCGCCAGATCGTAGTGCGCGCACGCCGGCACCCCGGCATAGGTGATCCACAGGTCGTAGCCGGTCATGAACAGATCCAGATCGAACTGCACACTCAACCCCAGCAACTCCGCACGCCCGTTGTCGTCCACCCCGGCGAACGCCTCGTCCAACGCCAGCAACCGCGGCGCCTGCGGATCCGCCGAATCCAGCATCACGTGCGCCGCCGCGAACAACGGCAGATGCAGCGACACCGACTGCTCACCCCCCGACAACGCCGAATGCCGCGCCACCGTCAACCGATCCTCCGCGCCGTCCGCCCCGATCAACCCGAACGAGAACACCCGCCACCGCCGGTAGTCCAGCGTCGTCGCCAGGATCTCCGGATACGACCGCTCCGGATGCGCCGCCCGCTCCGCCCGGATCCGCGCCGCGAAATGCGCCCGCACCCGCGCCAGCTCCTCCGGCCCCAGCGCCGACACCTCCCGATCCAGCAACCGGCACACCGCCCGCGCCTGATCGTCGAGATGATCGGCCAGCACCCACCGCACGCCCACCGTCGTCCCCGACGACATGCGCCGCTGCCGCATCTCCGCCCCCATCCGGGCGATCAGCTCCCGGGCGTCCTCGGTGCGCTCGTGGATCTGCTGCGCCAGGCCCGCCAACAACGCATCCTCGAGGATGCGCCGCTCCGCGTCGGTCAACAGCAGCTCCTGCTCCCGCCGCGCCGCCCCGATCCGCACCGCGAACTCCGCCACCGACGAGAACCCCTGCTCGTCCTGCACCCGCACCACCGTCAACCCCTCCGGCGCATCCCACTGCAGCCGATAGTCCTGACCGGCCGCCGCGAGCTGACCGTCGAACTCCTGCAACGCCGCCGTCAACGCCGACCGAGCCGCCTTGCGGGCTCCGTCCCCGCCCTTGACCGTCGCCGTCGCCGCCGACAACGCCGCGTACAGCGCCCCCACCGCCGCGGGCACCGCAGGCACATCCCCGTCCGCCCGGGCGAGCCGAGCCTGCTCCGTCGCCGGCCACTCCACTGCCGCCGACGGCCACCGCAGCTCCTCCGAGATCCCCAGCAGCGCCAGCACATCCGGCCGCGCATACGGCGCCAGCTGCGCCGCATCAACCCGCGTCTCGGTCAACGCCGACCGCAGCGCCTGCTCCGCCGCGGCGTGTGCCGCCTCCGCCTTCCCGAGCTGCTCGACCGCGTCGTCGTGCGCGCGGCGCGCGGCGCGTTGCTCCGCCCGCGCCGCCTCGATCCGTTCGCGGGCCTGCGCGAGTTGCACGTCGATCTGCTGCGTGTCGGCGCCCAACGCCTCACGCAGTGTCGCCAGCCGCTGCTGCTGTTGCCGCAGCGACTCCTCGGCCGTGACCGCCCGTTCGGCGGCCGCACCGGCCGCCGCCCGGGTGTCCTCGCGCCGCACCTGCGCCTCCCGTGCCCGCTCGGCCGCCGCGACCTGCTCGCGCCGGGTGCGCAACACCGCCTGGCCCTGCGACTCGAAGAACCGGATCGCCGCCGCCAGCTGCTCGAGCTCGCGGGTCGTGTGCGGCGCCCGGTGCCGGGCCGCCACCGACCGCACCTGCCGCTCCTTCACGGAGCATTCGGCGATCACCTGATCGAGGTCCCGGTCGGCCGCGGCCGCCGCCTCCCCGGCGGTGCGCAGCGCCCCCGCGCACTCGCTGACCTTCCGCAACGCCGCGAGCACCGCGCCGGTGCGCGGCACCGCCGACGCGGCCCGATCCAGCCGCGCCAGCCGTTCGCCGACCGCCACCCGCGCCGACTCCGCGTCCGCCGCCCGCGCCCGCCCCGCGGCGATCTCCGCGTCGAGCTCGGACGATCGTAGGTGCCGGCGACGGGCCCGCGCGGTCGCCCCGATGTACTCGGCCTGCGCCTTGGTGTGCCGACCCAGCTGCACCCCCTGGCGGTAGCCGCCGCGCTCGTCGACGCCCGGGCCGGTCTCGTCCGTCACCGCATCCGGCACCGCGACGGACGCCAGCACCTCCCGCACCCGCTCGGCCGGCACCCCGGTGTCCGGTTCCACGACCAGCACGTCGGCCAGCGTCCGGCCCGCGGGTCGCTGCGCCGGCGGCGCCGGCACCAGCACCGCGGCCCCCGCGGGCGCGTCCTCCGCTGCGCCGCACACCCAGCCCGTCAACAGGTTCGCCGCCTCCAGCGCAGCCTCGAGTCCCGCGGCCGCCTCGGCGCTGACCGCGTCCGCGAACCGCACCAGCCGCCACAGCGGCGCACCCGACGTGCCGGTAGGTGTGGTCGACGCAGGGAACGCCGGGGGAGCGTCGTCGCGCTCGGCCTCGATCATGTCCCGCTCGGCCTGCAGCAGCGCGATCCGCTCCTGCTCGTCTGTGATCTCCGCGTCCAGGCCGCGGCGGCGGAACCGCAACTCCTCGACCATCGGCGCCGTGTGCTCGGCCAGCACCGCCGCCGGCGTCGCCGCCTCGTCGCCACCGGCCGCCGCGATCGCCGCCACCAGCGCCTCGAACAGCTCCTCCGGTCCGTCGACTGCCGACCACGCATCCCGATGACCGGTCCACCACTCCCGCAACAGGTTCGACGCCTCCGCGCGGGCCGCATCCACCGCCGCGTCCGCCGCGTCCACCGCCACCCGGGCCGACTCGAGCTGCGCGCGGGCGCGCTCGGCCGCCGCTTCCGCCCGCACCCGCGCCGCCGACGCCCCTTCGGCGGCCGCCACCGCGGTCCGCACCGCTCGCACATCCGCGGCACGTTCCTCCGCGCACGCGGCGACCCTCGCTGCGATCTGCTCACCGCGGGTGTCCTCGGCCGGCACCGTCCACTCGATGCCCGCATCGCGCGCCGCCGCGGCAAGCGCGTCCTCGGCGCGGTGCGCGGCGCCCGCCGCGTCCACGGCCGTCTCCGCGGCCCGTCGCGCTTCCTCCTCGCGTTGCGCCAGCTCCGCCTGCGCGCGCTGCGCCTGCTCTGCCTGCCCGGCCGTGGTGCGCTCGAGATCCGCCACCACCTGCGCCAGATCGTCGAGTTGCTGCTTGCCCTCGTACGCGCTCGACCGCTGCAGCGCCTCGAGCGTCGCGCGGGTCTGCTCGAGGTCCCGCTCGGCGACCTCGAGCCGCTCGAGGGTCAGCGCCCGCTCCGCACCGGCCCGATCGAACGCCGCCACCGACGCCGTCCACTCCGAGGTGCCGGCGTCGACCGCCGCCAGCCGGGCCCCGAGCCGGTCGACGTCGGCGCGAGCCTGCTGACCCAGGTAGGTCGTATACACCGCGACGAACCGCTGCGCCGCGTCGTCCGCCGCCGCCAACGATTCCAGCGTGCGGGAAACCTCCTCCATGTCGGCGAACGACCGCGCCGCCTCGAGCACCAGCTGCTCGTCGAGCGGCCGCAACCCGTCGGTCAGCGCCTGCGACAGCCCCTTCGGATCCAGATTCTTGGCCAGCTGCGGCCGGCGCAGCGTCAGGATCAGGTTGATCAGCTGCTCGTAACGCTCGATCCCGAGCCCGAACAACCGCGCGTCGATCGCCGCCCGGTAGTCCACCGGCCGGTCCGTGACCGCATCGGCACCGACCTCCTCGATCAGCTGCCGCCGCGTCAGCGGACGATCGGCCTCGTCCAGCAGCGAGAAGTCCACACCCACCCGGCCGTCGACGACGAAGTACCACCGCATGACCTTGTCGTTGCCGCGCGCTGCGCGCATCCCGACCCCCACGGTCACCGCTTCCGGATCGTCCCGGCGCCCGCGACAGAACTCCATCCACACATACGAATACGCACTGTCCTGCCCCTGATACAGCAGGTTGGACCGCATCGTGCGCTCCTCGCCGGCGAACGGGTTCAGCCGTCGCGGCTCGATGCGTCCGTCGAAGACGAACGGGAACAGCACCTCGAGCGCCTTGGTCTTGCCCGACCCGTTGGGTCCCCGCAGCACCAGCCGACCGTCCGCGAACGAGAACTCCTGATCCCGGTAGTCCCACAGGTTGATGATCCCGGCACGTGTGGGCCGGAAACGGGCACTGCTCACGACATCTCCGCTTCGTTCGAATCCTCGCCGGCCAGTGCGAGACGCGGGTCGCGTTCGCGCACCGTCACCACCACCCCCCGGAACCGGGCCAGCGCCGGCAACGCCAGCACCCCGCCGGGCACCCGGGCCACCAGCCGTTGCCGCTCCAACACCGTCAGCGCCGCCTCGAGCAGGCCGGCCGGATCGGCCTGCCATTGCGCGGCGAAGGTACGGCCGAACTCGTCGGCCAGCTTCGCCGCCGTCTCCGCCAGCCAACTGTCCTCGACCAGCGGATGCGTCGGCGCCGGCTGCGGCGCCGGCGGCGCCTCCGCCGGAGCCGCGTCACCCGCCAGGGACGCGAACACCCCGGCCGCCGGGATCGCGGCGTCCAATCCCGCCTCGAGCTCCGCCTCCGGGTCCGCCGGCCTCGGCCACCGCACCGGTTCCGACCCCGGCTCCGACACCCGCGCGCAGATCTCCCCGGCCAGCAACAACGCCACCTGCGGAACCGTCCCCACCCCCGGAAAACGCAGATCCGACATCCGCCCCGACGAGTCCACCAGCGCGACGCCCTCCGCGCGGCGCTCGGCCACCAGCCCCGTCAACAGCTCGATCCCCGCGGTCGTGCGCGGCAGCGCCAGCTGCAGCCGCTCCTCGTCGTCGAGTTCCTCGGCATACACCACCGGCCGCTGCACCAGCGCCCGGCGCACCCGCCGCGCCACCTCCGCGGTGCCCACGCTCCGGCCGCCGTCGCGGCGGTCACCGGCGGCGAGCAGGCCCCGCACCGAGTGCAGGTGCTGCAGCGCGCGCGGCGGCCGGAACAGCGCCGCCACCACGGGCCGGTCGATGTCGTAGAGGGCCTCACCCCGGTCCGGGTCCGACACCCAGCCGCCGGCGTCGCCGTCCGCCAGCGCGATCGCCCCTCGCGCCGCCAGCCACGCCACCGCGTCGACGAACGCGTCCCGGTCCGTCGCCCGCTCGGGAGCCAGTTCGACCCCGGGCACCTGCCCGGCCTCGGACGCGACCTGCTCGGCCAGCTCCGACAGGGTGATCTGCCCACCCGCGCGTCCCAGCGCCGCCAGCGCCAGCGCCAGATATGCGTACCGGCGACGGTCGAAGGGCCGGTCGGTCACCGAGCGCGCGCCGCCCCCCGGATCGAGCCGGTCGGCGACGGTGAACAACCGTGCGGTCGTCTCGGTCACCTCGAGCCGGTACCCGAACAACTCGAGCAGGTCCTCGCGCAGCTCCGTCGCCCACCGGCGCAGCAGCGGCAGCGCGGCCCGGTCGGGGTACCGGGTGGTCACCAGGTGGTGCGACAGGATCAGCCGCGCCGCCCGCTGGTACGAATCCCGGTCGAGCGGCGAGATCCGCCGGGCTCTCACTGCACGCTCACCCGCAATCCGTCCAGATGCAGCCGGCCCCGCGCCGTCCGGACCACCGTGCCCTCCGGGGCCGGGCTCAGCGTCAGCCGCACCCCGTTCTGGGTGCCGGTCGCACCCGGCACGGTGCCGCTGACCGGAACCCGCGCCGACAGCGCCGCGTCGAGCAGACCCAACAGCACCTCGGTCTCCGGCTCGGACAACTCCCGCTCGTCCACGCCGCCCGCCGCGAGGGAGCGTGCCGCCTCGGCCCGCGCCCGCTGCGTCGCCAACTGCCGTTCTCGCAACCGCCGGATCCCGGATTCGTTGCGCTGCACCCGCGCCGGTGCTCCCGCCGACGGGGTGCGCCCGGTTTCGGCCAGCGTCCGGGCGATCGGCACGGGTGGCGCGTCCCACCACGACGTCGTCACCGGGACCGTCTCCGGGTCGGGATGCACGACGGAGAAGTGCCGCGGGCGGCCCAGGTCGAACACCGCGTCGAACAGCGCGTGCGCCGACTGCTCGTCCGGCGCGGCCGCGAACCAGCCGGCCAGGTGCCGCAGTTGCGACTCCCGGCTCACCCCGCCACGGCGGGTCTCCGTCAATCGCCGCAGCAGTGCCAGCACCGCGGCGATCGCGCTCATCGTGCCCTCCCGTAGCCGCTCCGACTCGCTCGGCACGTCGGCGGCGCCGACGAACCACCGTTCGAGGCCGTGCCACCGGGCCCGCCAGTCCGCGTGCCGCTCGGGCACGGGCATCAGCACCCGCTCGTCGTGCGCGGCGGCGAACCCCAGCATGCGGTCGATCCCGGTCTCTCGCACCCGCGCCAGCGCCGCCGCGAGTTTGGGTCCGTAGCGGGCCAGGTCGGTGCTGAACTCCCGCATGTGGGCCAGCACCGCATCCTTGTGCGCCAGGAACGATTCGGGTGTGACCTCGGTGGTGCGTACCAGGTCGCCGAGCATCAGGTAGAACCCCGCGGCCCGCTCGGCCATGTCCGACAACGTCGTGTCCAGTCGCGACAGTTTGCGGTAGACGAGCTCGCCGTCCCCGGCGTCGTTCGCCGCCGCCAGCTCGGTCAGGTCGGCCAGCAGATCCGCCAGCGCGAGACGGGACAGCGACGCGTCCTCGCCGCGCGCGCTCAGCACCTCCTCCACGGCGCGGAAGGCGTGGTAGCCGGCGCGGCCGAACTGATACACGTAGTGCCGGTTGCGGTACTCGGCCAGCGACGCCGCCCGGGTGCCGTCGTAGCTGCGTTCGAGCACCCCCCAGGCGTGCAGCTGCTCGAGCAGGGGCGCCACGTCCTGCGCGGACAGTGCCGCCGCCGGATCCGTCGAGCCGGTCCGCTCGAGTATCGCCGCGACCTCGGCGGCGTGCAGCAGCACGACGTAGTTGGCCCGAGCGATATCGAAAGCCCGCAGTACCCAGAGGTATTCGGCCCGCTTCTCGGCCGTGGCGAACGAGAACAACCGAAGCCGGTCGTCGGGCACTCCGGACCCCGGTTCGGTGTGCCCGACGGGCGGCTGCGTTTCGTTCACCGTGACAGGGTAGGCGGGGACGGCTCCCGGGCTGCGCAACCCCCGGTGCCGTGCCTGCCACACCGGCGACAGGGGAGGGGAGACCGGCCGACGACAGTCGCCGGTGACCGTGGTCGGCCGGAGGGAGCAGGCGGCCGGATGCCGACGATGCTGCCTGTCGGCGCCGGGTCCCGCAGGATTTTCTGGAATCGTTCAGATTTTCGACGGTTGTTGCCGGAATGCCGGGTCAGCGCTTGTCGTCCGGCGTCCGGGGCGGGTCCTCGCCCTGGCGGTCGGTCCCGGCCGCGCGTGCCGCGTCCAGCTCGGTGCGCAGGCGATCGCGCTCGCTGCGGAGCGGGGCGACCTCGGCACGGAGCTCGGCGATCTCGGCGCGGAGCTGGGTGATCTCGGCGCGCAACTCGTCGCCGCGGTCCCGGGCCGCGGATTCGGCGGCCTGGGTTGCCGCCGCGGTGACGCGCGCCTGTTCCAGCGCGCCGCGCAGGTCCTCCACCCGGGTGCGCTCGGTGGTGAGTTCGGCGTCGAGTCGGGCCAGCGCCGCGGCGGCGGCCGCTGCCTCCTTCTCGGCAGCGGCTCGGGTGCGGGTCAGATCCTCGCGCAGGGTCTCGAGTTCCGGTTCGAGCCGGGCGAGCTGTTGTTGCCGTTCGGCGAGGGTGGAGCGGTAGCCGGCGACCTCCTCCGCGTGCGCCTTGTCGGTGGCGTCGATCCGTTCCTGCCAGCTGCGCAGGGTGTCGGCATGCTCCTCGGCGGCATGTGTCAGCTCGGTCCGGTGCGCGGTTTCGAGTTCCGCGACCTGGGTCTCGTGCGCTGCGCGGGCGTCCGCGAGTTCCCGGTCGACGGCCTCGACGGCTGCCTCCGCGTTGTCCCGGTCCTCGGTGGCCTGGGCGAGTTGCTCCCGTAGACGGGCGATGCGAGCGTCCGCGTCGGCCTTCACCTTGGCCAGCTCGGTGCTCGCGCGGTTCATCTGCGCTTCCAGGGCGTCCGCGTCGGTGAGCTTGTCGACCGCGGCCGTGATCTGCGCCGCGACCGCGCCGTACTGCTCGAGTGATGTCGCGGCCAGCGTGCGCAGCGCGGAGACCGCCGAGGTGAGGTTCGCGGCGGCCTCGGCCGGGCCCGGGGGAGTGCTCAGCGCCGCGAGCGTCGCCGCCTCCTTCTTCTGCCGTTCCCGTTCCCGATAGGCACGCACCCGGTCGGCGGCCGACGCGTACTTGCGCGGCCTGCCGGGTCGTGGGCGCTCGTCGGGCACGGATTCGCCGGTATTCGACTCGTTCATCGGTCCTCGTCTCGGTGGGGTCGGTGCGTTGCTGTGAGCAGAGCTTCGGGGGAAGCACCCGAAGCCGGTCGCTCAGAATCGGTGACGAACGGAAACAAAGAGTTATCCGAACTCAACCCGTGCCTACTCCCGCGACGCTCAGGACACACCCCGAACACTTCCAACGGGGGGCATCCGGCGATGCGCGACACCCTTCGAACGTTACTAGAAATGAAACAAAATACGAAACGTATTGTTATTAAATTAAAGGGCAGTGAGTCGGTCCAGGTGAACTGACCAGATGCCGGGGAGATACGGGAATCGTTACCGAGGCAACGCCTGAGCCTGTTGTTTGAGACGCATATATGCGCGTGTATTAATGTCCGAGGGCTGATCGTCATAATTTCCGCTTATAGTGAGTCAGGCGCCCGCGGGTGGGTGAAAAGTGGGAGGTGCCGTGCCGGGGTTCGGCGGCGGTCCTCGAGTACCCCGGGGGTGGGGCGCGCGGGGGTGACTCGCTACGAATCACACTGGTGCGAAACAAGTTTCGTGGACGGTCGGGCGCGAAAGTGCGCTCGTTCGCCCTGCTTGCCGAACAGGCTGAGGAACTCGACCGGTTCGGCAACGGCGGCGCCGAACCAGTGCGGCACGCGAGTGTCGAACTCGGCCGCCTCCCGGGCGAGAGAACCAGGTCGTGCTCACCCAGGACGAGCCGTAGCCGCCCGTTGAGGACGTAGATCCACTCGTACCCCTCGTGGGTCCGGGGTGGCGGCGGTGGAGACAATCGACGACCACCTCGCGGGGGCACGGCGGCGTGGGGATCGGACGATCGCCCGGGAGGCACTGGTGGTGGCGCCGCGGATGGTGGTGCGCGCCGATTTCCTCGCGCCGCTCGGAGTGCGGCCGACGGAGCATCCCGCCGGGGTGGGACAGCACCTTCCGGCGGACGCGACCGGCCGCACCGACGTCCCCGGCGTCTGGGTTGCCGGCAACGTCACCGATCCCGCCGCCCAGGTGGGTGCGGCCGCGGCGGCAGGCGCGGCCGTCGCCGCCCGCATCAACGCGGACCTGGTCGCCGAGGAGACACGGCAGGCAGTCGACGCCTGGCGTGCCCGAGTTCCGGGCCCGTCGCACACGCCCGTGCGCTGACCGGCGGGCACAGCCGATGCCCCGGTCCGAGCGACGCACGCCGCGCCGGACAGGACGCGCCGGCCGGTGGCACCGACGCGAGGTGCGCGGTCGACGCGTATCCTCCGTTCGCGAAGGGTCGGGCATGAGGAGTGGTGTCACCGTGACGAATCAGTTGCCGGGCAACGATTCCCCCGAGGCACCACTGCCTGCGCCGGTGCTTCCCCCCGGTGTGGAGGAGGCGATGCGCCGCCTCCGCGCCAAGGCCGCCTCGGAGAACACCCGCGCCGCCGTGACCAGCGACTGGAGCAAGTTCGCCCGATGGTGCGACTCCGTCGGTCACGTACCGCTCCCGGCGGCGCCCGACCTCGTGGGCTGGTACCTGACCGAGAAGTCGAGCGAACTGCGACCCGACGGACGCTGGGCGTACGCCCCGTCGACCCTCGCGCGATGGGTCGCGACGATCAACAAGATGCACGCCTTGGCGGGACTGCCGAGGCCGGGACATCACGAGGCGGTGCGGGACGTGGTGCGGGGCATCCGGCGGACCCGTGCGGCGCCGCCGGCCCGCCGCACACCCCTGCTCACCGACGACATCCGGGCGATCGTCGGAGCGATGCGCTCCGCCGCCACCGAGTGGCCGGATCGGGTAGCCGAGCGCCGCGACTCCGCCCTGCTGCTGCTGGGGCTCGCCGGTGCGATGCGTCGGTCGGAGCTGTCCGCACTCACCACGTCCGATGTCGTCGCCCATCGGACCGACGGGTTGTACGTGACGATTCGTCGTTCGAAGGCGGATCGGGACGCGCGCGGACGGACCGTCACGCTCCCGTACGGGCGGGATCCGCAGACCTGCCCGGTGTGCGCCTACCGGCGCTGGCGCGAGGTACTCGACGTGTGGGACGCGGACGGTGGGGTGGCGGTGCGCCAGTTGGTGAGCGACGAGTGTGCCGTCGGCGACGAGCACTGCTGCCGCGGTGTGGCGCCGGGGACGGGGAGTGGGGAACGGCCTCTGTTCCGCACGATCCACCGCACCGGCACCGTCGGCAGCGGCGCCCTGAGCGGGCAGTCGGTGCACTCGATGATCCAGCGTCGGGCGCGGCAGGCGGGGTTCGCGGCCGAGGTGGTCGCCACCCTGGGCGGACACAGCCTGCGCGCCGGGTTCGTCACTCAGGCCGTCCGCAACGGGGCCACGACCCAGACGATCATGACGCAGACGGGGCATGCCGACGAGCGGATGGTGGCGCTCTACAGCCGTCAGCACGCCGGGCTCGTCGGCAACGCCGTCACCGTGCTCGGCCTCTGACCCCGTTCAGGTGCGCCCGACGGGCCGGCGCCACGCGCTCGGGTCGGCGGTGAGCGCCGCGAGCAGGTGTTCGGCGGCGTTCGGATTGCGGAACGGGCCGGCCAGCAGGTCCGCATACACCTGGGACGGTGCCGCGAAGCGCAGTCCGTCGCGCCGCTGCATCCGCTCGAACACCACCGACGACCACGGCGTGGCCACCACGACGTCGGCGCCGCGGTCGATCGGGCGCAGACCCAGGGCCTGGGCGAACGTGTCCGGGTCGTCGGCGTACACCTCGAGGACCTCGGCGCCCGCGTAGTCGGTGGCCCCGAGGCCGGTGATCGCATAGCTCAGGTCGAGCGGTTCGGAAAGGTCGGCCCGCACCGTGCCGATGCCGTCAGGTGCGGCGAATCCCCTTGTGACGCAGGGTTTACGGTCCGCAGCCCACGCGCGCAGCATCTTCTCCCAGTGCACCATCGTGATCGGACCGCGCGGAATGCGGCGGATCAGTTCCCGCTCCCCGAGGACCTCGACGACGCGGTAGGTGGCGCCGGTGGAGGCACCGGAGAGCCGGATCAGCTCCGGTACGGACATCTCCCCGGTGAAGTCCGCGAGCGCCCGGACCACGCGTTCGGACGGTTCACCGGTGAGCACGCCCGACGGCCGGCCGGGCCCGCGCCACGGGTCGGCGTCGGCGCCGCGGTTGCGCACCCACATCGCCGGCCGGGACGCGACGAGCGTGAGATTCCCGGTCGCGTCGGAGTACGAGATGCCGTGCTGATCGAGCTGGCGGCGCACCGGATCGGAGAGGTAGTGGGCGCACACGAATCCGCGGTCGGACTCGGACAGTTCCGCGGCGATGCGCGCGACGTCTCCGCTGAGCACGCCGCGGGACGCAATGACCGCGTACGACACCGACTCGCCGTCGGGCGCGGTCACGAGGATGCGATCGGGGGCCGCGGGGGAGCGGGGGCGGTCGGAGGTGACCGTCCAGCCCAGGGGCAGGCATGCCTCGAGCACGGCGATGGCGCGTCGGTAGATGTCGATGGGCCGCTCCGGGCGGGGGCCCGTCGCGCTGTCGGCCGGTTCTGCGAGCGGTGCGGACGCTGTCATATCCCCACGATAGATAATCGGTACGACACGGAAGCTGGACAATTTACGAATACTTCCTCTGCCGACCCGCAACATCAGGGGAGCGGAGCGCGCACCTAGAAGCCCACAATTAATTCCGCACAATACGGAACTTCATAAAAAGCCGAAACACATGCGGACCAAAACCGACACCAAAACAAAACACAACGACCACCGGGCCGTCCGCCGGACCCGGGGGCTACAGTCCGGAGGTGCCTGCGCCACGTCCGAAGCGTCCGTCTCGCCGTGCTCTGCTGATGTCGCTGGTGGCGGCAGCAATCGCTGTGTACGCCGGTGTACTCGTCCTGTTCGGGGTGAGCACGCACGAACGGCGCGAGTGGCGGCCCGTGGAGGTGGCTGCGGACTCGGTGCTCGTGGTGGTGACGATGAAGTCGCTGCAGCCGACGGTCGACCGGGTCCACGCCGAGGTCACCATCTATCCGGGTGAGTCGTTCCTCGACGCGAACGGGGCCACGCTCGCCGCACCGTTGAGTGTGCTGCTCGTGCCGGCCGTCTCGCAGTCGGAGTTGTTCTTCCCGGCTCATACCGTGCCTGTCGGCTACCCGGTGGAACTGCTGGCGCGGGGGCAGGCGATCCGCTGGCCGTTCGACGTCTTCGACGTCACGCCGGTCGTCGTGGAGGTCGACGTGGGGGAGGGAGCCCAGCGGGAGCCGGTGCCGTCGGATGTGCTGATCGACGGCCGCATCGACGGGTGGTCGATCGACCGTAGAGCTGTCGTGGCAGCACCGGAGCTCGGTTTCCCCGATGGGGTGGACGGCACCGAGGTGGTGTTCGTGCGTACCGGGGGCACTCTGGTGTACGCGGCGATCCTGCTGCTGATGATGGTCGTCCTCGCGGTACTCGCCGCGTTCGTCGCGGTGCAGACGTTCCGGCGGCGCCGCGCCGTCGAAACCGACATGCTCGCCTGGATGGCGGCCATGTTGTTCGCCGTGGTTCCGCTGCGGGGCATCCTGCCGGGTTCGCCGCCGATCGGGTCGTGGGTCGACGTGACGGTGACCATCTGGGTGGTCACCACCCTCGTCGCCGCGCTGACGCTGTACGTGTACTGCTGGTGGCGTGACAGTCACCCGTCGCTCACCCGACGGTGACGACGATCCGGCCGTCGCGCACGTGCGCCGCGTAGGTGTGGACGGGGTCGATGCCGGGCGTGGTGCATCGGCCGGTGTCGAACCTGAACGCGTACTGGTGCAGGGGGCATACGACGAGGTCGTGGTCGATCTGGCCGTCGGCGAGTGGTCCGCGCCGGTGTGGGCACACCGCGTCCAGTGCCCGGACGGTGCCGTCGCCGAGCAGGAACACAGCGATCTGCCGTCCTCCCACGGTGTAGGTACGGCCTTCGCCCGGTGTCAGATCGGTCAGCGTGCCCACCTCGTACTCCCGCGCGGTGGTCCGGCTTTCGGTGGTGGTCATCGGACCGGCACCTGCGGCAGCGGGAGCAGCGGCAGCGCGGGACGGAACTGCGCCGGCGACTTCGGGGCCGTCCGTTCGAGCCAGGGGTCCCGGTATGCCGCGACGGCGGCGCCGATGCGTTCGTCGAGTCCGGTCACGATGTCCTCCTCGTCGCGGACCAGCAGCGCCTGGAGCCGGTCGATGCCGATGCGGGGCACGAAGTCGTAGGTTCGCTCGAGCCATCCGGCGTTCTCGCGGTAGTACTGGATGAACCGGCCGGCCAGGGCGAGGACGTCGTCACCGGACACGGGGCCGGCGAGCAGGTCACCCTTGCGGATGTGGGCGCCGGCGGCGCCGCCGACGTAGATCTCCCAGCGGCCATCGCCGACCGCGACGACACCGAAGTCCTTGCAGAGTGCTTCCGAGCAGTTGCGGGGGCATCCGGCCACGGCGAGTTTCAGTTTGGCGGGAGTCTCGAGTCCCTGGAAGCGTTCCTCGAGGGCGATGCCGAGTGCGGTCGAGTCGCCGAGGCCGAAGCGGCAGAAGTCGCTGCCGACACAGGTCTTGACGGTGCGGAAGCTCTTTCCGTAGGCGTATCCGGAGGGCATGTCCAGGTCGGCCCACACCTTGGGCAGGTCCTCCTTGCGGATGCCGAGCAGGTCGATGCGCTGGCCGCCGGTGACCTTGACCATCGGCACGTCGTACTTGTCGGCGACGTCGGCGATGCGCCGCAGCTGGGCGGGTGTGGTAACCCCGCCCTTCATCTGCGGCACCACGGAGAAGGTGCCGTCGCGCTGGATGTTGGCGTGGACGCGGTCGTTGATGAACAGCGCACCCCGTTCGTCGACCCAGTCCGGACCCCACACGGTGCGCAGCAGAGACGCGAGCGGCATCTTGGCGGTGGCCTCCTCGCGGCCGCCGGGGGCGAGTTCGGCGAAGACCTGGGAGACCGCACGCAGCTCGCGGCGACGGATCTCGGCGATCAGGTCCGGTTTGGTGAGCGGGATGCACGGCACGTACCAGTTCGCGGCGGGGTCCTCGGCGAGGGCGCCGCCGGCGGCGCAGGCGACGATGTCGGCGACCAGGCTCTTGCACGAGCCGCAGCCCTTCCCGGCGCGGGTACGGGCGCACACCTGCGCGAGGGTGCCGGCGCCGGCGCGGACGCAGGCGACGAGGTCGCCCTTGCTGACGCCGTTGCAGTTGCACACCGGGGTTTCGTCCGGCAGGTCGGCGGCGACGTCGGCGCCCTGCGGGTCGCCGAGGTCGAACAGCAGCGCCGCGCGGTCGGCGGGGATCTCGATCCTGCCGTCGAAAGCCTGGGTGAGGGTGGTGGCTCTGCTCACGTCGCCGAGCAGCATGGCGCCGACGAGCCGGTCGTCGCGCACGACGATGCTCTTGTAGACGCCGCTGCGCGGATCGTAGAACTGGACGAACTCGTCGTCTTCGTGTTCGGGTCCCTTGATGCCCATCGCGACGACGTCGATACCGGCGACCTTGAGGGCGGTGCCGGTGCGCGAGCCCTCGTACGCGGCGCGGGGATTCGTGCCGGTGAGGTGTTCGGCGAGGACGACGGCCTGTTCCCAGACGGGTGCGACGAGACCGTACACCTCGCCGCGGTGCTGGGCACATTCGCCGACGGCGTAGATGCTCGATTCTTCTTCGCAGCGCAGCTGGTCGTCGACGACGATGCCGCGTTCGACGACGAGGCCGCCGGCGCGGGCGAATTCGGTGTTGGGGCGGATGCCGGCGGTGACCACGACCATGTCGGTGTCGAGGACGGTGCCGTCGGCGAAGTGCACGGCGGTCACGGCGCCGCGGTCGTCGCGCAGGACGGCGGTGGTGCGGGTGCCGGTGTGCACGGCGATGCCGAGCCGTTCGATTTCGGTGCGCAGTACCCGTCCGCCGCGCTCGTCGAGTTGCTGGTTCATCAGGTGGGTGGGCGAGTGCACCACGGTGACGGTCAAGCCCTGGGTGCGCAGCCCGTAGGCGGCTTCGAGGCCGAGCAGGCCGCCACCGACGACCACGGCCCGGACGTCGTCGTGGGCGTCGGCCATCTGCAGCATGCCGTTGGTGTCGGAGAGGGTGCGGAAGCCGAAGACGCCGCGGCCGAGCCGTCCGTCCGGTTCGCGCAGCCCGTCCATGTTGGGGAAGAAGGTGTTCGATCCGGTCGCGACGACGAGCAGGTCGTAGGGGACCTGCCGGCCGGACTCGCACGTGACGGTCTTGCCGAAGCGGTCGAGACGGGTGGCGCGGTCGCCGGCGTACAGGGTCACGCCGTTCGCGCGGTACCAGCTCATGGGATTGAGGACGAGGTCGTCGTCGACGTCGGCCTGGCCGGCCAGCACGTGGGAGAGCATGATCCGGTTGTAGTTGCCGTACGGCTCGTCACCGATCATGGTGATGTCGAACTGGTCCCGGCCGCCGCGCGCGAGGATCTCCTCGACGGTACGGGCGCCGGCCATGCCGTTGCCGACGACGAGCAGGCGCCGGCGCGGGCCGTGGTGGTGCGACGCGGTTGGGGTCATGCGTCCAGGGTTGCCGGGGGCGGTGACGGCTCGGCGGCACCGGGGTTACGCAGCGGTCAGGAAGTGCTCACTGCCGCTGGGGTGAGGATGTCAGCGGGAGGGGGAGTCGCGGCGCGGCATCGCCAGCGGGGCGACGACGGCGAGCACGAGGGCGGGCACGACGAAGCTCGCGACCGGGGCTGCAGCGTAGAGGGGGGTCAGTGCCAGCGGGGCGACGGCGCCGCCGGAGAACCGGAACGCCTGCACCACCGAGACGGCGCCGCCGCGGTTGCGGCCCGAGGAGCCGAGGACGGCGGCGTTGACCCCGACGAGCACGCACTGGGAGGCGATCCCGGCGACGAACCAGGCGGCCGCGACCAGCCACAGCAGTCCGGCGGTGCCGACGACGACGACGAGACCGGCGCCGGCGAGGGCGCCGAGCAGCACGGTGCGGGCGGCGCCGATGCGGTCGATGAGGGTGCCGACGCGGCGGGCGGTGAGGATGCCGGCGACGCCGAAGCCGGTCAGGAGCAGTCCTCGTTGCGTGGGGGTCAGGCCGAAGACGTCCTCGGCGCGGAAGGCGAGCAGGAAGTTCAATCCGCCGAGGGCTCCCCAACCGAGCAGGGCGACGACCCCGATGCGCACCACGTCGGGGCGCAGCGCGTCGCGCAGCCGTGGCGGTGCCTCCCCGGTGGGCGCGGTCAGCTGCCCGGGCAGGCCGATCACGGCGAGGACGGCGGCGGCCGCGGCGATCACGACGAACGCCCACCGCCAGTCGACCTCGGCGGCCAGCCCCCCGACGAGCGGGGCCGAGGTCTGTCCGGCGGCCTGCATCGCCCCGAACAGGCCCAGGGCGCGGCCCAGTCGTGCCCGCGGGACGAGCGCGGCGAGCGCGGCGAGCAGCAGCGGGGTGGTGAAGGCGTTGGCGACGCCCTGCAGGGCCCGGGATGCGAGCAGCAGGCCGAGGGTGGGGGCGAGCGCGGACGCCAGCGACGCGACGGCGTAGACGATGTACGCGGTGCGGACGGTGCGGACCCGTCCCCACCGGGCCCCGAGGGTGCCGGAGACGAGCATGGTCAACGCGAACGGCCCGAGATAGGCGGTGAGGGTGCTCGCGGCCGCGCCGGCGCTCACGCCGGTGGAGGCGCCGATCTCCGGCAGCATCGACGCCACGACACCGCCGCCGAAGGGTCCGAGGAATCCTCCGGCGTAGAGGGCGGCACGCGGCAGCGAGGCGCGTGCCGCCCTCACTGGGTGAAGCCGCCCGGGCCTCGCCGCCGCAGGTAGCGTTCGAACTCGGCGGCGAGGGCGTCGCCGTCGATCTTGGCGATGACCTCGGAGATGTCCGATTCGGCGTCGCCGCGTTCCTCGAGGGCGCGAACGTATTCGGCGATCTCCTCGTCGTCCTCGGTCATCGCGGTGACGGTCTGTTCCCATTCCTCGGCGAGGACCGGCAGTTCGCCGAGCGGGACCTCGAGGTCGAGGACGTCTTCGACGCGGCGCAGCAGCGCGACGGTGGCCTTGGGGTTGGGGGGTTGCGAGACGTAGTGGGGGACGGCGGCCCAGAACGACACGGCGGGCACGCCGGCGCGGACACACGCGTCCTGCAGGACCCCGGCGATGCCGGTGGGCCCTTCGTACCGCGAGCCTTCCAGGTTGAATCGTTTGGCGGCGTCGGTGCTGTAGGCGGTGCCGGTGACGGGGACGGGCCGGGTGTGGGGGGTGTCGGCGAGCAGGGCGCCGAGGATGACGACGGTGTGCACGCCGATCTCGTCGGCGAGTTCGATGATGGCGTCGCAGAAGCTGCGCCAGCGCATGTTGGGTTCGATGCCGCGCAGCAGCACGACGTCGCGCTCGCTGCCGGGGGGTGAGCACACCGACAGGCGGGTGGCGGGCCATTCGATCTCGCGGGTGACGCCGTCGACGAGCCGCACCATGGGACGGTTGACCTGGTAGTCGTAGTAGTCCTCGGAGTCCAGTTCGGCGAACGGTTCGGCGTCCCAGATGAGCTCGAGGTGTTCGACGGCGCCGCTGGCCGCGTCACCGGCGTCGTTCCACCCTTCGAAGGCGGCGACCAGCACCGGGTCACGCAGGGTCGGCACGTCCGGTTCCGGGGTCTCGGCGAACTCGCTTGCACTCACCTGTCCAGCCTACGGCGAGAGCCGGACGGGCCGCCCACTAGTCTGGAGCGCATGTCCACCCCATTGCACTCTGCCTTGCTCGATGCGCTCTCGCAGCGCGTTGTCGTGGGAGACGGGGCGATGGGCACGATGTTGCAGGCCGCGGATCTGAGTCTGGACGACTTCCGCGGCCTCGAGGGGTGCAACGAGATTCTCAACGACTCCCGGCCCGACGTCATCCGGGGGATCCACCGGGCGTACTTCGAGGCCGGAGCGGATGCCGTTTCCACCAACACCTTCGGTTGCAACCTGCCCAACCTCGCCGACTACGACATCGCCGATCGCATCCGGGACCTGTCCGAACGCGGCGCCCGCCTGGCCCGGGAGGTGGCCGACGAGATGGGTCCCGGCCCGGACGGTACGGGACGGTTCGTGCTGGGCTCGATGGGTCCGGGCACGAAGCTGCCCACCCTCGGTCATGCCCCGTTCGCCGTGTTGCGGGACGCCTACACCGAGTCCGCGCTGGGGATGCTCGACGGCGGCGCCGACGCCATCCTCGTCGAGACCTGCCAGGACCTGCTGCAGGCGAAGGCCGCGATCGTCGGCAGCCGCCGCGCGATGGAGCGGTCCGGCCGGCGCATCCCGATCGTCACGCACGTGACGGTGGAGACGACCGGCACGATGCTGCTCGGCAGCGAGATCGGGGCGGCCCTGGCGGCGCTCGAGCCGCTGGGCATCGACCTGATCGGGCTGAACTGTGCCACCGGCCCGGAGGAGATGAGCGAGCACCTGCGGCATCTGTCCAGGCATGCCCGGCTCCCGGTGTCGGTGATGCCGAACGCGGGCCTGCCGGTGCTCGGGGCGAACGGCGCCGAGTACCCGTTGACCCCGGAGGAACTGGCGCAGGCACTGAGCGGGTTCGTCGCCGAGTTCGGGCTGGCGCTGGTCGGCGGCTGCTGCGGCACCACCCCCGAGCACATCCGGCAGGTTGCCGAGGCGGTGCGCGAGACCGAGCGCGCCGAACGCGATCCCCGGCCGGAGCCGGGCGTGTCGTCGCTGTACTCGGCGGTGCCGTTCGAGCAGGACTCCTCGATCCTGATGATCGGTGAGCGCACCAACTCGAACGGGTCGAAGGCGTTCCGGGAGGCGATGCTCGCCGGGGATCATCAGAAGTGCCTGGACATCGCGAAGGATCAGATCCGCGACGGCGCGCACCTGCTGGATCTGAACGTGGACTACGTGGGCCGCGACGGCGCCGCCGACATGGCGGATCTGGCGAGCCGGCTGGCGACGGCGTCGACGTTGCCGATCATGATCGATTCGACGGAGCCGGACGTGATCCGGGCCGGTCTCGAGCATCTCGGGGGCCGGTGCGCGGTGAACTCGGTGAACTACGAGGACGGCGACGGCCCGGGTTCACGATTCGAACGGATCATGGAGCACGTGGTCGAGCACGGTGCCGCGGTGGTCGCGTTGACGATCGACGAGGAGGGCCAGGCGCGTACCGCCGAGCACAAGGTGCGCATCGCCGAGCGGTTGATCGCGGATCTGACCGGCAACTGGGGCCTCGGCGAGGACGACATCATCGTCGACGCCCTGACGTTCCCGATCTCCACCGGGCAGGAGGAGGTCCGCCGGGACGCCATCGAGACGATCGAGGCGATCCGCGAGATCAAGCGCCGGCATCCGCGGGTGCACTTCACCCTCGGCATCTCGAACGTGTCGTTCGGACTGAACCCGGCGGCACGGCAGGTGCTGAACTCGGTGTTCCTGCACGAGTGTGTGCAGGCGGGGCTGGACACGGCGATCGTGCACGCGTCGAAGATCCTGCCGATGGCGCGGATCCCGGACGAGCAACGCGAGACGGCGCTGGATCTGGTGTACGACCGGCGGCGCGAGGGATACGACCCGCTGCAGAAGCTGATGACGCTGTTCGAGGGGGTGTCGGCGGCGTCGTCGCGCGAGTCCCGCGCGCAGGAGCTCGCCGCGCTGCCGCTGTTCGAGCGGCTCGAGCGGCGGATCGTCGACGGCGAGCGCAACGGGCTCGAGGCGGACCTGGACGAGGCGATGCAGACGACGCCGCCGCTGGCGATCATCAACGACACGCTGCTGTCGGGGATGAAGACGGTCGGGGAGCTGTTCGGCTCGGGGCAGATGCAGCTGCCGTTCGTGCTGCAGTCCGCCGAGGTGATGAAGGCGGCGGTGGCATACCTCGAGCCGCACATGGAGTCCACCGGCGACGAGGGCAAGGGCCGGATCGTGCTGGCCACCGTCAAGGGCGACGTGCACGACATCGGCAAGAACCTCGTCGACATCATCTTGAGCAACAACGGCTACGAGGTGGTCAACCTCGGCATCAAGCAGCCGATCGCGACGATCCTGGACGCGGCCGTGGACAAGAACGCCGACGTGATCGGCATGTCCGGGCTGCTGGTGAAGTCGACCGTGGTGATGAAGGAGAACCTCGAGGAGCTCAATCACCGCGGGGTGGCGGAGCGGTTCCCGGTGCTGCTCGGCGGTGCCGCGCTGACCCGCTCGTACGTCGAGAACGACCTGGCCGAGATCTACGAGGGGGAGGTGTCCTACGCGCGCGATGCGTTCGAGGGGCTGCATCTGATGGACCGGGTCATGGCCGTCAAGCGCGGCGAGGGCCCGGCCCCGGACAGCCCGGAGGCGGTCGCGGCGAAGGAGAAGGCCGCCGAGCGCAAGGCGCGGCACGAACGGTCCAAGCGGATCGCGGAGAAACGCAGGGCCGCCGAGACGCCGGTGGAGGTGCCGGAGCGTTCCGATGTGGTCGCCGACCTCGAGGTGCCCACCCCGCCGTTCTGGGGCACCCGGGTGGTCAAGGGTGTGGCGCTGGCCGACTACGCGGGCCTGATCGACGAGCGGGCGTTGTTCCTGGGGCAGTGGGGGCTGCGCGGGCAGCGCACCGGGGACGGGCCCACGTACGAGGAGCTGGTGGAGAGCGAGGGCCGGCCGCGGCTGCGGTACTGGCTCGACCGGCTGTCCACCGAGGGCATCCTGGCGCACGCCGCGGTGGTGTACGGGTACTTCCCGGCGGTGTCGGAGGGCGACGACGTGGTGGTGCTGGCCGAGCCGCACCCGGATGCCGCCGAGCGGTACCGGTTCACCTATCCGCGCCAGCAGCGCGGCCGGTTCCTGTGCATCGCCGACTTCGTGCGGTCGCGGGCGGATGCGCGCGCGAAGGGGCAGGTGGATGTGCTGCCGTTCCAGCTCGTGACGATGGGGCAGCCGATCGCGGACTTCGCGAACGAGTTGTTCGCGGCGAACTCCTACCGGGACTACCTGGAGGTGCACGGCATCGGCGTGCAGCTGACCGAGGCGCTGGCCGAGTACTGGCACCGGCGGGTCCGAGAGGAGCTGGTGCTCGCCGGCGGTCACAACCTGGCCGAGGAGGATCCGGCGGACGTGGCCGAGTTCTTCAAGCTGGGCTACCGCGGGGCGCGGTTCGCGTTCGGCTACGGGGCGTGCCCGAACCTCGAGGACCGCATCAAGCTGGTCGAGTTGCTCGAACCGGACCGGATCGGGGTGGAGCTGTCGGAGGAGCTGCAGCTGCATCCGGAACAGTCCACCGACGCGTTCGTCCTGCATCACCCCGAAGCGAAGTACTTCAATGTCTAGCGCGGTGGCCACGTCGACGCTGCGGGCAGTCCTGTGGGACATGGACGGCACGCTGCTCGAATCGGAAACGTTGTGGGACATCGGGATGCGGGAGTTGTCGCTGCACCTGGGCGGGCCCATGACGGACGAGACCCGGCGGGCGACGATCGGCGCGTCGAGCGCGTTCGCGTTGCAGACGGTGTTCGCCTCGCTCGATCTCGTCCCGGACCCCGACGCCCTGGTCGCGGCGAAGTCGTGGCTGTACGGGCGCATGGGGGAGCTGTTCGCGCAGGGGCTGCCGTGGCGGCCCGGGGCCCGTCGGACGCTGGGGGCGGTGCGCGCCGCCGGGCTCGGGTCCGCGCTGGTGACCAACACCGACCGGGCGTTGTGCGAGTTCGCCCTGGACACGTTGGGGCGCGAGCACTTCGACCATTCGGTGTGCGGTGACGAGGTGCCGGCCGGCAAGCCGGATCCGGCGCCGTACCTGCGGGCGGCGCAGCTGCTCGGGCTCGACCCGGCGCAGTGCCTGGCGGTGGAGGACTCGCCCACCGGGGCGGCGGCCGCGGAGGCCGCGGGTTGCACGGTGCTGGTGGTGCCGTCGTTGACGGACGTGCCCGACTCGCCGCGGCGGGTGTTCCGGGCGAGCCTGGAGGGCGTGACCGTCGCGGACCTGCACGCGCTGCACCGGCCGGGGGCCGGCTGAGGTGGCGATCCCGAAGATCGTGCTGTTCTACCGGTTCACGCCGCTGGCCGATCCGGAGGCGATCCGGTTGTGGCAGCACACCCTGGCGGCGTCGCACGCGCTCACCGGCCGCATCCTGATCTCCGAGCACGGCATCAACGCCACCGTCGGCGGCGACATCGCCGACGTCAAGCGGTACGTGCGCGGCACCCGCGCGTACGGGCCGTTCGCCGAGGCCGACGTCAAGTGGTCGGACGGGACCGGGCGGGACTTTCCGCGCCTGTCGGTGCGGGTGCGGCCGGAGATCGTGACCTTCGGGGCGCCGCACGAGGTGAAGGTGGACGAGCACGGGGTGGTCGGCGGCGGGGTGCGGCTGTCGCCGCACGGGCTGCACGAGTTGCTCGGCGAACGCGGTGACGAGGTGGTGTTCTTCGACGGGCGCAACGCGTTCGAGGCGGAGATCGGCCGGTTCCGTGGGGCGGTGGTGCCGGACGTGGCGACCACCCGCGAGTTCGTGTCGGTGCTCGACAGTGGCCGCTACGACCATCTCAAGTCGCGCCCGGTGGTGACCTACTGCACGGGCGGGGTGCGCTGCGAGGTGCTGTCCGCGCTGATGCGCAACCGCGGGTTCGAGCAGGTGTATCAGCTCGACGGCGGCATCGTCCGCTACGGCGAGACGTTCGGCGACGACGGGCTGTGGGAGGGTTCGCTGTACGTCTTCGACGGCCGGATGAACGTCGACTTCTCGGACGCGGCGGCGGTGCTGGGGCGCTGCACGGTGTGCGGGACCCCGACGTCGCGCTACCGCAACCACCCGGAGATCAACGGCCGGGAGCTGAGCCTGGTGTGCGAGGCGTGCGTGCCGGACCCGGCCGGGCCCTGACCGTGGCCGCGCCGCCGCTGCCGGTGCGTGACGGTCTCGGCCCGGACCGGCTGCGGCTGCCGGTGACCGATCCGGCCCGCACGATCCTGGGGTTCCTGCACCGCGCCGAGCCCGGTGAGGACTGGCAGCGCCACGCCGCGGCCGGGGAACTCGTCGACGAGCACGGCCGGCCGGTGACCGAGGACACCGGTTATCAGCCGGGCCGGTTCGTGTACTTCTACCGGGAGCCGCCGCCGGAGGTGCCGGTGCCGTTCCCGGTGACGGTCCTGCACCGCGACGAGGGACTGGTCGTCGTGGACAAGCCGCATTTCCTGGCGACGATCCCGCGGGGCGCGCACATCCGGGAGACGGTGGTGGTGCGGTTGCGCCGCGACCTCGGTCTGCCGGATCTGGTGCCGGTGCACCGGTTGGACCGGATGACGGCGGGCGTGCTGCTGTGCACCGTCGACCCGGGGTTGCGGGGGCCGTACCAGCAGCTGTTCGAGCGGCAGCGGGTGCGCAAGGTGTACGAGGCGATCGCCCCCTACCGGCCCGGGCTCGAGTTCCCCCGCACGGTGCGCAGCCGGATCCAGAAGCGGCACGGGGAGCTCACGGCCGTGGAGGAACCGGGCGAGGCCAACTCCGAGACGTGGATCGAGCTGGTGGAGCGGCGCGGCGCGCTGGCCCGGTACCGGCTGCATCCGCGGACCGGGCGCACCCATCAGCTGCGGCTGCACCTGAACTCGCTGGGGGCACCGATCGTGGGGGACAACTTCTATCCGCGGCTGCGGCGCCGCGCGCCGGACGACTTCTCCGATCCGTTGCGCCTGCTGGCGCGGACCGTCGAGTTCGACGATCCGCGCACGGGGCGGCGGCGCCGGTTCGACAGCGGCCTCACCCTCGGGTTCTGACGAGCCGGGCCGGGTCGGCGGGGCACTGGGTGCGGGAGCGTGCCGCGGTCGTGAAACAATGAATCCCCGTGAAGACCTTCGATTCCTTGTTCGCCGAGCTGTCCGAGCGTGCCGTCACCCGTCCCGAGGGGTCCGGCACCGTCGCCGCCCTCGACGCCGGGGTCCATGCCCAGGGCAAGAAGGTGATCGAGGAGGCCGGTGAGGTGTGGATCGCCGCCGAGTACCAGAGCGACGAACAGCTGGCGGAGGAGATTTCGCAGTTGCTGTACTGGGTGCAGGTGCTGATGGTCGGGCGGGGACTGAAGCTCGAGGACGTCTACAAGCATCTGTGACGGCGCGCCGCCGGGCCGTGGCCCGTGGCCGGCCGTCGTGCCCGCGAGACCTCCTGCACGTTTCCCCGCCCCTTGGTGTTCGCACCGTCGCCGAAAGGACCGTCCATGCTGCGCGTCGCAGTTCCGAACAAGGGCTCGTTGTCCGAGTCCGCCGCCGAGATCCTGCGGGAGGCCGGATACCGGCGCCGCACCGACTCGCGCGATCTGACCGTCATCGATCCGGTCAACGACGTCGAGTTCTTCTTCCTGCGGCCGAAGGACATCGCCATCTACGTCGGGTCCGGTGAGCTCGACCTGGGGATCACCGGCCGGGATCTGGCGCTGGATTCGGCGGCGCCGGTCACCGAGCGTCTCGCGCTGGGATTCGGGTACTCCACGTTCCGGTACGCGGCGCCCAAGGGCCGGGACTGGAAGGTCGAGGATCTGGCCGGTCTGCGGATCGCCACGTCGTATCCGAACCTGGTGCGCCGGGACCTGGCGGCGCGGGGGATCGAGGCGACGGTGATCCGGCTCGACGGTGCGGTGGAGATCTCCATTCAGCTCGGGGTCGCCGACGCGATTGCCGACGTCGTCGGCTCCGGGCGGACGCTGCGCCAGCACGATCTGGTGGCGTTCGGGGAGTCGCTGTGCGACTCGGAGGGTGTGCTGATCGAGCAGGAGGGCGCGAGCCGCGGGGATTCGGCGCGCAACCAGCTCGTCGCGCGCATCGAGGGTGTGGTGTTCGCGCAGCAGTACGTGATGCTCGACTACGACTGCCCCAAGACGGTGCTCGCGGAGGCCGTGCAGATCACGCCGGGGCTCGAGTCGCCGACGATCTCCCCGCTGGCCGACGACTCGTCGGTGGCGGTGCGGGCGATGGTGCCGCGCAAGGGCCACAACGCGGTGATGGATCGGCTCGCCGAGATCGGGGCGCGGGCGATCCTGGCGACGGACATCCGGTCGTGCCGCGCGATGCGCGGCGTCGAGTAGCCGCGGCCGGGCGCCCGGCGCGTCAGCGCCCGGGGCAGGTGCCGGGGGCGGCGGTGCCGGCGAGACGCTGTTCGGTCCAGGTGAGCAGGTCGGGTAGGAGGGGGGAGTCCTCGGCGACGAGCCCGAGGTGGTCCCGCCCGGGATAGCTGCGGTAGTCCAGGGCCCAGTTCTCGGCGCAGCGGTCGCGGACGTAGCGGTCCTGCACGGCGGCGGTGACGAGGGGGTCGGTGGCGCCCTGCGCGAGCAGGACGGGCACGGTCATCGGGCCGGTGGGGACGTTCTCCGCGAGGCGACGGCCGAGGGGGCCGGTGGTGGGGTCGGTGCGCAGCACGGGCCGGTCGCGGGTGAGCGAGAGTGCCGACAGGACCGAGACGTAGACGGCGGGTTCGGACAGGCACCTCGTCGCCATCTCGCGCACGAGGGTGCGGGCGGCGGGCCGGATGTAGGTGTCGCCGTCGACGTCGTCGTAGACCGCGGTGTAGGCGGCGAGGACGTACGAGGCGAACACACTGCCGCCGGGAACGGTGTCGAGACTGGTGGTCAGCGCGACGGTGTCGCTGGCGGGGGCCATCGCGGCGACCCCGGCGACGGGTGTGTCCGGGGCGTAGGTGGGGGCGAGCAGCCCGGCCCACAGGGCGGCGTGCCCGCCCTGCGAGTGCCCCCACACGACGGTGTCGTCGGCGAGGTCGAGGTCGTCGAGCTGGTGGGCCGCGCGTACAGCGTCGAGCACCGAGCGTCCTTCGCCCTGCCCGATCAGGTACGGGTGCGGGCCTGCGGTGCCCAGGCCGACGTAGTCGGTGGCCACCAGGACCCAGCCGCGGTCGAGGAGCGCGGACTCGGCGGGCAGGGCGCCGGCGCCGAGCGGGTCGTCGAGGAGGGTGGGCGCGCAGGGTTCGGCGAAACCGGTGGTTCCGTGGGCCCAGGCGATCACCGGTCGCGGTCCGGGCGGGGTGTTCTTCGCGACCACGACCAGGGCGCTGGCCACGGCGGGCTGGTCGTCGTCGCGGGTGGTGGTGTAGAGGATGCGCCAGGCCTCGGCGCCGTCGGGGACGGCGCGGGTGAACGGTTCGGCGCGCAGCAGCGCGCCGGGATGATCGGGCACCTGGTCCGGCGCGGTGTAGAACGCGTCGACGACGGGGGAGCCGGCGCGCAGGCGGACCGCCACGCCGGCCGCGGCGACGGCCACGAGCAGCGCGAGCACCGCCACGGCCGGTCGCCGGTACCGGGCCGGGGTGCGGCGCGGCGCCGGCGCGGTGGGGTCGGGGGTGCGGCCGCCGAGGGCGGCGAGTCCGTCGCCGATGCGGGCGAGGCCGAAGAACACGGTACGGATGCCGAACAGGAAGGCGACGACGAGGAGCGTGACGTCGGGCCAGCGCCAGGCGAGGACCCCGAAGACGATGTCGGCGAGGCCGAGGACGATGGTGGTGAGTCGCTCGTCGAGGTCGCCACGGACGGCGCGCACCAGACGTAGGGCGCCGCCGACGACGAGGGCGAGCGCGACGGCGGGGGCGAGCAGATCCAGGGCCCGGCCGAGCCAGGCGAGGACGACGATGCCGAACCCGATCCAGGCGAGTGCGGTGGCGGTGGCCGCCGCCCCGGCCTGGGAGCGGTACGCGGCGAGGAGGTCGGCGGCGCCGGCGGTGATCGCGGCCAGCCCGATGAGCAGGCCCAGCGCGGACAGTGAGGTCAGCGGTCTCGTCGTGAGGAGCAGGCCGAGCAGCAGGCAGACGAGTCCGAGGAGCACGGACGTCCACCACGGTGCCGCGCGCAGCGCGGCGGTGGCGGCGCGGGCTCTGCGGCGGGGACCGGTCGTGGGCATGTCGTCCTCCCTGACGCCGACCGAAATGTCCGGTCGAGTGTGGCACGATCGGCGGGCGCCCGTCCGGTGATCGGGGGTCGACGACCGGGCGCGGTCAGCGGGGGCGGACCTGCACGGTCTGCGCGATCCGTCCGACGGCGCCGTCCTCGTCGTAGAGCACGCCGGCGGTCATGCCTACCCCGTCCGGGCCGGTGGAGGTCTCGGCGCTGATGCCGACCCATTCGCCGGTCGGTTCCCGGAACAGGTGCACGGTCAGGTCGGTGTTGAGGAATGTCCACTCGGCGGGGTCGAGTTTGGACCCGACACCGTTGGCGACGTCGGCGACGGTGAACAGCCGCTCGACGGGGGTGGGGGATTCGCCCTCGACGAGGGCGACGTCGGTGCGCAGCCACGCGGCCGACGGCCCGGGCGCCCCGATGGGGGTGATCGTGCGCCAGTCCAGGGTGCGCACGAACCCGGTCTGCCAGAAGTCGGCGTCGGGGTGTTCGACGGTGCCGCGAGCGGGCGGTGGCAGCGGCGCGTCGGCGGCGTGGGCGACCGCGGGCAGTTCGGTGGTCTGCATGCGCCAGGCGGTGCCGCGGGCCACGGCCCGGGCGGTGCCGTCGGGGCCGGCGGCCCACAGTTCGGCGACGACGAGTTCGACCTTGCGGCCGGGGCGGTCGATGCGGGTGCGGACCTCGATCTCGGTCAGCGGCACCGGGCCGAGCAGTTCGACGCAGATGCGGGTCAGTCGGGCGTCGGGGCGGCGGCCGTGGCGGTCGAGGGCGCGGGCCAGCAGCGCCGACGGCGGGGCGCCGTGCTGCATTGTCGGTGCCCACGTGCTGACCGTGTGCGCGGTGGGTTGGAAGCGTTCGATGTCGGCGCCGGGGTTGCTGCCGTCGATCGGCACGAAGTACGCCGCGTCGCTCACTCGTTCGTCTCCTCCTCGGTGCGCCCCGCACCGGCGTGTTCGTCCGGGGGGTCCGGATAGGGCGGGGCGGTGCCGCCGAATGCCGGGCACCGCACCCGATGATCGCACCACCGGCACAGCGGTCCCGGGTTGGGCCGGAAGTCGCGTGCGTCGGTCGCGGTGCGCACGGCCGCCCAGAGGGCGCGCACGGTGGTTTCGAAGCGGCGCAGCTCGTCCTCGTCGGGGGTGTAGTCGAGCACCTGTCCGTCCGCGAGGTACAGCAGCCGCAGCCGCGCCGGCACCACCCCGCGGGTGCGCAGCATCACCAGGGCGTAGAACTTCAGTTGGAACAGCGCCGCCGCCTCGCCGTCGGGCCGGGGGGATCGGCCGGTCTTGTAGTCGACCACGCGCAGCAGGCCCTGCGGGGAGATGTCGAGCCGGTCGACGAAGCCGCGCAGCCGCGGCCCGTCGTCCAGGTCGGTCTCCACCCGCAGCTCGCACGCCTCGGGGGTGAATCCGGTGGGGTCTTCGAGGGTGAAGTAGCGGGCGAGCAGGGTGCGGGCCTCGGCGAGGAACCGGTCGCGCTGGTCCTCGCCGATCACCTCGGCGAGGGCGGGTTCGTGCTCGACGAGCCGCCGCCAGGCCGGTGCCACCAGTTCGGCGGCCGGCGCGGGCAGCCGGTCGGCGGCGGGCAGGGTGAACAACGCTTCGAGGGCTGCGTGGACGAGGCTGCCGCGCAGCTGGGCTCGCGACGGGATCTCCGGGATGCGGTCGATGGCCCGGAACCGGTAGAGCAGGGGGCAGCGTTTGAAGTCGGCGGCACGGGACGGCGACAGCGCCGGGGGCCGCGGCGCCGCGGGCCGGTCGTCGGTGGGGGGCGTGGTCGCGGCCGGGTTCACACCTGGCAGGGTATGGCCCGGGACCGACACGGTGTCGGTGCCGCTGGAGCGGACGAAGGTGGATACGGCGATGGCAGCAGGTGGACTCGGGCGCAGCGGACCGTTCGAGGTCGGTGACCGGGTGCAGCTCACCGACGCCAAGGGCCGCAAGTACACGGTGGTGCTCGAGGCCGGTAAGGAGTTCCACACCCACCGCGGTGGGATCCTGCACGACGCGCTGCTCGGCGCGGACGAGGGCAGCGTCGTCACCTCCACGAACGGCACCCCGTATCTGGCGTTGCGGCCGCTGCTGACGGACTACGTGCTGTCCATGCCGCGTGGAGCGCAGGTGATCTACCCGAAGGATGCCGCGCAGATCGTGCACGAGGGTGATGTGTTCCCCGGTGCCCGGGTGCTCGAGGCCGGTGCCGGTTCGGGCGCGCTGACCTGTTCGCTGCTGCGGGCGGTGGGACCGACCGGCCGGGTGGTCTCCTACGAGGTGCGCGAGGATCACGCCGAGCACGCGGTGCGCAACGTCGAGACCTTCTTCGGGCAGCGTCCCGAGAACTGGGATCTGACGGTGGGGGACGTCGCGGACTACGACCTGGACCGGCACGGTCCGGTCGACCGGGTGGTGCTGGACATGCTGGCCCCGTGGGATGCGCTGCCGACGGTGGCGAAGACCCTGGTGCCCGGTGGGGTGCTGATCGTGTACGTGGCGACGGTGACTCAGCTGTCGAAGGTGGTCGAGGCGCTGCGGGAGCAGACCTGCTGGACGGAACCGCGGTCGTGGGAGTCGATGGTGCGCGGCTGGCACGTGGTGGGTCTGGCGGTGCGGCCGGAACACCGGATGCAGGGGCATACCGCGTTCCTGGTCAGCGCCCGCCGGCTCGCCGAGGGCACCGTCACGCCGAAGCCGCAGCGCCGGCCGAGCAAGGGCTGATCCGGGCCGGGCGCCGAGGGCTCGGTCACGGGCAGGTCAGGGACCCCATCGCCAGGATCTGGCAGGTGCTCTCGTCCGCCAGGTGCCAGGTTCCGTCCGCCCGCTCGAATGTCAGCGGTATCGGGGCGCCGCCGTGCGGGCCGGTGACCTGTGCGGTCGCCGTGACCGTGTCGCCGTCGACAGCGGCGACGGTGTCGACGTCGGCTGTGAGTGGGTAGCCGGCGAGCATCCCGTTGAACTGTTCGAGCAGCGCGGCCCGTGCCGCGCCGTTCTCGACGATCGCGGTCTTGTCGGCCGCGGGCACCGCCGGGTCGAAGAACGTCGCCAGCACGGCGTCGAGTTCGGCCGCGGACGCCGCCGCGGGCGTGGACGGGGTGGCGGAGGGGGCCGGGGTGGACGACCTGTCGGCACCGGTGGAGTCGCCGGTGCCGCAGGCCGGCAGCGCGGTCAGGGCGGTGGCGGCGACGGCGGCAGCTGCCCACCTGGTGCGAGTGGTCACGGAAGTCCTTTCGACCCGACTGGGAGAAAGGCAAGGCTAACATCGGTCGCGGGGTCGCGGGTTGCCGCCGCCGTGAGGAATCCGACACGCATTCGCAGCATGCCGATTTCGCGTCGCACCACACAGTGGGCCGTCTGCCGGTAGCGTGGAATGACCGATAGTGGAGGGAGTCGCACATGAGCTCGACAGAGAACCCGGATTCGGTTGCGGCGGCACAGGAACTCGAAGCGCTGCGCGCCGAGGCGACCGCCCTGCGGCGGCGGCTCGTCGAACCGTCCGAACAGGTCCGTGACCTCGAGGCCCGGATCGACTCCCTGACCGTGCGCAACGGCAAGCTGATGGACACCCTCAAAGAGGCCCGCCAGCAGCTGATCACCCTGCGCGAGGAAGTCGACCGGCTCGGTCAGCCCCCCAGCGGTTACGGGGTGCTGCTCGGCATCTACGACGACCAGACCGTGGACGTGTTCACCTCCGGCCGCAAGATGCGGGTCACCGTGTCCCCGAACCTCGAACCCGATTCCTTCGTCTCCGGGCAGACGGTCCGGTTGAACGAGGCGCTGACCGTCGTCGAAGCCGGCGGCTTCGAGCGGGTCGGGGAGATCACCACCTTGCGCGAGGTCCTCGACGACGGCACCCGCGCCCTCGTGGTCGGACACGCCGACGAGGAACGCATCGTGTGGCTGGCCGCGCCGCTGGCCGCCGCGGCGGCGGCCGCGGCCGGGATCGTCGAGGTCGGCAAGGGCGACGACGACACCGAAGCGTCGTTCAAGCTGCGGCCGGGCGACTCGCTGCTGGTCGACAGCAAGGCCGGGTACGCCTTCGAGCGTATCCCCAAGGCCGAGGTCGAGGACCTCGTCCTCGAGGAGGTTCCCGACGTCGACTACAACGACATCGGTGGCCTCGGCCGGCAGATCGAACAGATCCGCGACGCGGTGGAACTGCCGTTCCTGCACAAGGACCTGTTCCGTGAGTACGCGCTGCGCCCCCCCAAGGGGGTGCTGCTCTACGGCCCGCCCGGCTGCGGCAAGACCCTCATCGCCAAGGCCGTCGCCAACTCGCTCGCCAAGAAGATCGCCGAGGCCCGCGGCGAGGATTCGAAGGAGGCCAAGTCCTACTTCCTCAACATCAAGGGCCCCGAACTGCTCAACAAGTTCGTCGGCGAGACCGAACGCCACATCCGGCTGATCTTCCAGCGGGCGCGGGAGAAGGCGTCCGAAGGCACCCCGGTGATCGTGTTCTTCGACGAGATGGACTCGATCTTCCGCACCCGCGGCTCCGGGGTGTCCTCCGACGTCGAGACCACCGTGGTGCCCCAGCTGCTGTCGGAGATCGACGGTGTCGAAGGTCTCGAGAACGTCATCGTGATCGGCGCGTCCAACCGGGAGGACATGATCGACCCGGCGATCCTGCGGCCCGGCCGGCTCGACGTGAAGATCAAGATCGAACGGCCCGACGCCGAGGCGGCACTGGACATCTTCTCCAAGTACCTCACCGAGGGGCTGCCGGTGCACGCCGACGACCTCGCCGAGTTCGGCGGGCACCGCGGTGCGTGCGTGCGCGCGATGATCGAACGGGTCGTCGACCGGATGTACGCCGAGAGCGAGGAGAACCGCTTCCTCGAAGTGACGTACGCCAACGGCGACAAGGAGGTCCTGTACTTCAAGGACTTCAACTCCGGGGCGATGATCCAGAACATCGTCGACCGCGCCAAGAAGTACGCGATCAAGTCGGTGCTCGAGACCGGGGCCCCGGGCCTGCGGGTGCAGCACCTGCTCGACTCCATCGTCGACGAGTTCGCCGAGAACGAGGACCTGCCCAACACCACCAACCCGGACGACTGGGCACGGATCTCCGGCAAGAAGGGCGAACGCATCGTCTACATCCGCACCCTGGTCACCGGTAAGAACGCCAGCGCCAGCCGGGCGATCGACACCGAGTCCAACACCGGCCAGTACCTGTGACGCCGTCCCGGTGGGGCCGCCGCGTGGAGCGGTGGCCCCACCGGGACCCGACGCGACCGGCAGGAGGTGAGCGTGCCGCTGCCCCGGTCCCTCGCCCGGTTCAACCGGGTGGTCACCAACCGGCTTGCCCGGCCCGTCGCCGGGTACCTGCCGGGCACGGCGGTCGTCGAGCACCGCGGCCGGCGCAGCGGACGCCGCTATCGCACCCCGGTGCTGGTGTTCGGCCACGCAGGCGGCTACCGCATCGCGCTGACCTACGGTCCCCGGACCGACTGGGTGCGCAACGTGCGTGCCGCGGGCGGCTGCACCCTGCACCACCGCGGCCGCCGCATCGACCTCGTCGACCCCGTCGTCGGTCGCGACCCGGCGGCGGGCTGGGCGCCGCCCGGGGTCCGCCGGGTCCTGCGCGCGACCGGCTCGGTGGAGTTTCTCGACACCACCGTCGCCCCACCGTCCCGTCCCAGCCCGCCCGGCCCGGCGCCGATCGCCTAACCTCGACGTCATGCAGCGGATCATCGGCATCGAGGTCGAGTACGGGATCTCCTCACCCAACGAGCCCACAGCGAACCCGATCCTCACGTCCACCCAGGCGGTGCTGGCGTACGCGGCCGCCGAGGGCGTGCCCCGCGCCAAGCGCACCCGCTGGGACTACGAGGTCGAGTCCCCCCTGCGCGACGCCCGCGGCTTCGACCTGGGCCGGTTCAACGGCCCGGCCCCGGTCATCGACGCCGACGAGGTCGGCGCCGCCAACATGATCCTCACCAACGGTGCCCGGCTCTACGTCGACCACGCCCACCCGGAGTACTCCGCGCCGGAGGTCACCGACCCCCTCGACGCGGTCATCTGGGACAAGGCCGGCGAACGAGTGATGGAGGCCGCCGCCCGGCACGCCTCGAGCGTGCCCGGAGCGCCGCGCCTGCAGCTGTACAAGAACAACGTCGACGGCAAGGGCGCCTCGTACGGCACCCACGAGAACTACCTCATGGCCCGCGACACCCCGTTCTCGGCGGTGGTCGCCGGGTTGACCCCGTTCTTCGTCTCCCGGCAGGTGATCACCGGTTCCGGCCGGGTCGGCATCGGCCAGTCCGGCGACGAGGCCGGCTTCCAGCTGTCCCAGCGCGCCGACTACATCGAGGTCGAGGTCGGCCTCGAGACCACCCTCAAGCGGGGCATCATCAACACCCGCGACGAGCCGCACGCCGATGCCGACAAGTACCGGCGCCTGCACGTGATCATCGGCGACGCCAACCTCGCCGAGATGTCGACCTACCTCAAGGTCGGCACCACCGCGCTGGTGCTGGATCTGATCGAGGCCGGCGTGGACCTGTCGGATCTGCAGCTGGCGCGGCCGGTCACCGCCGTGCACCACATCAGCCACGACCCCACGCTGCGCAAGACCGTGGCCCTGACCGACGGCCGGGAGCTGACCGGTCTGGCCCTGCAGCGGATCTACCACGAGCGGGTCGCGAAGTTCCACGACGGCACCGACGACAAGCGGGTCCGTGACATCCTCGACAAGTGGGCGATGGTCCTCGACCTGCTCGAACGCGACCCCATGGACTGCGCGCACCTGCTGGACTGGCCGGCGAAACTGCGCCTGCTCGAGGGGTTCCGCAACCGGGAGGGCCTGGCGTGGTCGGCGCCGCGGTTGCACCTGGTGGACCTGCAGTACTCCGACGTGCGCCTGGACAAGGGCCTGTACAACAGGCTCGTCGCCCGCGGCTCGATGGAGCGCCTGGTCGCCGAGCAGGATGTGCTCGACGCGGTGCACACCCCGCCGTCGGACACCCGCGCATTCTTCCGCGGCGAATGCCTGCGCCGGTTCGGCGCCGACATCGCCGCCGCCAGCTGGGACTCGGTGATCTTCGACCTGGGCGGCGAATCCCTGGTGCGCATCCCCACCCTCGAGCCGCTGCGCGGCAGCCGCGCGCACGTCGGCAAACTGCTCGACTCGGTGGATTCGGCGGCCGCACTGGTCGACGAACTGACCAGCTGACCCGCCCGGGCGGGCGCGACACGCGCGTAGTCGCGCGGAGTGTCGCATCTGCTCGGTAGGGTGGAGGTCCGAGCAGTCGGTGCTCGCGCCGGTCGCGGCCGGGGCGGGCACCACGAACGAACGAGGAGGTCGACCGCTATGGCTCAGGAGCGGACCACACGCGGTGGCGGAGGCGACGACGACGAGGTCGTCGGCGACGGCGGTGCCGGTCAGGAACGACGCGAGAAGCTCGCGGCCGAGACCGACGACCTGCTCGACGAGATCGACGACGTGCTCGAGGAGAACGCCGAGGACTTCGTGCGTGCGTACGTGCAGAAGGGCGGCCAGTGACAGCGGAGCGTTCGCCGATCCCGTTCCCCGTCCACGCGCCGCACATGCCGTTCGGTTCGCCGCTGTCCTCGTTCTCCGACCACCTGCGCCTGCACGCGCCGGAACTGCTGCCGGAGAATCGTCCCGGGCTGCGCGGCGCCGATGCGGACATCGCCCCGCACGGCACCACGATCGTCGCGGTGACGTTCGCCGGCGGGGTGCTGATCGCCGGTGACCGGCGCGCCACCATGGGCAACATGGTCGCCAGCCGGGACGTGCAGAAGGTGTTCGTCACCGACAGCTACTCCGCGGCCGGGATCGCCGGCACCGCCGGCCTGGCGGTCGAGCTCGTGCGCCTGTTCGCGGTGGAACTCGAGCACTACGAGAAGATCGAAGGTGTCCCGCTGACCTTCGACGGCAAGGCCAACCGGTTGTCGTCGATGGTGCGCGGCAATCTCGGGGCCGCGATGCAGGGGCTGGCGGTGGTGCCGCTGCTGGTCGGCTACGACCTCGAGGCGCCGGACCCGCAGCACGCCGGTCGGATCGTGTCCTACGACGTGGTGGGGGGCCGCTACGAGGAGCGGGCCGGCTACCACGCGGTCGGCTCGGGTTCGTTGTTCGCCAAGTCGTCGCTCAAGAAGCTCTACCGCGCCGACGCGGACGAGGCGGCGGCGCTGCGCACCGTCGTCGAGGCGCTCTACGACGCCGCCGACGACGACACCGCCACCGGCGGCCCGGACACCGCCCGCGGCATCTATCCCACGGCGGTGGTCATCACCGCCGACGGCGCCGTCGAGGTGCCGGAGCAGACGTTGTCGGAGCTGGCCCGCACCGTCGTCGCGGACCGCACCGTCACCGAGTCCGGGCAGGGAGGTGCGCTGTGACGCTGCCGTACTATGCGTCCGCCGAGCAGATCATGCGCGATCGCTCGGAACTGGCGCGCAAGGGCATCGCGCGGGGCCGCAGCGTGGTCGTGCTGATCTACGCCGACGGGGTGGTGTTCGTCGCCGAGAACCCGTCGAAGGCCCTGCACAAGGTCAGCGAACTGTACGACCGCATCGGGTTCGCCGCGGTCGGCAAGTACAACGAGTTCGAGAACCTGCGGCGCGCCGGGATCGTGCACGCCGACATGCGCGGCTACTCCTACGACCGGCGCGATGTGACCGTGCGGTCGCTGGCCAACGCGTACGCCCAGACCCTGGGCACCATCTTCACCGAGCAGCCCAAGCCGTACGAGGTGGAGATCTGCGTCGCCGAGGTCGGCCGCGCCGAGTCCGCCGACATCGCGCAGCTGTATCGCATCACCTACGACGGCTCGATCGTCGACGAACCGCAGTTCGTGGTGATGGGCGGGCACACCGAACCCATCGCCACCGCGTTGCGCGAGTCGTACCGGCCGGGGCTGTCACTCGCCGAGGCGGTGCAGGTCGCGGTGCAGGCGTTGCAGCAGGTGCCCGCCGCCGGGCCCGAGAACGGCACCCGGGTGCTCGGCCGCGCCGAACTCGAGGTGGCGGTGCTCGAGAAGGCCCGTCCGCGCCGCGCGTTCCGCCGCATCACCGGCGTCGCGCTCGACCAGTTGCTGCCCGGCGCCGACACCGGGCCGGGCAGCGACACCGGGCCGGGCAGCGACACCGGGCCGGGCAGCGACACCGGGCCGGGCAGCGACACCGGGCCGGGCAGCGACACCGCCGGAGCGGACGGAGCGGAGCCCGCTCAGGGTTCCTGATCGACGGGCCGGTAGACGGTCAGCGCGCCGGGGGCGCTGCGGAATTCGAACCGCGTGCCCTCGGCGAGGACCTCACCGTCGGTGGCCAGGGCGACCCGCCCGTCGCGCACCCGCACCGACAGCGCCGGTGCATCGCGCCGCACGTGGATCGGGGACCCGGCGAGGCTGCCGGTGACCGCCGCCGCGAGCAGCCGCGTCCGCGACCAGTGCAGGTCGGCCCGCAGATACCGCACGTCCAGGGTCCCGGTGTCGAGGCGGGGCCGTGACATCGGCACCCGATCGTCCGGCGCGTACCGTCCGTTGCCGACGAACAGCAACCACACCGCGGTGGGCACCCCGTCCAGGGACACCCGCAGCGGGCTCGCGGTCGCGAGGACCGCGGCCAGCGCCGCCGCGGCGGCCGGCCATTTGCCGATCCGTGGTTCCCAGCGTTCGCGCAGCCGCACCGAGTCCGGATAGCCGCCCACGCTGGCGGTGTTGACGAACACCGGGCCACCGTCCGGGCCGAACCCGTCGGCACCGTCCGGGCCGGACCTGTCGGCACCGTCCGGGCCGGACCTGTCGGCACCGTCCGGGCCGGACCTGTCGGCACCGTCCGGGCCGGACCTGTCGACCTGTACCCGGCCGAGGTCCACCCGCTGGGCCTGTCCGTGCTCGATCGCGCGCACGGTCTGCTCGAGGTCGAGCAGACCGGCATCGCGCGCGAAGTGGTTCAAGGTGCCGCCGGGGAACACCGCCAGCGGCAGGCCGTGCGACGCGGCCGCGCCGGCCGCGGCCCGCACGGTGCCGTCCCCGCCGTGTACGCCGAGCGCCGCGGGGGCGTGCTCGGCGACGTGCCGGTCGAGTTGGACGGTGAACTCCTGGTCCGGGTCGAAGACGATCACCCGTGCCCGGGGCAGCGCCGCGGCGATCACGTCCGCGTCGTCGTCCCGGCCCGCGCCGGGATTGACCAGCACCAGCAGGTCCCGGCCCTCGGGGAGGGCGGGGGCCGGGGCGGATGGACCCAGCCGGGCGGGCTCCTCGGTGCGGACCGCCCACCAGCGGCGGGTGGCCAGGGCCACCGCCGTGCCGAGGGCGACGCCGGTGACCACGTCGGCCGGCCAGTGCACCCCGGTGTGCACCCGGGAGTAGGCGACCGCCGCGGCCACCGGCGCGAGCACGGCCCCCGTCAGGGGGGATTCGAGGGCCATCCCGGTGGCGAAGGCCGCCGCCGACGCCGAATGCCCGGACGGGAACGACGACGAGCGCGGCGTCGGCAGCGAGCGGCGCAGCGGCCCGTCCTGCCGGGCGGGGGGACGGCGGCGCGGCAGTAGCGGCTTGAGCACGCCGTTGGCCAGGGCGCTGGCCCCGCCCAGGGCCAGCAGGCCGCGGACGGCGCCGCGCCGGGGCCGTCCGCCGATCGCGGCGCACGCCGCGGCGCAGCCCAGCCACAGCCGACCGTGGTCGGCGGCGCGGCTCAGGCCCCGCAGCACGGGGTCGGCGGGGGAGGGCCGCAGGGCGGCGCTGCCGGCGAACAGGGACCGGTCCAGACGTGTCAGCGGGGCGTGGGTGAACATCACGGGTTCGACGGTAATCCCGTTGCGGCTCATGCTCGGTGATTCCGCGCGGTACTGTCGAAGTGTGCAGCGACGAATCATGGGCATCGAGACGGAGTTCGGGGTCACGTGCACCTTCCACGGGCACCGGCGGCTGAGCCCGGACGAGGTCGCCCGGTATCTGTTCCGTCGGGTGGTGTCCTGGGGGCGCAGCTCGAACGTGTTCCTCCGCAACGGGGCGCGCCTGTACCTGGACGTCGGGTCGCATCCGGAGTACGCCACGGCCGAGTGCGACGACCTTCTCCAGCTCGTCGAGCACGACCACGCCGGCGAGCGGGTGCTCGAGGAACTGCTGATCGACGCCGAGCAGCGCCTCGCCGAGGAGGGCATCGGCGGCGACATCTACCTGTTCAAGAACAACACCGACTCGGCCGGCAACTCCTACGGCTGCCACGAGAACTACCTCGTGGTGCGGGCCGGGGAGTTCTCCCGCATCTCGGACGTGCTGCTGCCGTTCCTGGTGACGCGGCAGTTGATCTGCGGTGCCGGGAAGGTGCTGCAGACCCCCAAGGCCGCCACGTTCTGCCTGTCGCAGCGCGCCGAGCACATCTGGGAGGGCGTGTCGTCGGCGACCACCCGGTCCCGGCCGATCATCAACACCCGCGACGAGCCGCACGCCGACGCCGAGAAGTACCGGCGGTTGCACGTGATCGTCGGTGACTCGAACATGTCCGAGACCACCACGATGCTCAAGGTCGGCTCCGCGTCGCTGGTGCTCGAGATGATCGAGGCCGGGGTGGCGTTCCGCGATTTCGCGCTCGACAACCCGATCCGGGCCATCCGGGAGGTCAGCCACGATCTGACCGGGCGCAGGCCGGTGCGTCTGGCCGGTGGCCGGCAGGCCAGCGCCCTCGACATCCAGCGTGAGTACCACGGCCGGGCGGTGGAGTACCTGCGCACCCGTGAACCCGATCCGCACGTCGAGCAGGTGGTGGATCTGTGGGGCCGGGTGCTCGACGCGGTCGAGTCGCAGGACTTCGCCAAGGTCGAAACCGAGGTCGACTGGGTGATCAAGCGCAAGCTGTTCCAGCGGTACCAGGACCGCTACGACCTGGAGCTGTCCGATCCGAAGATCGCCCAGCTGGACCTGGCGTACCACGACATCAAGCGCGGGCGCGGGGTGTTCGACCTGCTTCAGCGCAAGGGCCTGGCCACGCGGCTGACCGACGACGAGTCCGTCGACGCGGCCGTGCACACCCCGCCGCAGACCACCCGGGCGAAGCTGCGCGGCGACTTCATCGCCGCCGCACAGGACGCCGGCCGCGACTTCACCGTGGACTGGGTGCACCTCAAGCTCAACGATCAGGCGCAGCGCACGGTGTTGTGCAAGGACCCGTTCCGCTCGGTCGACGAACGCGTCGAACGGCTCATCGCCTCGATGTAGGAGTGTCCCGGGGTCGCCGGCCGTACAGGCGGCGTCCGGTAACCGGGTCGGCCGGCGGGCGGGGGATTAGGCTGCACCGCGTGGCGAATTCCAAAGTCGAGCGGCTGGTGAACCTGGTCATCTGCCTGTTGTCCACCCGCCAGTTCCTCACCGCCGAGAAGATCCGCGCCTCCGTCGCCGGATACGACGACTCGGGCAGCGACGAGGCGTTCAGCCGCATGTTCGAACGCGACAAGAACGAGCTGCGCGATCTGGGGATCCCCCTCGAGACCGGCATGCCGTCCCGGTTCTCCACCGTCGAGGGCTACCGCATCAACCGCGACGCCTACGAGCTACCCGAGATCGAACTGACCAGCGCCGAGGCGGCGGCGGTCGCGGTGGCGGCGGCGCTGTGGGAGTCGCCGGAGCTCACCTCCGCGGCGCAGGGCGCTCTGCTCAAGCTGCGCGCCGCCGGGGTGCAGGTCGATGCCGATCCGGCGGGCGCGATCACCGCGATGCCCACCCGCAGTCGCGGGTCCGAGCCGGTGCTGGGGCGGTTGCTCGCCGCCGTCGACGCGCGCCGCGCGGTGCGGTTCCGGCACCGCAGTTCCCCGACCGACCCGTGGACCGAACGCACCGTCGAGCCGTGGGGGGTGGTCACGGTGCACGGTCGCTGGTATCTGGTGGGGTTCGACCGGGACCGGGGGGCGCCGCGCACCTTCCGGCTCTCCCGGATCGACGACGACATCACGGAGTTCGGTCCGGCCGGGGCCGTGCGGATCCCCGACGGGGTGGACCTGCGGGCGCACGCCCGCGCCGCCACCGCCGCCGGCGACGTGACCGGTCATGCCCGGGTGTGGGTCGCGGACGGGCGCGCCTTCGAACTGCGCCGGCTCGGCACCGCGCACGACCGTCGCGTGGTGGGCGAGCGGCCCGGCACCGTCCTGGACGTGCCGGTGCGGTCGTGGGAGTGGATCGGGCGGGTGATCGCCGGGCAGGGCGCCGACGCGCTGGTCCTCGACCCGCCGGAGTTGCGCGAGGAGGTGCGCCGCATCCTGGCCCGGGTGCTGGCCACCACGACGGCCGGCGCCGGTGCCGGTGCGAGCGGCGGCGTGGCCGCCGAGCGGGGGGAGAACCGATGAGCACACGTCTGTCCGGTCGGCTGACCCGGCTGCTGAACCTGGTGCCCTACTTCCTGGCCCACCCCGGGATCAGCGCCGCCGAGGCCGCGCGGGATCTCGGGGTCACCCCGAAGCAGATCATGGACGACCTGAATCAGCTGTGGGTGTGCGGGCTGCCCGGCTACGGTCCCGGCGACCTGATCGATCTGTCGTTCTCCGAGGACAGCATCGTGGTGACCTTTACCGCTGGGATCGACCGGCCGCTGCGGCTGACGTCCACCGAGGCCACGGCGCTGCTGGTGGCGTTGCGGTCGCTGGTGGAGATGCCCGGTGTGGTCGACCCCACCGCGGCGCTCGGGGCGATCGCCAAGATCGAGGCGGCGGCCGGCACGGCCGCGGCCACCGCCCGCCCACCGGCTCCCACACCCCCGGTCGCCGAGGACCCGGTGGCGGCGACGGTGCGTTCGGCCGTGCAGCACGGCCGGGCGCTGCACCTGACCTACTATTCGGCCTCCCGCGACGCGGTGTCCGAACGTGACGTCGATCCGATCCGCCTCGTGCTGGTCGGGGAGCAGACGTACCTGCAGGCCTGGTGCCGGGCCGCCGACGGGGTGCGGCTGTTCCGGTTCGACCGCATCGACGCCGCCACCGAACTCGACGAACCGGCGAATCCGCCCGAGCGGGCGCTGGACGGGGACGACCACCTCGACCTGTTCGCGGGGGACCCGGCGTTGCCGGCGGCGCGGTTGCGCATCGACCCCGGCTACGGGTGGCTGCTCGACTACTATCCGCTCACCGATGTGCAGGCCCACGAGGACGGCGTCGTCGACGCGGTGATGCACTACGCGTCGCTGGACTGGATGGCGCGGCTGACCGTCGGCCTCGGCGCGGGGGTGCGGGTGCTGGGCCCGCCGGAGCTGGTCGCGGCGGTGCGGGACCGGGCGCAGGCGGCGCTGACGGCGTACGACGCGCTGCCCGGGAACGGGGTGTGAAGCCGCTGCGAACTCCCTGTGAACGCCCCTGTGCGGCGCGCCGCGGCCGGGATGGTCCGGTAGCATCGACGCCAGCAGATCAGTGGAGGTTGATAATGGGTGCAATGAGCCCCTGGCACTGGGCCATCGTCGCGATCGTCGTGATCATCCTGTTCGGTTCGAAGAAGCTGCCCGATGCGGCCCGCGGTCTCGGCCGGTCGCTGCGCATCTTCAAGAGCGAGGTCAAGGAGATGCAGAACGACGACGCGCGCCCCGCGCAGCAGCAGGCTCCGAGCCCGTTGCCGCCGGCCCAGGCGCCCCAGGCCCCCGTGGAGCCGCAGCCGCAGCCGTCGCATCCCGAATCGCGTTCGGCCTGACCGCATTACCCTGACCGGGACATCCACGCGGATGTCCCGGTCCTCCGCTGATCCCGGCGGCCGTGACAGGAGCTGAGAACCGCACCGTGCGCATCCCGTTCGATCCGCGTCGAAGCCGACGCAAGACCAATCCCGACGGCACCATGTCGCTGGTCGAGCACCTCTACGAACTGCGCACCCGCCTGCTCATCGCCCTCGCCGCGGTGGTCCTCACCACGATCGTCGGGTTCGTCTGGTACAGCACCAGCCTGTTCGGGCTGCCGAGCCTCGGCGAGATCCTGCGCGGCCCCTACTGTGATCTGCCGGCGTCCGCGCGCGCCGACATCAGCCCCGACGACAGCTGCCGTCTGCTCGCCACGGGGCCGTTCGAACAGTTCATGCTGCGGCTGAAGGTGGCGCTGACCGCGGGCATCGTGCTCGCCTGCCCGATCTGGCTGTACGAGCTGTGGGCGTTCATCACCCCCGGTCTGTATGCGAAGGAACGCCGCTACGCGATCGGGTTCGTCGTCTCCGGCGCGGCGCTGTTCGTCGCGGGCGCCGTCCTGGCGTACCTGGTGGTCTCGCACGCATTGTCGTTCCTGCTCACCGTCGGCAACGACGTGCAGGTCACCGCGCTGTCGGGCTCGGAGTACTTCGGGTTCATCATCAACCTGCTCGTGATCTTCGGGGTGTCCTTCGAGATCCCCCTCGTCATCGTCGCCCTCAACGCCGTCGGGGTGCTCAGCTACGCCAAGCTCAAGGCGTGGCGGCGCGGGCTGATCATGGCGATGTTCGTCTTCGCGGCCGTCGCCACCCCCGGCCAGGATCCGTTCTCGATGCTGGCGCTGGCCGCCGCCCTGACCCTGCTGCTCGAACTGGCCATCCAGATCGCCCGCCTCCACGACAAGCGCCGTGCCCGCCGCGACCGGGAACAGGGCTGGGGTGACCTCGACGACGACGAGAGCTCGCCGATCACACCGCCGGCTCCGGTGCCCGCGCCCACCTCCACGCCGCCGCCCGGGCCCGCGTCCGCCGACTACTCCGACACCCTCTAGTCGCCGCCTGTGACCGACTCACCCGACACCGGATCCACCGCGACCACGCTGCCGCCCCGGCTCGCCGAGTTCGCCGCCGAGCTGCCCTTCCCGCTCGACCCGTTCCAGGTGCAGGCCTGCCGCGCCCTCGAGGGCGGGCACGGTGTGCTCGTGTGCGCGCCCACCGGCGCCGGCAAGACCGTGGTCGGGGAGTTCGCCGTGCATCTGGCGCTGTGCGCCGGCAGCAAGTGCTTCTACACCACCCCCATCAAGGCGCTGAGCAACCAGAAGTACGCCGATCTCGTCGCCCGCTACGGCAAGGCCGCGGTCGGGCTGCTCACCGGGGATCAGTCCGTCAACCCGGACGCCCCGGTGGTGGTGATGACCACCGAGGTGCTGCGCAACATGCTCTACGCGTCCTCGACCACGCTGATCGGGCTGACCCACGTGGTGATGGACGAGGTGCACTTCCTCGCCGACCGGTTCCGCGGCGCGGTGTGGGAGGAGGTCATCCTGCACCTGCCCGAGGACGTGCGCCTGGTCAGCCTGTCCGCGACCGTCTCCAACGCCGAGGAGTTCGGCGACTGGATGGAGACCGTGCGCGGGGACACCACCGTCGTCGTCGACGAGGTGCGGCCCATTCCGCTGCACCAGCACGTCATGGTCGGCCCCCGCATCTTCGACCTGTTCGAATCCGCCGCACACCCGGACGCGGCGGACGGCACCGGCCGCCGCGGTGTCGTGGTCAACCGGGAACTCGTCGAGCAGGTGCGCCGCCGCGCCGCCCTCGACTCGGCCGGCCGGTGGGGCGGGCCCCGCGGACGCATCGGGTTCCGGCCGCCGCCGCGCCCGGAGGTCGTCGCCCGCCTCGACCGGGAGGGGTTGTTGCCGGCGATCACGTTCGTCTTCAGCCGCGCCGGCTGCGACGCCGCCGTCGGTCAGTGCCTGCGCGCCGGACTGCACCTGACCTCCGAGGACGAGATCGCGCAGATCCGGGCGGTCGTCGACGAGCACACCGGCGACCTGCCGCGCGCCGACCTCGAGGTGCTCGGCTTCCGGGAGTGGCGCGCCGCCCTCGAACGCGGCATCGCCGCCCACCATGCCGGCATGCTCCCGGCGTTCCGGCACACCGTCGAGGACCTGTTCGTCCGCGGCCTGGTGCGGGCGGTGTTCGCCACCGAAACCCTCGCCCTGGGCATCAACATGCCGGCCCGCACCGTGGTCCTCGAGAAGCTGGTCAAATACAACGGCGAAACCCACGCCGAGCTCACCCCGGGCGAGTACACCCAGCTCACCGGGCGGGCCGGGCGGCGCGGCATCGACATCGAGGGCCACGCGGTGGTGCTGTGGCAGCCGGGTCTCGAACCCACCGACGTCGCCGGGCTCGCCTCCACCCGCACGTTCCCGCTGCGCAGCTCGTTCCGCCCGTCGTACAACATGGCGGTCAACCTGATCGACGCGGTCGGCGCCGAACACTCCCGGGCACTGCTGGAACGGTCCTTCGCGCAGTTCCAGGCGGACAAGTCGGTCGTCGGCCTGACCCGTGGCATCGAACGCAACGAGAAGGCCCTCGCCAAGCTGCGCGACCAGCTCGGCGGCGAGGACGGTGAGATCCTCGACTACCTGCAGCTGCGCGAGGAACTGACCCAGCTCGAACGTGCCCGCGAACGCCAGGCGCGGCAGGACCGCCGGCAGGCGGCGGTCGCGTCGCTGCTCGCGCTGCGCCGCGGCGACATCGTCGCCATCCCCGGCGGCCGGCGCACCGGCCTGGCCGTCGTCCTCGAGACCGACACCGACGTCACCGACCCCCGGCCGCTCGTGGTCACCGCGGACGCCTGGTCCGGGCGGGTGTCGGCCGCCGACTTCCCGGCCCCGGCGACCGCGCTGGGCAAGCTCCGGCTGCCCCGGCACGCCGACGCCCGCACCGCCCGGGCCCGCCGGGACCTCGCGTCGGCGTTGCGCAGCACCGGGATCGCCTCGCCGCGCCGACCCAAGCGCGCCAAGAACGGCGACAGCCGCGAGATCGACACGCTGCGGCGGCGGCTGCGCCGGCACCCGGCCCACCAGCATCCCGACCTCGACCGTCTCGCCCGGGTCGGGGAGCGCTACAACCGGCTGGGCCGGGAGGTGGCCCAGATGCGCCGCCAGTCCGCGGCCACCACCAATTCCCTCGCGCGCACCTTCGAGCGGATCGTCGCGTTGCTGACCGAGCGGGGCTACCTCACCGCCGGCGACGATCCGTCGACCACCGAGGCGGGGGAGCGGCTCGCCCGCATCTACAGCGAAAGCGACCTGCTGGTCGCCGAATGCCTGCGCCACCAGGTGTGGGCCGGGCTCTCGCCCGCCGAGCTCGCCGCGGTCGTCTCGGCCGTGGTGTACGAAGCCCGCGCCGAGGAGGGCGCCACCGAGTACGGGCCGACCGGGCCGCTGCGTCGCGCGCTCGCCGACACCGTCCGTCTGTGCGGACAGCTGCGCGCCGACGAGGTCCGCTTCAAGCTGCCCCCGACCCGGGAACCGGATCCCGGATTCGTCGACGCCATCTACACGTGGGTGAGCACCCAGTCGTTGACCGAGGCTCTGCTCGCGGCCGGCACCGCGGGACGTGACCTGTCGGCGGGCGATTTCGTGCGCTGGTGCCGGCAGGTCATCGATCTGCTCGATCAGATCCGCACCGGCGCCGTCGACCCGCAGATCGCCAAGACGGCCGCCCGCGCGATCGGCGCGATCCGGCGCGGTGTCGTCGCGGTCGATGCGGCGTGAGGACATCGCGTGTGGTTTGATACGCGCGCTGCCACACGGCTTCCTCGTGGTGGATGGGGTGCTACGACTACGGTAATTGGACACAGCGAAGGCAGGTGGAGGCGACAATGAGCGGTCCGCACGACCCGCAGGATTCCGACGATTCGACCAAGCAGTGGGCGCCGTCGCCCCCGCCGTCCTCCGGAGCCGAGCAGGGGCCGGCCCCGACCCAGGCGTTCGGCACGCCGCAGCAGGGGCAGGCTCCCGGCCAGTCGTGGGCCCAGCAGGGCCCGGGCCAGACCCCGCAGCCCGGCCAGCAGTGGGGCCAGCAGCCCGGCCAGCCGCAGCAGGGCCAGTGGGGCCAGCAGCCCGGCCAGCCGCAGCAGGGGCAGTGGGGGCAGCAACCCGGCCAGCAGTGGGGGCAACCGCAACAGGGGCAGCCGCAACAGGGGCAGCCGCAACAGGGGCAGCCGCAGCAGGGCCAGTGGGGCCAGCAGCCCGGTCAGCCGCAGCAGGGGCAATGGGGCCAGCAGCCCGGCCAGCAGTGGGGGCAACCGCAACAGGGCCAGCCGCAGCAGGGGCAGTGGGGACAGCAGGCTCCCGGTCAGCCGCCCGGCCAGCAGTGGGGAGCGACCGGCGCGAACCAATGGAATGCCGGTGCACCGCAGACGAAGTCGAAGACCGGCCTGATCGTCGGCCTGGCCGTCGCTGCGCTGGTGCTGATCGGGGCGATCATCGGCGCCGTCCTGCTCCTCGGCGGCACCGACACCCTCGACCCCGAGGCCGCGCAGGCCGGCGTCGAGAAGGTCCTCACCGAGTCGTACGGCGCCACCGACGTCTCCGACGTGCGGTGCCCGGACGGCGAAGAAGTCAAGGCGGGCAACAGCTTCGAGTGCACCCTCACGGTGGACGGGCAGTTCCGGACCGTGACCCTGACCTTCACCGACGACGAGGGCACCTACGAGGTCAGCCGACCCAACTGAGCACGCCGGTCCGTCGCCCTCACACCCCGGCCACCGCCGCGGTCAACCGGGCGACGGACCGCCCGATCCCCAAGTCCTGCGCCAGCCGTTCGAGCCCTTCCGGATCGACCGGGGTCACCGGGATCGGGTCCGGCCGCGACACCCGGACCGGAGCGTCGGTGGCCACCCGCACCACCGGCACCGCCGCGTCCAGATACTCGCCGGCGTCGACCAGCTTGGCGCGCACCCCCTTCGCCAGTCCCGACGCCGGATCCGCGGCCGCCGCGCGCAGCGCCGCCAGCGACCCGTACTCCTGCAGCAGCGTCGACGCGGTCTTCTCCCCGACCCCCTTGACCCCCGGCAACCCGTCCGACGGGTCCCCGCGCAGCGCCGCCAGTTCGGCGTAGGCCGCGCCGGCCCGCGCGGGCGGAAGCCCGTACCGGGCGGCGACTTCCGCCGGACCGAACACCTCGGCCTTGGCCAGGCCCCGCCCCACGTACACCACCCGCACCGGCGCCGCGCCGTCGCGCACCACCTGCAGCAGATCCCGGTCCCCGCTGACCACCAGCACCGGATCCCGGGCCTCGCCGGCGGCGAGAGTGCCGATCACGTCGTCGGCCTCGAACCCGGCCGCCCCGGCGGTGGCGAGCCCGACCGCGGCCAGCACGTCGATGATCATCGGCACCTGCGGCGGCAGCGCCACCGGCACCTCCTCGGCGGTGCCGTCCGACCCGGCGGCCACCCGGTGCGCCTTGTAACTCGGCACCGCCGCCACCCGGAACGCCGGCCGCCAGTCCAGGTCCAGGCACACCACCAGCCGCGCGGGCCGATGCTTGGTGATCAGCGACGCCACCATGTCGGTGAACCCCCGCACCGCATTCACCGGGCGGCCGTCCGGGGCGGTGAGCGACTCGGGCAGCGCGTGGAACGCGCGGAACCACAGGCTCGCCCCGTCGAGCAGCATCAACGGGCCGGTGGGGGGCACGGGGGCGGCGGAGGCCGGCGTCGCAGTCACACCGGTCATCCTGCCAAACGCCACTACGCTGTCGGCATGAGTTCCCCCGAGCGCCGCTTCCCCGCCTCCGTGTACGCCGACCGCCTCGCCCGGGCCGCCGCCCTCGGTCACGACGCCGGTCTCGACGCGCTGCTCGTCACCCCCGGCCCGGACCTGCGCTACCTGCTCGGCTCCCGAGCGGAATCGTTCGAGCGGCTCACCTGCCTGGTGATCCCCACCGTCGGCGGCCCCGCCTCCGTCGTCGTCCCACGCCTCGAGCTGGCCTCCCTCATCGACTCCGCCGCCGCGGACCTGAATCTGCCGGTCCACGACTGGGTCGACGGGCAGGACCCGTACGGGCAGGTCGCGGCGCTGCTGCCGGAGCGTCCGCGCACCGCGGTCGTCGACGCCATGCCGGCGCTGCACCTGGTGCCGCTCGCGACCCGGTTCGCGGTGCCGCCCGTGCTGGCGACCGAGGTCGTGCGGCAGCTGCGCATGGTCAAGGACGACGAGGAGGTCGCGGCGCTGCGCCGCGCCGGCGCCGCCATCGACCGGGTGCACGCGCAGATGGGACGGTGGCTGCGGCCCGGCCGCACCGAGGCGCAGGTCGCGGCCGACATCACCGCCGCGATCGTCGCCGAGGGCCACACCGAGGCCGCCTTCGTCATCGTCGGGTCCGGCCCGCACGGCGCCGACCCCCACCACGAGGTCTCCGACCGGGTCCTCGAACCCGGCGACGTCGTGGTCGTCGACATCGGCGGCCCGGTCGAGCCCGGCTACTACTCCGACTCCACCCGCACCTACAGCCTTGGCGCGCCCCCCGACGACGTCGCGGCGAAGGTGGCGCTGCTCGAGGCGGCGCAGCGGGCGGCGGTCGACGCGGTCCGGCCCGGGGTCACCGCCGCCTCGATCGACGCCGCCGCCCGCGACGTCCTCGCCGCGCACGGCCTCGCCGGGGTCTTCGTGCACCGCACCGGGCACGGCATCGGGCTGTCCGTCCACGAGGAGCCGTACATCGTCGACGGCAACACCGATGTGCTGCGGCCCGGGATGGCGTTCAGCATCGAACCGGGCATCTACTTCCGCGGCGAGTGGGGTGCGCGCATCGAGGACATCGTGGTGGTCACCGAGGACGGCTGCGAGCCGCTCAACCACCGTCCGCACGGACTGACGGTGCTGCCGGGGTGAGCGGCCCTACTTGTCGAGCACCGAGCCCATCACCCGTTCGACGGTGATCTCCACCACCACCCGGGTCGGGTTGGGCCGCGGCGTCCGGTACCGCGCGGTGTAGCGGCGCACCCCCTCGGCGACGGCCTCCGGTTCCGTCCGCACCCGGGCGGGACCTTCGAGGGTGAGCCAGCGGCCCCGCTCGACCTGGCTGACCGCGCCGTACCCGCGGCGGTCGGCGTTGAGCGCCTTCTGCGAGGTCGCATTGGTGATCACCCGCACCACCCCGGCCTCCGGGTCCCACGTGAAGCCGACGGCCACCACGTGCGGGCTGCCGTCCTTGCGCAGCGTCGTGAGCGTGCCGAGATGGTATTCGGTGAGGAACTGCAACGCGGCGTCGCCGAGCGCGGCGGGGGTGCGGGCCATGCCTGCGACGGTAGCCGAACCCGGCCCGCGCACCCCGCGGCGCCACCCGGCACACTGGTGCGGTGAGCAACGGGCAGGGTTCGATCGTCGTCTTCGGGGGCCGCAGCGAGATCGGGACGGCGGTGGCCGTCCGGCTGGCCCGCGGCCGCACCGTGGTCCTGGCCGCACGCCGCGCCGGCGATCTCGAGGCGCAGCGCCGCGCCGTGCTCGACGCCGGTGCCGTCGCCGTGCACACCGTCGAGTTCGACGCCGACCGGCTCGACACCCACGAGCAGACCCTCGCCGACCTCGCGATGCTGTACGGGCCGATCGACGTGGCGGTCCTCGCGTTCGGCATCCTCGGCGACCAGCACCGCGCCGAACACGACCCGGCACATGCCGTGGCGATCGTGCACACCGACTACGTCGCCCACGTGGCCCTGCTCACGGCGCTGGCGGCGCATCTGCGTGCCCAGGGGTCGGGTCGGATCGTGGTGTTCTCGTCGGTGGCGGGGGTGCGGGTGCGCCGCGCGAACTATGTGTACGGCTCCGCGAAGGCCGGTCTCGACGGCTTCGCCTCCGGCCTGGCGGATGCGCTGCACGGCAGCGGCGTGTCGCTGCTGCTGGTGCGACCCGGGTTCGTCGTCGGCCGCATGACCGAGGGCATGAGCCCCGCGCCGCTGTCGAGCACCCCGGACCGGGTCGCCGACGCGACGGTGACGGCGCTGCGCCGCGGCCGCGGCGAGGTGTGGGTGCCGGCGGTGCTGCGGCCGGTGTTCTTCGGGATGCGGCTGCTGCCGCGGCCGATCTGGCGGCGACTGCCGCGCTGACCGGCGCGGTCAGCGGCGGCGGGACTCGAGCAGCCGCAACCACACCTCGCCGACCGTCGGATACGCCGGTACCGCATGCCACAGCGTCTCGAGTGGCACCGCGCCGACCACCGCGACCGTCGCGGCGTGCAGCAGCTCGGCCACGTCGGTACCCGCGAACGTCGCCCCCACCACGGTGTCGGTGGCGCGGTCGACCACGAGGGCGGCGCGTCCGGTGAAATCGTCCCGCGCCAGCGCGGAGCCGGCCACGGCGATGTCGACCTCGAGCACCTCGATGTCGAGGCCGTCGGCGCGGGCGTCGGCCGCGGTGCGGCCCACGGCCGCGACCTCCGGGGCGGTGAACACCACCTGCGGCACCTGGCCGTGGTCGGCGCGCGCCCGGAACCGGGGCGCGTCGAGGGCGCGTCCCTCGGCGCGGGCGGCGATCACGTCGCCGCAGACCCGCCCCTGGTACTTGCCCATGTGCGTCAGCGCGGTCCGGCCGGTGACGTCGCCGACGGCGTAGAGCCAGTGCCCGTCCACCCCGGCGACGGTCATGTGGTCGTCGGTGCGCAGCGGGCCGTCCCCGTCCCACCCGACCGTGTCGAGCCCGAGTCCGGTGGTCGCGGGCCGGCGCCCGGCCGCGACGATCAGCTCGTCGACCTCGAGGCTGCCGCCGTCGTCGAGGCGCAGCCGCACCGGGCCGCCGTGGATGCGTCCGATGCCGGTGTCCGCGACGTCCGGGCGGGACACCTCCGCCGTCGTCGTGCCGAACCGCAGCCGGACGCCGTGCTCGCGCAGCGTCTCGGCGACGGCGGCGCCGGCGAACGGCTCGGTGCGGGCGAGCAGCCGGTGCCCGCGCACCAGCATCGTCAGATCCTCGGTGCCGAGCTCGCGCAGCCAGGTCGCGATCTCGCAGGCGACGATGCCGCCCCCGACGATCGCGGCGCGCCGCGGCACCTGGTGCAGGTTCGTCGCGTCCCGCGAGGTCCACGGCCGGGCCGCGCGCAGTCCCGGCACGTCGGGCACGGTCGCGGTGCTGCCGGTGGCCACCACCACCGCGTGCCGAGCCCGCAGCCGGCGCGGCTGCGGACCGTCCACGGTGACCTCGCACCGGGCGGTGAGGCGGCCGTGCCCGCGCACGACCGCGATCCCGGCGCCGCGCGCCCACTCGACCTGGGCGGTGTCGTCCCGGTTGTCGGTGAACGCGTCCCGGCGGGCGAGGACGTCGGTGACGTCGACGCCGTGGGCGGCGACCTTGGCGGCGACGCCGGGCATGTGCCGGGCCGCAGCGAGCACCTGGCCCGGGCGCAGCAGCGCCTTGCTCGGCATGCACGCCCAGTAGGAGCATTCGCCGCCGACGAGTTCGTGTTCGACCAGCACGGCGGTGCGGTCGCTGCCGGCGATCGCATAGGCGGCGGCGTTCTCCCCGGCGGGTCCGCCGCCGAGGACGACGACATCGAACACCTCGGACTCGGACCCGGCACCGATGCTCATGAGCCCACGGTAGGCCGCGTGCGGGTCGGGCGCGCCCGGAACACGACCGCGGCCGCAGCGTCCCGCTCGGCTCAGTTCAGCTCGGGGGAGTCGGCGTCGAAGATCAGTCCCATCGGGGCGAGGACCCGCACCACCTGTTCGGCGGCCCACTCGTCGAGGTCGCACAGCAGCACCACCGACCACGGCGTCACCACCAGGGGACGATCCACGGCCGCGAGGAACTCCGCCATCCGCGCCGGCAGCACCGCCCCGGGCAGACCACCGCCGAGGGTGACCGCACCGTCGGGCTGGTCGAACCAGCCCACGGGCCGGGCCGGAGCCGGCGGGCGCGGCGCCGGCGGCGCCGACGGCTCCAGGCCCAGGGCGGCGAGGGTGGCGGCGACCCCGGCCCGGTGGGGCCGCTGCGCCGCCGCGACCAGCGTCTCGACGACGTCGCCGGGAGACAGGCGCACCCCGGTGTCGGTGCCGTCGAGCAGCAGCGCCCACCGCCGGTCGGGCAGCGCCGCCGCCCCCACCTCGGGGCCCAGGGCCGCGATGTCGCCGCTGCCGTCGTCGATCCCGACGACGAGGTCGCGGTCCGGCGCGGGCGCGGGGAGGCGACGATGCACCTCGGCGAGGATCTCCCGCACGTCGACGTGCCCGCCGCGGCGGCCGGACAGCGGCGAGGCGAGCAGGCGGCGTCGGTGCTGTCCGGGCAGGTCGAAGCCGTGGCCGGTCAGCTGCGCGGTGAGCTCGGCGCGGTTCCCGCGCAGCCCGAGACCGTCGGTGGTGAGGACCAGGGTGCCCCCGGCGTGTTCGTGGGCGAGGTCGGCGAGGAGCTGCAGCTGCGCCGCCGCGAGCCGGCCGCCGGGCAGGGACACCTCGACCAGGTCGGCGGGTTCATGAGCGTGCGGCATGGCCTCCAGGCTAGACGGCGGCGGTCGGCGCGGCCCGCCCGTCCGTAGGGTGTGGCCCATGACCCCGACCTTCGGCGACCTCGCCGCCGCGAAGTACGTGCTGCTGACCACCTTCCGCAGGGACGGCACCCCGGTGCCGACCGCGGTGTGGGCGGCCGCCGACGCCGACCGGCTGCTGGTGTGGACCGTCACCGACTCCTACAAGGTCAGGCGGTTGCGCCGTGATCCGCGGATCACCGTCGCGGTGTGCGACGCGCGCGGCACACCGCGCAGCGACGCGGTGCCCGGCACCGCCACGGTGCTCGACGCGGCCGGCACCGAGCGGGCGCGGGCGGTGATCGCCCGCAAGTACGGGATCCTGGGGTGGCTCACGGTCAAGGGCAGTGTGCTGCGCCGCGGGCGCGCCGGCACCGTCGGGCTCGCCTGTGTCGTCGAGGCGGGCGACCCCGCCCCGGAGCCCGGTCCCGGCCGGTGAGCGGAGACCGGCGGGGCCCGGGTCGCCGCGGGGTCAGCGGGCGCGGCTGACCGACGACATGTGGAAGTCGGGGATCCGCAGCGGCGGCATCGCGGTGCGGGTGAACCAGTCCTTCCATTCCCGCGGCAGGGTGCGCTGCGTGCCACCGGCCTCGGTGGTGCGCCGCAGCAGATCCAGCGGGCTCTCGTTGAACCGGAAGTTGTTCACCTCCGCCGTCACCGCACCGTCCTCGACCAGATACACGCCGTCGCGGGTCAGTCCGGTCAGCAGCAACGTCGCCGGATCGACCTCGCGGATGTACCACAGGGTCGTCAGCAGCAGTCCCCGCTCGGTACGGGCCACCATCTCGTCCACGCCGGCGGGGCCGCCGCCGGTCAGGAGCAGGTTCTGCCCGGGCGCGGCGGCCGGCGCCCCGAACTCGGCGGCGGCGGCCCGCGGGTACGCCAGCGCGTGCACCGTGCCCGCCCGCACCCAGTCGACCCGCCCGAGGTCCATGCCGTTGTCGAACACCGACACCGAGTTCGACGAGGCGGTGGCCGTGACGAACGGCGCGTACTCCAGGTCGGGGGCGGCGGGATCGGAGAACAGCGTCAACGGCAGCGCGGTGAGCCGTTCGCCGACGCGGGTGCCGCCGGGCCGCGACAGCGCGGTGTGCCCTTCCTCGGCGCCGCGGCCCTCCATCGACCACATCAGGTAGATCATCAGGTCCGCCACCGCCGACGGCGGCAGCAGCGTCTCGTAGCGCCCGGCCGGCAGCTCGACGGTGCGGCGCGCCCAGTCCAGCCGCCGCGACAGCTCCGCCAGCAGGGACGGGGTGTCGACGTCGGTGAAGTCGCGGGTGCCGGCCCCGGCCCACGCGCTCGGCCCGGTCAGCCCGCCCCGTTTGCCGTTGATCTCCACCGATCCCTCCGGCTCGGTGAACCGGCGCCGCACCCCGCTCGAGGTGCCGAGCCAGGTCGTCGAGATCCGGTGGTGGGCGAAGCCGTAGAGCTGATCGGCGCCGTCGAAGCCGGCGGCGAGATCGTCGACGAGCCGCCCGAACACCGTGATGTCGGTCCCGGCCGCGGCGTCGGCCCAGTCGCCGGGCTCGCCGTCCCCCCCGACGAGCGGCACCGCGTCCTCGGCCGGGGCCGCCGCCGCGGCCGCCGCCACCGCCGCCTGCACGGTCGGGGCGATGTCGGCCGGGTCGACGCTGCTCGATGTCACCACCCCGACCCGGGTGGTGTCGCCGCGCAGGACCGCGATCACCGTCCAGCTGCGGGAACGCGAGATCCCGTTGGTGGTCATCGAGTTGCCGGCCCACCGCAGCGACGCCTCGCCGGTGTCGGTGACCAGCACGATCGTCTCGTCGGCGGTCGAGCAGCGCAGCGCCCGCTCGAGCTGTTCCTGCGCCTCGATCATCGCCGGCCCTCCGCGCGGGTGTTGAGGACGTTCACCGACCGCAGCAGCGCCGACGGGCAGCCGTGGCTGACCGGGGCGACCTGCCCGGGCTGGGCCTTGCCGCAGTTCACGGCGCCGCCGAGTTGCCACGTCGACGGCCCGCCCACCGCCTCGAGCGAGCCCCAGAAGTCGGTCGTGGTGGCCTGGTAGGCCACATCGCGCACCTGCCCGGCGAGCGTGCCCCCCCGGATCCGGTAGAACCGCTGGCCGGTGAACTGGAAGTTGTAGCGTTGCATGTCGATCGACCAGGACTTGTCGCCGACGACGTAGAGCCCGTCGTCGACGCGGGCGATGAGCTCGGCGGTGGTGGTGTCGGCCGCCGGGTCCGGTTGCAGCGACACGTTCGCCATCCGCTGGATCGGCACGTGATGCGCCGAGTCGGCGTACGAGCAGCCGTTCGAACGCGGCAGGCCCAGCCGCGGCGCGAACACCCGGTCGAGCTGGTAGCCGACCAGGATGCCGTCCCGCACCAGGTCCCAGGACTGGGCGGCGACCCCGTCGTCGTCCCAGCCGACGCTGGCGAGCCCGTGCGCGACGGTGCGGTCCGCCGTCACCTGCATCACGTCGGTGCCGTAGCGCAGCGTGCCGAGCCCGTCGGGGGTGGCGAACGAGGTGCCCGCGTAGGCCGCCTCGTACCCGATGGCCCGATCGTATTCCGTTGCGTGCCCGATTGATTCGTGAACCGTCAACCACAGGTTGGTGGGGTCGATCACCAGGTCCGTCGGCCCCGCCTGCACGCTGGGGGCCGTCGCCTTCTCCGCCAGCCACCCGGGGATCTGCGCCAGCTCCGCACTCCAGTCCCAGTGCGCGTCGCCGGCCGCATACTCCCAGCCCCGCCCCACCGGTGGGGCGAGGGTGCGCATCGTCTCGAACTCGCCGGTGCGCCGGTCCACGGCGGTCGCCTCGAGCTGCGGGGCGATCCGGACCCGCTGCTGGGTGATCGTCGAGCCGGCCAGGTCTGCGTAGAACGTCTGCTCCTTGACCTGGACACAGTTCGCCGTCACATGATCGACCTCGTCGGCGTCGAGCAGGTGCCGGGAGAACTCCGCCAGCCGCGCCACCTTCTGCGCGGTGGGCACCGTGAACGGGTCGATCTCGTACGACGAGACCCACACCGCGTCCGGGTAGACCGGCTCGTCGGCGAGTTCGACCCGGTCCCGGTTCAGCGCCCGCAACGTCCGGGCCACCTCGATCGCCTGCCGCGCCGTGGCCGCCGCGACGGCCGGGCTCAGCTCGGCGTGCGAGGCGAAGCCCCAGGTGCCGTCGACCACCACCCGCACGGCCAGCCCGGTGTCGACGCTGTCGACGGCGGCCTGCACGGCGCCGTCCCGCAGGCTCAGCGACTGGCTGTGCACGCGGTGCACCCGCAGATCCGCGTGGGAGGCACCGGCGGCGCGGGCGGCGGACAGCGCCGCGTCCGCGAGTGTCCGCAACGGCAGGGCGAGGAAGTCGGCGTCGACGGTGCTCACGGGCACCACCGTACTGGGTCGCACCCGGCGCGCCGGCTCACCCGAACTGCTGCCAGCCCAGACGCACCACCATCACCAGCACCACGACCAGCAGCACCGCCCGCACGAATCCCGCGCCGCGGCGCAGCGCCGTCCGCGACCCGGCGACCGCGCCCGCGATGTTGCACACCGCCAGCGCCAACCCCAGCGACCACCACACGTACCCGGCCGCCGCGAAATACACCAGCGCCCCGAAATTGGACCCGAGGTTGATCACCTTCGCCATCGCCGCCGACCGCACGAACTCGGTGCCGAGCAGCGTCGCGAACGTGATGATCAGGAACGTGCCGGTGCCCGGGCCGAGCAGGCCGTCGTAGAAGCCGATCACCGCGGCCGCGGTCAGCACCACCAGGACCGTGCGCCGCGCCGTCGGGGGTTCGTGCACCAGGGTCGTGCCGACCTGCGGCCGCAGCGTCACGAACACCGCGACCGCCACCAGCACCACCATCACCATCGGAACGAACAGGTCCTTGTCGATCCGCGAGACCGTCGCCGCGCCCGCCGCGGCCGCGACCGCGGCCAGGACCGCCGCCGGAGCCAGGACCGGCCACTGCAGCCGGATCCGCCGCGCGAAGGTCACCACCGCCGCGCCGGTGCCGCAGATGGCGGTGAGCTTGTTCGTCGCCAGCGCGGCCGCCGGTGTCAGCTGCGGGGCGACGACGAACAGCGCCGGCAACAGGATCAACCCGCCCCCACCGACGACGGCGTCGACCCACCCGGCGGCGGTCGCCGCCGCCATCAGAACCGCCCAGTCGCCCGCGCCCACGCGGCCATTCGATCACAGTGGCCGGGAGCAAAACCGCGGCGCCGTTCGTTGAGCGGGTATGACCGCCGCACCGTTCCCGGCAGCTGGAAGGATCACCCCATGATCGCGCTGCTGTTCCTGGCCTACGTCGTCGTCGAGATCGGGGCGCTGGCGTGGCTCGGGTCCACCCTGGGCATCGGCACGACCATCCTGGTGTTCCTCGGGGTGAGCGTCCTCGGGTACCTGGTGCTCGCCGCGCAGGGCCGGCGTGCCCTGCAGAACCTGGGCCGGGTCCGCAGCGCCACCGGCGCGGACCGGGCCTTGACCGACGGCGCGCTGGTCGGTGTCGGGGCCGGGCTCGTGCTCGTACCCGGACCGGTGACCAGCGCCGCGGGGATCCTGCTGCTGCTGCCCCCGACCCGCGCGCTGCTGCGCCCGCTGGTGCGGGCGCTGGCCGCCCGCCGGGTCGCCGCCTCCGTCGCCCGGGGCGGCACCTTCCGCGGGGAGCGCGTCGTGATCGTCGACGGCGAGGTCGTCGAGCACACCGTGGTCGGCCCGGCCCGCCTCGACAGCCCCGCCTCCGGGACCGGGACCGTGCTCGAGGGCGAGATCGTCGACCCCCCGCACCGTCCGCGCCTGCCGTAGCGGGGCACACTGGGTAGCCGTGAAGTCCCCCGCACCGCGCACTCAGCTTCTCGTCGGCGGCCGCATCTACAGCGCCAGCGCCCCCGACGCCACCTCGATGGCCGTCACCGACGGGCAGATCGTGTGGGTGGGGGAGGACCGGCCCGGCCGCGCCCTGCATCCGGACGCCGAGATCGTCGATCTCGGCGGGGCGTTCGTCGCACCCGCCTTCGTCGACACCCACGTGCACGTCACCGCGCACGGCCTGGCCCTGACCGGTCTCGACCTGTCCGGCACCCGGTCCCGCGACGAGGCGCTGCACCGGGTGCGCGACCACGCCGCCCGTCACGCCGGCGCCGTGGTGTGGGGGCACGGCTGGGACGAGACCCGCTGGCCGGACCCCGCCGCCCCCACCACCGACGACCTCGACGCCGCCGCCCCCGGCCGCGCCGTCTACCTCACCCGCGTCGACGCCCACTCCGCGGCCGCCTCCACCGCGCTGCGCGCCGCCGCCGACCTCGCCGGACTCGACGGCTACCACCCGCAGCGGCCGCTGACCGCGGCCGCGCACCACGCGGTCCGCGCCGCCGCCCGCGCCCTGCTCACCCCGGACGAGCGGGCCCGGGCCCGGGCCGCCGCCCTCGACGACTACGCGGCCCACGGCATCGTCGCCGTGCACGAGTGCGGCGGGCCGGACATCGCCGGCCGCGACGACTTCGCCGAACTGCTCGCCACCGACCACGGGGTGCAGGTCCGCGGCTACTGGGGAGAGGCCGTCACCACCGCCGAGCAGGCCCGGGCGCTGCTCACCGCCACCGGCGGGCACGCCCTCGGGGGCGACCTGTTCGTCGACGGCGCCCTCGGCTCCCACACCGCGTGGCTCACCGCGCCGTACACCGACCGCCCCGGCTGTTGCGGCACCGCCTACCTCACCGTCGAACAGATGGCCGCGCACCTGCGGGCCTGCACCGAAGCCGGCATCCAGGCCGGCTTCCACGTCATCGGCGACGCCGCCGTCGACGCCGCGGTGCAGGCGTTCGCCGCGGTCGCCGCCGACCTCGGCGGCCCGGCCGTCGCGGCCCGCGGACACCGGCTCGAACACCTCGAGATGGTCACCGCCGCGCAGGGCGAGCGGCTCGGCAGCTGGGGTGTGATCGCCAGCATGCAACCGAGCTTCGACGCGCTGTGGGGCGGACCGGACCGGCTCTACGCCACCCGCCTCGGCGCCGGCCGCGCCGCCGGCCTCAACCCGTTCGCCCCGCTCGCCGCGACCGGCATGTCCCTCGCGTTCGGCTCGGACGCGCCGGTCACCGCGGCCCGGCCGTGGCCGATGCTGCGCGCCGCCGTGCACCACCGCACCCCGGGCAGCGGGATCTCCCCCCGCGCCGCGTTCGCCGCCGCCACCCGTGGGGCGTGGCGCGCCGGCGGGGTGCGGGACGGAATCGCCGGCACCCTCGATCCCGGGGCACCCGCGTCGTACGCGGTCTGGGACGCGGGCGAACTCGTGGTCAGCGCACCGAAGGACAGTGTGCAGCGCTGGTCCACCGACCCGCGGTCGCGGGTGGCGCCGCTGCCGAACCTCGAGCCGGGCACGCCCGACCCGGTGCTGCTGCGCAGCGTGCACCGCGGCCGCGTCGTGTACGCCCGGTGATCGGCGCGCGCGCCGCCGCCCGGCCGGTGGTGGTCCGCAGCGTCGCCGCCGTCACGGCGGGGCTGCTGTTGTTCGCGAGCTTCCCGCCGCGTCCGCTGTGGTTCCTCGCGCCGCTGGGCATCGCCCTGCTCACCGGGGTGCTGGGGGCGCCGGCGCTGCGCCGCCGTGCCGGTTTCGGCTACGGCTGTCTCGCCGGCCTGGGATTCTTCGTGCCGCTGCTGCCGTGGGTCGGGGAGTACGTGGGCCCGGTGCCGTGGCTGGCGCTCGCCGCCGCCGAGGCGGTCTTCGTCGGCCTGTTCGGGGTGGTCGCGGTGCAGGTGCGGGCCCTGCCGGGGGCACCGGTGTGGATCGCGGCCGGCTGGAGCCTGACCGAGTACCTGCGGGCGAGCGTGCCCTTCGGAGGGTTCCCCTGGGGCCGGCTCGCGTTCGGGCAGCCGGACGGGCCGCTGGTCGGTCTCGCCGCGGTCGGCGGTGCGCCACTGGTGTCGTTCGCGGTGGCGCTGACCGGCACGGGGCTGTGGGCGTGCGCGCGGGCCGGGCTGCGTTACGCCCGCGGGCACCGGGAGAAGTCACCGCTGCTGCGGGCCGCGGCAACGACCGTCGCCGCGCCGCTGCTCGCCCTGGCGACCTGGCCGGCGCTGCCCGCCCCCGAGTCGGGCGAGCGCACCGTGACGGTCGCCGCGATCCAGGGCAGCGTGCCGCGGCTCGGTCTGGACTTCAACGCCCAGCGCAAGGCCGTGCTGAACAACCACGTGGCGCGCACCTTCGAGCTGGCCGATCGGGTGCGGGCAGGCACCGCGCCGCGCCCGGACGTGGTGATCTGGCCGGAGAACGCCTCCGACATCGACCCGTTGCGCAACCGCGACGCCGCCGCCGACATCGGCGCCGCGGCGGCCGCGGTCGGCGCCCCGATCCTGGTGGGCGCCGTGCTGGTCAACGGGGACGGCACCACGACCAACTCGGTGATCGTGTGGGATCCGGCGACCGGGCCGGGGGAGCGGCACGACAAACGCATCATCCAGCCGTTCGGCGAGTACCTGCCGTACCGCTCGTTCTTCCGGCTGTTCTCCGAATACGCCGATCGGGCCGGGCACTTCGTGCCGGGCAGCGGCGACGGCACCGTCCACGCCGCCGGCATCCCGATCGGGGTGGCCACGTGCTACGAGGTGGCGTTCGACCGGGCCCTGCGGGACTCGGTGCGCGCCGGCGCGCAGCTGCTGGCTGTGCCCACCAACAACGCCACGTTCGGTGACACGGAGATGACCTACCAGCAGCTGGCGATGTCCCGGGTGCGGGCCGTCGAGCACGGCCGCGCCGTGGTGGTGGCCGCCACCAGCGGGGTCAGCGCCGTGGTCGCGGCCGACGGCACGGTCACCGCGCGCAGCGCCCTGTTCGTGCCCGAGGTACTGGTGGCGCAGGTGCCGCTGCGCACGACGGCTACGCTGGCTACTCGGCTCGGACCGATCCCGGAGCTCGTGCTCTGCGTCGGGGCCGTCGCCGCCGTCGGCGTGGCGCTGGTGCGCACACGCGGGCGGAGCACCACCGTGCCGGCCGCAGCCGGCACCGCGAGATGACCGGCCGCCGGCCGGTGCGACAGGAAGGACCTTCGATGGCAGCGGCGACGCCGGCCGGGAACGACAGCGCGCCGAGCGCCCGGACCCTGGTGATCATCCCGACGTACAACGAACGTGACAACATCGGCCTGATCGTCGGCCGGTTGCACGCCGCGCTGCCGCACACGCACGTGCTGATCGTCGACGACGGCAGCCCGGACGGCACCGGAGACGTCGCCGATCGTCTCGCCGCGGCGAGCGAGGGCCGCATCCACGTGATGCACCGCACCGAGAAGAACGGTCTCGGGGCCGCCTACATCGCCGGTTTCCGATGGGGACTCGAGCGTGGCTACACCGTGCTGGTGGAGATGGACGCCGACGGCAGCCACGCCCCCGAGCAGCTGCACCTGCTGCTCGAGGAGATCGACGCGGGCGCCGACCTGGTGCTCGGCTCGCGGTACGTGCCCGGCGGCACGGTCGTGAACTGGCCGTGGCATCGGGAGGTGCTCTCCCGCGGCGGCAACATCTACTCGCGGCTCGCGCTGGGGGTGCGGATCCACGACATCACCGGCGGCTACCGCGCCTACCGGCGTGAGGTGCTCGAGCACCTCGATCTCGCCGCGGTCGCCTCGCACGGCTACTGCTTCCAGGTCGACCTCGCCTGGCGGGCCGTGCAGGCCGGGTTCACGGTCGCCGAGGTGCCGATCACCTTCACCGAGCGGATCATCGGCGAATCGAAGATGAGCGGCAGCATCGTGCAGGAGGCCCTGATCAAGGTCACCGTGTGGGGCGTGCGCAACCGGTGGGCGAAACTGCGCGGCCTGCTGCGCCGCTGAGCCGCGCGCGGGCGGGGGTGGACGGTCGACGACCGGCCACCCCGATTCGGGCGCCGGGGCTCATTCGGCGTTCTTGACCTCGATCTTCTTCCCGGCCTCCTGCTGTTCGGCCAGACCGATCGAGACGGTGAGGATGCCCTTGGCGTAGGACGCCTCGACGTCGTCGTCCTTCGCACCCGGCGGCAGGGTCACCGAACGCCGGAACGAGCCGTAGTGGAACTCCGAGCGTCCCCCCTCGGATTTCTCCTCGGTCCGTTCGGCCGTGATCTCGAGCTGTCCGGCGTTGATCGAGACGTCGATGTCCTTCTCCGGGTCGAGGCCGGGCAGCTCGGCCCGCACGACGTACCGGCCGTTCTCGACACGGTCCTCGACCCGGATGAGGTTGCCGCCGAGAGCGGGACGTAGACCGGCGAAGGGGAAGGCGTCGAAGAACTCGGACAGGTCCGGGAACACCGAACGGGAACGGCGCGCTGGCACAGTGGACATGTCTGCTCCTCTCCTGGAAGCGGATCCACGGAAGGTGGTTCCGTGTCCATTCGACTCTGTGCGGGGCGCAACCGACAGGGCCGGAAGTCCCGACCCCCCGCACCCCGAACGTTCGCACCCGGGACGTTATCCAAACGATCGTTCGCACTCACCGGACGCAGGCTACGAACGTTCGTCGGCCGGGTCCGGGTCGGGTCGGCCGCGTTCGCGCCGCAGTTCCGCGACCTGCATCCGCAGCTCGGCGATGTGGACCCGCGCCTCGCGCAGCTGGGTGGCCCGCTCGTCGGCCAGTTCGGCCCGCACCATCGCGAGATCGGCCTCGAGTTCGGCCACCCGCTGCCAGGCCTCGGCGGCCGAGCGCAGTGCCTCGTCGCGTTCGGTGCGCAGCCGGCTCGCCGCGAGGTCCACCGCCCCGGGGCCGGCCGTGCGGGGCGGATCCGGGACGGCGCCGAGGCGGGTGTCCGCGCGCTCGGGCGGCGACTGGGGCGCCGGCCGGGGTGGGTCGGGGGTCGCAGCCGGTGGTGCCGGGGTGGCGGTCCGGCGCTGGCGTTCGCGCCAGGCGCGCGCACGTTCGGCGCTGTTGGCGTACTGCTTGCGGCGGCCGCCCGTCGCGGGGGTTTCCCCGATCGGTGTGCCGGGCGACGGGGATGCATCGCTCACCACCGCAGATTACCAGGGCGAACCCGCCTCGAACGTTCGAGGGACGACGCCGGATCACGACTCGGGCATCATTCCGAACGTTCGAATCGTTCGTTCGATATCGATCGTTCTACCAGGTGACGGGCAGCTCGTCCGCGACGCCCAGTTCGGCGCACAACCGGCGGATCGCACTGCAGTCCTGCACCACCCGCCGCGGGGGCGCCGCGGCCACGTCCGCGAGCATCTCCCGCCCACCCGGAACGCGCTCCGCGTCCACGACGGCCGCCCAGGTGCCCAGATCCGAGCCGGTGAACGCCTCGATTCCCGCAGCCAGGGCCGCGAGCAGCTGCGCCCGGTCGCCGGGCCCGAGCTCGGTGAACACCATCTTCAGCAGTTCCGCGGCGAGGGAGGCGTGACTGAGTTCGTCCCGCCGGTGCAGCGCCACCGTCGTGCGGTTGACCGGCTGCAGGTCCGCATCCTCGGTCATCAGACCGAGGAACGCGCTGATGGAGGTCTCGGCGACGGTGGTGAACGCCAACCGGACCAACGCCTGTGCCCGCGGATCCGGCGCCGCCGCCACCGCCGCCCGGTGCTCGCGCACCGTCCGGCACGGGGGCAGCGCCGACTCGGGCATGCGCCAGCCGCGGCGGCGGCGGATCACCGCGCTCGCGTTCAGGTGCATGAGGGTGTGGTACTGCTCGTCGACCATCGCCTGCAGCACGCCCGTGGTCACGGTGTCCGACGGTCCGACCTCGAAGAAGTCCGTCGTGATCAGCGCGAAACCGGGGTTGACCACGTACTGCTCGATGTCCATGACATTTTTGTTGTACGCAATCCAGCCCCAGCCGCGCAGCCGGGCCCGGTGCTCCTCGTCCAGGGCGCGGTACCCGGGGTGGGCGTGGAACGGCACGAGCTCGTCCGGGAAATCCAGCCGGCCCGGATCGAACAGCTCGTCCAGATCCGGTTCACTCTTCTTCACCGTGGCGCGCCGCCCCCACGACCGGGCCAGCCCCCGCACGACGGCGCTCTCGACGACGTCGTGCGGATCGTGGTCGGGCAGCGCGGGCGCGAGCAGCGGACCCTGCGAGGCGGGCAGTTCAGGCTCGGCCATGACGGCTCTCCGTTTCCTCGTGCGTCAGCTCCGCGAACAGTTCCGCACACAGCTCACGGTACCGGTCGGTGTCCGCCCCCAGCGGCGTTCCCGCCCGCTCCAGCAGGTCCGCGAACCCGGCCACCGATCCGGTCTCGACCACCGCCTCGAGCTCGTCGAGGGAGGCCCGCAGCGCCGACCGGGCGGCCGCCGCGTGCGGATTGCCGGCCTGCACGTCGAGATACACCTCGGGGGCGCCGCCGGCGATCCGCGCCAGCAACGCCCGCAGCAGCACGTGGGGCGGCGGGGCGGTCGCGGCCGCCACGGACGGGGGCACCCCCAGCCGCCCCAACGCCAGCCCGAACGACAGAACGGCCGCGTGCGTGGCCGCCTGGGTGGCCGCCGCGACCCGGTCGTGGTCGTCCGCCGTCATCCGCACCACCCGCGCCCCCCACCGGTCCAGCGCCGCGAGCAGCGCGTCGACGGCCGGGCCGGGCCGGTACTCGACCGCGGCCACCGGCCGCCCCGCCATACCCAGCGCCGGCGCGAACATCGGGTTCAGTCCGACACACTGCGCAGGCCACCCCCGCTCGCGTCCCGCCCGCGCCCACGCCGACTTCACCGACAGCGTCTCCACCAGCACCGCGTCCGGCGACAGCAGCGGACCGAGCCGGGCGGCGGCCGCCAGCGCCGTGGCCTCGGGCACGGCCAGCACCAGCATCGACGCGCACCGCACCGCGTCCCGCACGACCGCGGTGGGGGCGGTGACATCGTCGCGCAGTGCACCGGGATCGTCGCCGGCGGCCGGGTCGACCACCAGCACGGCGGCGCCGTCGCGGCGCAGCGCCTCACCCAGCATCCGGCCGACCGCGCCGGCACCGCCGACGACCACGACGAGGCCGGTCGTGTCGCTCACGCGGGGGGACCGTCCTCGGCGGGGTCGTTCATCGACAGGGTGCGGCGCATCGCCACCGCCTTGACCATCGTTTCCTCGAGTTCGTCCGCCGGGTCCGACAACGCGACGATGGCGCCGCCGATGCCGAAGCCCACCTCGTGTTCGGTGGCGACCATGGTGCGGATGACGATCGACAGGTCCGCCGCTCCCGTCGGGGACAGGTAGCCCAGCGCACCCGAGTACACACCGCGGGGGCCGTCCTCGAGCTTGTCGATGATCTCCATGGTGCGCAGCTTCGGCGCCCCGGTCATCGATCCTCCCGGGAAGGCGGCCCGCACGCAGTCCACCGCGGTCGCATCCGGACGCAACGTCCCCCGCACCGTGGAGACCAGCTGGTGCACCGCCGCGTACGTCTCGACGTCGAACAGCTTCGGCACGTGCACCGAGCCGGGTACGCACACCCGCGACAGGTCGTTGCGCACCAGGTCGACGATCATCAGGTTCTCCGACCGGTCCTTCTCGCTGTCGAGCAGGCTCTGCCGCAACGCCCGGTCCGCGTCCTCGGTGGTGCCGCGTGGCCGGGTGCCCTTGATCGGCTTGGATTCGACCACCCCGTCCGGGCCGATCCGCAGGAACCGCTCCGGCGAGGCACTGAGCACCGACACCTCGGGGAACCGCAGCAGGGCACTGTACGGGGTCGGGCTCAGTTCGCGCAGCGTCTCGTAGGTGCGCAGCGGATCGACACGGCGCTCCACGGTCGCCGCATTGGTCAGGCACACCTCGTACGTCTCGCCGCTGCGGATCTCGGCGATCGACTGGGCGATCAGCTCGAGGTAGCGCTGCGGCTCGTGCCGCAACCGCACCCGCGGATCCTGCTCCGCCCGCACCAGCGGGGCCGCGACCGGCGCCGCGGCGGACTCGGCCAGGGACTCGAGCACGGCAGCGGTCGCGTCGAACCATGCGGTCGTGGCCGGCTCCCCGGCCCGCTCGCTCAGCGCCAGCAGGTAGCAGCAGCGTGTCTCGTGGTCGAGGACCACGGCGCGGTCGGCGAAGACCATCGCCGCGTCCGCGATGGGGGAGGTGTGCACGAGCTGCCCGCCGGTGTCGGCCTTGAGTTCGTACCCCAGATAGCCCACGTAGCCCAGGGCGAACGCGAACGGCAGGTCGGCGCGCCGGGCGACCGTGCGCTCGGCGAGGCGGCGGTCGACGTGGTCGAAGAAGGTGGTGTGGAACTCGGCGGTCGGGTGCCCGGCGCGCTGTTCCCGCACCAGGGTCTCGGCGACGCTGTAGGTGACGAACTCGGCGCGCGGACCCGACCCGTCCCCGAGGATGGAGAACCGCGAGTTCGGTTCGGTGGCGGCGCTGCCGTCGAGCCAGAAGCTGTGCGGGCCGTCGGCGAACAGCGTCTCGAACACCCGCTGCGGGTCCGGGTGGTGGTCGATCCGGCGGCTTTCGAGGATCAGCGCGGGCGGCGGTGCCGGCGGCGCGGGCGGCGGGACCGGCTCGGGGGGGTGCGGCCGGGCCGGGGTCGCGTCGCGGAAGTTCGCCAGCAGCTCGCGGCCGTATTCGGTGCAGATCGACTCGGGGTGGAACTGCACCCCCCACAGCGGCCGGGTCCGGTGGGCGACCCCCATGAGGAGCCCGTCCTCGGTCCAGGCGACGGCCTCGAGGTCGTCGGGCACCCGGTCGACGACCAGCGAGTGGTAGCGCACCGCCGCGAACGGGGAGGGAATGCCGGCGAACAGTCCGGTGCCGGTGTGCCGGATCCGTGACAGCCGGCCGTGCACCGGCTGCGGTGCCCGCACCACCTCGCTGCCGAACAGGTTGCACAGGCCCTGATGACCGAGGCACACCCCGAGCACGGGCAGACCGGAGTCGAGCAGGGCGTGCGAGCTGATACCGAAGTCGCGGGCCCGGTCGGGGCGGCCCGGCCCGGGGGAGACGACGATGTTGTCGAACCGGTCCAGATCCAGCGACTCCCACGGGGTGTCGTTGCTGACGACCGTGGGCGGGACACCGTTGACCTCGGCGAGCAGGCTGTAGAGGTTGTAGGTGAACGAGTCGTAGTTGTCGATCAGCAGGGTGCGGATCGAACCGGGGGGCGGCGGCGCGGCCATGACCGGTCTCAGGTCCGGGTCTCGCGCAGTTCGGCCGGTGCCGCGCCGGGACCGTCGATGATGAGGTCCTCGACCCGGCACGCCTCCGCGATGAGCAGCGCGTACAACGAATGCAGGAATTCCGGCGACATGTCGTTGCGGTGCGCGTAGGACTCGGCGCGGGCATGCACGACCTGCATCCGGCCCGGCTGCAGCATCGGGATGGCATGCCGCTGTTTCAGGTGCGCGATGCGGGCACAGATGCGCAGCCGGTCGCGGACGGTGTCGAGGAGCCGGGCATCGACCCGGTCGAGTTCGGTGCGCAGCCCGTCGAGCAGGTGGTCCGGTGCGGATTCGGCGGTGGCGACCGCCGGGTGGTCGTTGCTGTTGTCCATTGCGTTTCGCCCCCTGTACCGCGTCCCGAAACCCCAGGGGGTCATTCCGTTTCGCGTCGTCCGAGGTCGCCGGTCCGAGAATCCGGCCGGTGTTCGATCATGATGACACGCGGGCGGAGCCGCTGTCGGCGTTTGATCTATTTGTGCCGTGCGTGCAACACGGCCGACGCGGCAGGACGCGCACCGCCCCCTCGGTACGCACGAGGCCGCCCCCGGGACGGATCCCGGGGGCGGCCTCGTGCGTACCGGTCGACCCGGTGTCAGGCGCCGCGCCGCTTGGTCTTGAGCAGTTCGAGACGCTCCTTGAGCAGCTCGTCGAGCTCGTCGATGGAGCGGCGTTCGAGCAGCATGTCCCAGTGGGTGCGCGGCGGCTTGACCTTCTTCGCCTCCGGTGCCGCGCCCTCGACCAGGGTGCCTTCCAGGCCGTTCTTGCAGATCCAGGTGCCGGGGATCTCCGCCTCGTCGGCGAACGGAACGTCGAACTCCTCGCCGTTGTCACAGCGGTAGCGGGCGATCCGCCGCGGCGCCAGATCGTGGTCACGGTCGGTCTCGTAGCTCACCGCCCCGAGCCGGCTGCCTCGCAGTACACGATCTGCCATGGTGGTGTCCTCTCTTGTGTGCTCCGCCCGGTGCGCTCGCCTCCGGGGCGAACGCGCGTCCACAGTGCGGTCGACATCGGCGGATGCCGGCCACTTCTGTCAACGCACACGCGGTCGAATCGGTTCCCGACCGCCCCGCGGTCGTGGGCGCGGGTGAGTCTACCGCCCCGGCCGCGGTGGCTCCGGCGGGCGGTAGGGTGTGCGGCCATGATCGGACGTACCCGTGAACCGGAGAACTGCCTCTGGTGTGGCCGTCCGGTCGCCGACGCCCCGCTCGGGCGGCGCCGCCGCTATTGCCGCCGGTCGTGCCGCCAGCGGGCCTACGAACAGCGCACCCTCACCCGGGAAGCGGGCCTGCCGGAGGACGCGGTGGTCCTGACCGCCGAGGAGGCGAGCGCCGTCGCCGACCGTGCCTTCGAGGTGCGGTGCGCGGCCGAGGACGTCGCGACCGCGGTGGGTGAGGGCGCCGGTCCGGCGGAACTGGCGGCCCTGTGCGACGAGCTGGTGCGCCTGGCCCGCGCCGCCGAACGGCTCCGCTGAGCCGGCCGCCTCAGGCGAAGAACGCTCCCATCGTGTACACCACCTGGCAGAAGGTGCCGTCGACGTACTGCACGGATCCGAACAGCGCCGACAGCACCGGGCCGGTGCCGGTATCGAGGGTCTTCGACAGCTGCGGCACCCCGCCCACGGTGTCGTCGAGGGTGTCCACGCCGCCTCGGAAGTTCTCCATGTTCAGCCACACGAACTTCAGGTCGGCCCGCGCGGGCAGGGTGGGGATCGTGGGGGAGACGAAGATCTTCAGCTGGCCGATCTGCACCGGGGGCACCGCGTTGGGGCCCGGCTGGGCCCAGCCGGTGGTCATCGCGTACGGGGTGAAACCGCCGCCGCAGCCGAGCCCGAACGTGGGGGCGGGCTGCATGAACGGCTGCGGGGTGTTGCGCGGGGGCGGCTCGAACAACGCCGGGGTGCGGGCCGCGTCGAGCAGCGACTCCACCGCCCGCAGCGCCTCGGGGGACTCCGCGGCCGCGGCGGCGCGCAACGCGTCCGGCGGCAGCCCCGGGGGGTCGGGTTCCGCGACGGCGTGAGCGGGCACGGCCACCGCCGCAGCGACCGCGGCCGCGGCGGTGAGCGAACGAACGGTCCATCGGCGCTGCTGCATCCAGAGCTCCTCGAGGATGGGACGGGCACGGGCGACGGCGTGGTCGGCTCGACAATAGGGGGGGCCGGGGCCGGCGCGGGCCGTTTCCGGAAACCGGACCGAAAAGCGGGTCCCGAAACCGTGATTCGAGCGCATCCGGTGACCGGAGCGCGATGGAACGGTAACAATCTCCCGTCGATCCGCCGTCGAGACGGCCACGGACCCCCGCCCAGGTCTCGACTCGGGAACGATGCGGCCCCGGGGGTCGATTTTTCGCTCCGGTTTCGGGTCGGGACGTCGGCGCGGTGGTCTAGCTTGAGGGAGCGCCCGCTGTCACATCTTCGAGGGCGCGGACGATCGAAGGGGTGAGGGCTACAGCCACGTCGATCCGATCGAGAGGTTTTCCTGCACGGTGCCGGGGGGTGCCAGGACATCACTGGAATCACTTTCGTGAAGGGGAGTTCGTTGCAAGAGCGGCTGCACATTCCGCCCGGGGCCTTCCCGTTGTCGTCCGCCCAGCGTTCGATCTGGGTCGCGCAACAGCTGGCACCCGAGGTCCCCGTCTGCATCGCCCAGTACGTCGACCTGTCCGGAGACCTCGATCTGGATCTGCTGCGCGCCGTCGCGCACGAGGCCGCTCGCGAGTTCCAGTCGCCGTACCTGCGCGTCGTCGAGGTCGACGGCGAGCCCTACCAGTACGTCGATCCGGACCTCGACCGCAGCGACGTCCCGCTGCTCGACTTCTCCGATGCCCCGGACCCGATGACCGCGGCGCAGCAGTGGATGAACACCGACTACGCCACCCCGGTCGATCTGGCCCACGACCCGCTGGTGAACATGACGATCCTGCGGATCGGCGAGCGACGACACCTGTGGTACAGCCGGATCCACCACGTCGCCCTCGACGGTTTCGGCGCCATGACGATGGTCAACCGGATCGCGGCCCTGTACTCGGCGGCCCACGAGGGCCGGGCCCCCGAACCACCCACCGCCGCCGACCTGTACGCCCTCTACCAGTCCGACCTCGACTACCGCGGTTCGGGCCGGTACACGAGCGACCGGGACTACTGGATCGAGCGGGTCGCCGGGCTCGAGGACGGATCGACCCTGGCGCGGCGGACGGCCCCGACCGCCGCGCGCAGCACCCTCGACAGCGTCACCCTGCCCGACGACCTGGTCGCGCGGTTGACCGACGCGGACGCCGCGAGCGGATCGTCGGCGGCCGCGACGGTGGTCGCGGCGTTCGCGTGCTACCTCTCCCGGATCACCGGCCGCGCCGACGTGATACTCAACCTGCCGGTGTTCGCGCGGACCACCGTGGCGGCGAAGCGTTCCGGCGGCATGCTCGTCAACACCGCGCCGCTGCACATCCGCCTCGAGGACGACGACACCCGCGGTGACCTGGTGCACCGCGCCCAGCTGGAGCTGACCGGTGCGCTGCGCCACCAGCGGTTCAGCCTCGAGGACATCCGCCGCGAGACCGGCACCGCCGGCCGGGTCCACAGCTACGGCGGGCCGATGATCAACGTGATGCTCTTCCGGCAGGAGATCGCGCTCGGCCCCATCCGCGGCGAGTTCCACATCATGACCTCGGGCCCGGTCGAGGACCTGCTGGTCAACATCTATCAGAGCGGCACCCCCGCCCGGACCTTCCTGGATTTCCGCGGCAATCCCAATCAGTACGAGCCCGGTGAACTGCGCGAGCACCACGGTCGCTTCCTCGAGCTGTTCACCGAGTTCCTGCGGGCCGAACCGGACACGCCGGTCGCGCGGATCCACCCCGCGACCGCCGCCGTCGCCGAGCGCCTGCGCCGCGACGCCGACCTCGAGCGGTTCTGGCGGGCCGCCCTGGCCGGGGCACCCGAACACCTCCAGCTGCCCACCGACCGTCGCCGCACCGGTCCGCGCAGCACCCCCGCCGCCGCCCGGCTCGACCTGCCCCTCCCCGCCGAGGTCGAGGACCGGGTGGGCGCCCTCGCCCGGCGCCACGGCGCCACCGCCCCCGAGGTGCTGCACGCCGCCGCCGCGGTCCTCGTCGGCCGGCTCACCGCCGGCACCGACACCCTCGTCGGCCTCTCCGCCCCGGCCGGGGCGTTGCCGCTGCGGGTCCAGCTCGACGAGAACGAGCCGTTCGCCGAGCTCCTCGGCCGGATCACGGCGATCCACGCCGCCGCCACCGCCCACGCCGACATCCCGGCCGACCGGCTCGCCCGGTGCTTCGACGCCCAGCACGTGCCCGCCCTGCCGGTGCTGCTCGACCCCGCCGGCACCGCCGCCGACGACGGCCTCGCGCACGCCGAACTCGTGCTGCACACCGCGACCGGCCCCGACGGCACCCACCTGCGGTGCACCTACGCCACCGACCTCTTCGACCCCGCCACCGCACGATCGTTCTGCGAACGTTTGCTGCGGGTGCTGGGCGCCGTCGTCGCCGACCCCACGGCGCCGGTCGGCAACGTCGACGTCGTCTTCCCGGAGGAAGCGGGGGAGCTGAGCCCGGTCCGCGGACTACCCGGATCGTCCCCGCAGCTGTGGCCCGAAATCCTCACCGCGGTGGCCTCGCACGTCCCGGAAGCGAGCGCGATCGAGTTCGAAGGCCGCACGATGACGTACGGGCAGCTCGACGCCTGGTCCAACCGGGTCGCCCGGGTGCTGATCGACGCCGGCGCCGGCCCGGAGACGTTCGTCGCCCTCGGCATCGCCCGATCCCTCGAATCGGTGGCCGCGATCTGGGCGGTGGCCAAGTCCGGTGCCGCCTACATGCCGGTCGACCCGACCTACCCGGCCGAGCGGATCGAGTACATGCTCGCCGACTCCGGGGCGGTGCTCGGTATGACCACCACCGCCCACCGTGACGGCCTGCCGGACGACGTGCCGTGGCTGGTCCTCGACGCCGCGGAGTTCGTCACGGCGCTGGATCCGGTCCCCGACGGCCCGGTGTCCGACCTCGACCGCCGCGGCGCGCTGCACTTCGACCATCCCGCCTACCTGATCTACACCTCCGGCTCCACCGGTCGACCGAAGGGCGTGGTGGTCCCGCACCGCGGTCTGGCGAACCTGTGCGCCGAACTGCACGGCCGGCACGGCCCCACCCCGCACTCGCGGGTCTCGCACTTCTCGTCCCCGAGCTTCGACGCCTCGGTGTACGAGTACATGACCGCCTTCGCGATCGGCGCCACCCTCGTCGTGGTGCCCCCGACGATCTACGGCGGCGAGGAACTCGCCCGTTTCTTCCGGGAGGAACGCATCACCCATGCCTTCTCCACCCCCGCGGCGCTGGCCTCGGTCGACCCGGAGGGCATCGCGACCGAGTCGGTCACCGTCGCCGGCGACGCGTGCCCGCCCGAACTCGTCGCCCGCTGGGCCCCGGGCCGGCGGATGTTCAACGCGTACGGCCCGACCGAGTGCACCATCGTCGTCAACATCTGCGGCCCGCTGACGCCGGCACCGACGATCCCGATCGGCACCCCCGTGCGCGGCACCCACGAGGTCGTCCTGGATTCCCGGCTGCGGCCGGTGCCGGTCGGGGTCGCCGGTGAGCTCTACATCGCCGGACCGGGCATCACCCGCGGCTACCGCCGCCGGCCCGGGCTCAGCGCCGAAAGGTTCGTCGCCGATCCGTTCGGGGCGCCGGGGGAGCGGATGTACCGCACCGGCGACGTGGTGCGCTGGCGCACCGACGGCGCCCTCGAATATCTGGGGCGTTCCGATTTCCAGGTCAAGGTCCGCGGGTTCCGGATCGAACTCGGCGAGATCGACACCGTCCTGACCGAGCACGACGATGTCACGTTCGCGGTGACGATCGGGCACACCGCCCCGTCCGGCGACACCGTCCTGGTGTCCTACGTGCTGCCGCCGGCCGGGCACACCGCCGAACCCGGCGCCCTCCTCGCGCACCTGACGCGGAGCCTGCCGGCGCACATGGTGCCCACGGCGATCGTCGTCCTCGACGCGATCCCGCTCACCCCCGTCGGCAAGCTCGACCGCCGCGCGCTGCCCGCTCCGGTGCTCGCGCCCGACGGCGGCACCTACGTCGCGCCGACCTCCGACGCCGAACGGACGGTGGCGCAGGTGTTCGCCGAACTTCTCGGCGTCGACCGCGTCGGTCTCGACGACAGCTTCTTCGACCTCGGCGGCAACTCGCTGATCGCCACCCGCGTCGTCGCCCGCGTCAACGCCGCCTTCGGCACCGACCTGGGGGTGCGGGCGTTGTTCGAGGCGCCGACGGTGCGGACCTTGGCCGCCCTGACCGCCGGCGCCGCCGCGAGCACCCGGACGGCGCTGGTGGCGGGACCCCGCCCGGACGTGCTCCCGGTCTCCGCAGTGCAGCAGCGGATGTGGTTCGTCAACCAGCTCGACACCACCTCCCCGGCCTACAACATCCCGATGGCGATCCGGCTGCGCGGCCGACTCGACCGCGACGCCCTCGCCGCCGCCGTCACCGATGTGCTCGCCCGCCACGAGGCCCTGCGCACCGAGTTCCCGGCCACCGCCGACGGACCCGTCCAGCGGATCCGCCCGGTCGAGCAGGTGCCCGTCGACCTCACCGCGACGACCGTCACCGCCGGGGAGCTGGCGCAGCGGGTGGCGGCGGAGGTGACCGCGGGGTTCGATGTGGCGGCGCAGGTGCCGGTGCGGGCGCGGTTGTTCGTGCTGGGCGACGAGGAGCATGTGCTGGTGTTCGTGGTGCATCACATCGCGGCGGACGGGGCGTCGATGGCGCCGCTGGCGCGGGATCTGATGACCGCCTACGCCGCCCGCACCGACGGCTCCGCCCCCGCCTGGACGCCCCTCGAGGTGCAGTACGCCGACTACGCGCTGTGGCAGCGGGCGGTCCTCGGCGACCCGGCCGACCCGGACTCGCTCGCCGCCGCCCAGCTCCGGTACTGGCGCGAGACCCTGTCCGGAGCACCGGAGGTGCTGGCGCTGCCCACCGACCGGGCCCGCCCGCCGCACCAGTCGTTCCGCGGCGCCACCGTCCGCTTCGACATCGGTGCCGAGCTGTACCGGGCCGTCGGCGACCTGGCCCGCACCCACGGCGCCACCCCCTTCATCACGGTGCACGCCGCCCTGGCGGTGCTGCTGGCCCGGCTGTCGGGCAGCGACGACATCACCGTGGGCACCCCCGTCTCCGGTCGCGGCGACCGCGCCCTCGACGATCTGGTCGGCATGTTCGTCAACACCGTGGTACTGCGCACCCCCGTCGACGCCGGGCACACCTTCGCCGAACACCTGACCCGCGTGCGGGACCGGGACCTCGACGCCCTCGCCCACACCGACCTGCCGTTCGACGCCCTGGTCGATGCCGTCCCCGGCCACCGGTCCGAGGCGTACGCGCCGCTGTTCCAGGTGATGCTGGCGTTCCAGAACAACGAGTCGGCCCACCTGCAGCTGCCCGGCCTGACCGTCGACATCTCCGAAATCGACACCGGCACCACCAAATTCGACCTGCATCTGACCCTGACGGAGGTCCCCGGCCAGGACGGGGCCGCCCCCGCTCTCACCGGTGCCCTGTCGTATGCGACCGACCTGTTCGACGCCGGCACCGTCACCGCCCTCACCGAACGGTTCGTGCGGCTGCTCGCCGCCGTGACCAGCGCCCCGCACGTGCCCGTCGGCGACCTCGACCTGCTCGACGGCGCGGAACGCGAGCTGATCCTGCGGCGCTGGAACGCCACCGACGCGTCCCGCACCGCACACACCCTCGCCGACCTGTTCGCCCGGCAGGCCGCCCGCACCCCCGACGCCGACGCCGTCGTGTTCGGCGACGAGACCGTGACCTACGCCGACTTCGACGCCCGCACCAACCGGCTCGCCCGGCACCTGATCGCCGCTGGGGTCGGCCCGGACCGTCTCGTCGGCCTCGCGATGCGCCGCTCGGTCGAGCTGCTCGTCGGGATGTACGCGGTCGTCAAGGCCGGCGGCGCATACCTGCCGCTCGACCCCGACCATCCCGCCGACCGGCTCGAATACGTCCTGGCCGACGCCCGCCCGGTGTGCGTGCTCACCACCACCGCCGACCGGACGCCGCTGCCCACCCCCGCGCCGGTCCTCGAGCTCGACCGGCTGGAGCTGAGCGGCGAATCCGCCGCCGCCCTCACCCCGCAGGAACGCCCCGCCCCGCTGACGGGTGACCACCTCGCCTACGTGCTCTACACCTCCGGCTCCACCGGCCGCCCCAAGGGCGTCGCGGTCACGCACGCCGCGATCGTCAACCGGCTGCGGTGGATGCAGCACACCTACCCGCTCACCGCCGAGGACACCGTCCTGCAGAAGACCCCCTTCACGTTCGACGTGTCGGTGTGGGAGTTCTTCTGGCCCCTGCAGACCGGGGCGCGGCTCGTCGTCGCCGCCCCCGACGGACACCGCGACCCCGCCTACCTCACCGCCGTCGTCGAGCAGCAGCACGTCACCGTGGCGCACTTCGTGCCGTCCATGCTCGCGGTGTTCGTCGCCGCCACCGACGCGACCCGCTGCACGTCGCTGCGGCTGCTGTTCTGCAGCGGCGAGGCGCTGCCCCCGGCCACGGTCACCGCCGCCCGCGCGGCATTCCCCGCCGCCGCGCTGCACAACCTGTACGGGCCCACCGAAGCCGCCGTCGACGTCACCTCGTGGGCCTGCACCGACGACGACCTCGACGTCGTGCCGATCGGGGCACCGGTGTGGAACACCCGCGTCCACGTCCTCGACGCGCGGCTGCACCCCGTCCCCGTCGGTGCCGTCGGGGAGCTGTACCTGTCCGGCATCCAGCTCGCCCGCGGCTATGTCAGGCGCGGCGACCTGACCGCCGACCGGTTCGTCGCCGACCCCTTCGGCCCGCCCGGCACCCGCATGTACCGCACCGGCGACCTCGTGTCCTGGCGTCGCGACGGCAATCTGGTCTACCTCGGCCGCACCGACTTCCAGGTCAAGCTCCGGGGCCTGCGGATCGAACTCGGCGAAATCGAGCACGCGTTGCTCGCGGACCCGGGCGTCGCGCAGACCGCCGTCGTGGTGCACCGGCCCGCCGGCGCCGCCGACGGTTCCGACGGGGTGCTCGTGGCGTACGTGGTGCCCGAGTCCGACCGCACCGTCGACACCGCGGCAATGCTCGAGGCGGCCGCGGCCCGGCTGCCCGGCTACATGGTGCCCACCCACGTCGTCGTCCTCGACCGGTTCCCGCTCAACCCGAACGGCAAGCTCGACCGCAAGGCCCTGCCCGCCCCGGATCTCGCGGCCGGCCGGGCGACGGACCCCGTCGCGCCGCGGACCCCGGTCGAGCAGGTGCTGGCCGAGATCTTCGCCGATCTGCTCGCGGTGCCGAGGGTCGGGGTGCACGACAACTTCCTGGAACTGGGCGGCAACTCCCTGCTGGCCATGCGGATGGCCGCGCGCATCGCCGCCGCCACCGGCACCGACGTGGGCGTGCGCGACCTGTTCGACGCCCCCACCGTCGCGGCCCTGGCCGAGCGGCTGCGCGACCGCGACGCCGCGGCCCGGCCCCCGCTCGCCGCCGCCGCGACCCGGCCGCCGGTGGTCCCGCTGTCCCCGGCGCAGCAGCGCATGTGGTTCATCAACCAGTTCGACACGACGTCCCCGGCCTACAACATCGCCGTCGCGTTGCGCCTGACCGGGACGCTCGACCACGCGGCGCTGCGGGCCGCCGCCGCCGACGTCGCAGCCCGCCACGAGACGCTGCGCACGCGCTACCCGCTCACCGACGACGGCCCGGTACAGGTCGTGCTGCCCGTTGCGGTGTGGCAGCCCGACCTCACCGTCACCCCCGTCGAGACCGAGGACACGGTGCCCGCGCACATCGACCGGATCGTCGGCACCGGCTTCGACGTCGCCACCGAGGTGCCGGTGCGGATCCGGCTGCTCACCGTCACCGACACCGACCACGTGCTGGTCCTGGTCGTGCACCACATCGCCGCCGACGGATTCTCGATGGGGCCGCTGGGGCGGGATCTGATGACCGCGTACGCCGCCCGCGCCGAGGGGCACGCCCCCACCTGGTCGCCGCTGCCGGTGCAGTACGCCGACTACACGCTGTGGCAGCACGCCGTCCTCGGCGACGAGTCCGAGCCCGCCACCCTCGCCGCGCGGCAGCTCGCGTTCTGGCACGAGGAACTGGCCGGGGCACCGGAACTGCTCGAGCTGCCGTGGGATCGGCCGCGTCCGGTGCAGCAGTCCGGCCGCGGTGCCCGCGTGGCCTTCGAGATCGGCACCGAGACCCATCGCGGGATGCTCGCGCTGGCCCGCGCGCACGACGCGTCGCTGTTCATGGTCGTGCACGCGGCGCTCACGGTGCTGCTGGCGCGGCTGTCCTCCAGCGACGACATCGTGATCGGCACCCCCGTCGCCGGCCGTGGCGACCGCGCCCTCGACGATCTGGTCGGCATGTTCGTCAACACCGTGGTGCTGCGGGCCCCGGTCGACGAACGCGAACGGTTCGACGCGCTGCTGCGGCGCATCCGGTCGGCGGACCTGGCGGCGTTCGGGCAGGCCGACGTCCCGTTCGAGCGGCTCGTCGAGGCCCTCGACCCGCCCCGGTCGACGTCCTACCCGCCGCTGTTCCAGGTGCTGCTCGAATTCCAGGACATCGAGCGCCCCGAGATCGCCCTGCCCGGCGCCACGGCCCGCGTGCTCGACCTCGATCCCGGCCTGTCCCCGTTCGACCTGCAGCTGTCGATCGCCGAACGGCCCGGACACGCCGGCGTGCAGGCGGCGTTCACCTACGCCACCGATCTGTTCGACGCCGCCACGGTCGCCTCGTTCGCGGACCGGTTCGTGCGGATCCTCGACGCCGTCACCGCGGATGCGGCCGTGACGGTGGGGGACGTGGAGATCGTCACCCCCCGTGAATTCGCCGCCCTGGCCCCGGCGCGGGGCCGGCCCGCGGTCTCCCCGCAGCTGTGGCCCGAACTGCTGTCGTCGGTGGCGGCGATCGTGCCGGAGGCGGTCGCCCTGTCGTTCGAGGGCCGCACCGTCACCTACGGGGAGCTCGACGCGTGGTCCAACCGGCTGGCCCGGGTCCTCGTCGAGCGCGGCGTCGGGCCCGAATCCTTCGTCGCGCTAGGGATTTCCCGGTCGATCGAGTCGGTGGCGGCGGTGTGGGCGGTGACCAAGTCCGGAGCGGCGTTCGTCCCCGTCGATCCCGGCTACCCGGCCGAGCGGATCGCCTACATGCTCGACGACTGCCGGGCCGTCCTCGGGCTGACCACCACCGCGCACCGCGACGTGTGGCCCACCGACTCGGTGCCGTGGCTGCTGCTCGACGACCCCGGCCTGCGCCGCGGGCTCGACGCCGTCTCGCCCGCCCCGGTCACCGACGACGACCGTCGGGCCCCGCTGCGGTACGACCATCCGGCCTATCTGATCTACACCTCCGGCTCGACCGGCCGCCCCAAGGGCGTCGTCGTCACCCACCGCGGCCTGACGAACCTCAACGCCGAAGTGCGCGAACACTTCTCGATCACCCACCGGGCCCGCGTGTCGCACCTGGCGTCGCCGAGCTTCGACGCGTCCCTGTTCGAGCTGACCAAGGCGTTCTGCGCCGGCGCCACCCTCGTCATCGTGCCGCCCACCGTCTACGGCGGCGAGGAACTCGCCCGCATCCTGCGTGAGGAACACATCACCCACGCCTTCGTGACCCCCACCACCCTCGCCTCCCTCGACCCCACCGGGCTCGACGAGCTGCGCGTGCTCGTCGTCGCCGGGGAGGCCTGCCCACCGGAACTGGTCGAGCGGTGGGCGCCGGGCCGGCACATGTACAACGGTTACGGCCCGTCCGAGGCCACCATCGAAACCAGCGTCAGCCCCGACATGCGTCCGGACACCACCGTCACCGTCGGCGGGCCCGCGATCGGCTTCCACGAAGTCGTCCTCGACGAACGACTGCGGCCGGTCCCCACCGGGGTCGCCGGTGAGCTCTACATCGCCGGCGCCGGCCTCGCCCGCGGCTACCATCGTCGCCCCGACCTCACCGCCGCCCGGTTCGTCGCCGACCCGTTCGGGGCGCCGGGGGAGCGGATGTACCGCACCGGCGACGTGGTGCGCTGGCGCACCGACGGCACCGTCGAGTACCTGGGGCGTTCCGATTTCCAGGTCAAGGTCCGCGGGTTCCGGATCGAACTCGGCGAGATCGACACCGTCCTCGCCGCCCACGACGACGTCGCCTTCGCGGTGACGATCGGGCACACCGCCCCGTCCGGCGACACCGCCCTCGTCGCCTACGTGCTGCCGGAGACCGGCCACCACGTCGACACCGCCGCGCTGCGCGGGCACGTCGCCGGGCAACTGCCGGCCCACATGGTGCCCGCCGCGGTCGTCGTCCTCGACGAGATCCCGCTCACCCCCGTCGGCAAACTCGACCGCCGCGCCCTCCCGGTGCCGGACCTGTCGGCCACCGGCGAATACCGCGCCCCGGCCACCGACACCGAGACCGTCATCGCCGAGATCGTCGCCGAGGCCCTCGGCCACGAGAAGGTCTCCGTCGACGACAGCTTCTTCGACCTCGGCGGCAACTCGCTGATCGCCACCCGCGTCGTCGCCCGCATCAACAACGCCCTCGGCACCGACGCCGGCGTGCGGGTGCTGTTCGAGGCTCCCACGGTGCGGACCCTGGCCGCCCGCATTCTCGACGACCACGCCGGCGGCCCCCGCGTCCCCCTCACCGCGGGCCCGCGCCCGGACCGGATCCCGCTGTCCCCGGCGCAGCAGCGGATGTGGTTCGTCAACCAGTTCGACACCACCTCGGCCGCATACAACATCCCCCTGGCGATCCGGCTGACCGGCCGACTCGACCGGGCGGCGCTCACCGCCGCCGTGCACGACCTGATCGTCCGCCACGAAACCCTGCGCACCTGGTACCCGAGCGAGAACACCGGACCGGCGCAGCTGGTCACCGATCCCGCCCAGGCCACCCCCGACCTCGACCCGGTCCCGGTGTCCGCCGGGGAGCTGGCGCAGCGGGTGGCGGCGGAGGTGACCGCGGGGTTCGATGTGGCGGCGCAGGTGCCGGTGCGGGCGCGGTTGTTCGTGCTGGGCGACGAGGAGCATGTGCTGGTGTTCGTGGTGCATCACATCGCGGCGGACGGGGCGTCGATGGCGCCGCTGGCGCGGGATCTGATGACCGCCTACGCCGCCCGCACCCGCGGGCAGGACCCGGCCTGGACGCCGCTGCCGGTGCAGTACGCCGACTACGCGCTGTGGCAGCGGGCGGTCCTCGGCGACGCGGCCGACCCGGACTCGCTCACCGCCCGGCAGCTCGACTACTGGCGCACCACCCTGGCCGACCTGCCCGAAGTCCTCGCCCTGCCCACCGACCGGCCCCGCCCGCCGCACCAGTCGTTCCGCGGCGCCACCGTCCGCTTCGACATCGAACCCGAGCTGCACCGCCGCCGCGCCGACCTCGCCGCCGCCCACGGCGCCACCGTGTTCATGGCGGTGCACCCGGTGCTGGCGGTGGTGCTGGCGCGGTTGTCGGGCAGCGACGACATCGCGGTGGGGACTCCGATCGCCGGGCGGGGGCATCGTGCCCTCGACGATCTGGTCGGCATGTTCGTCAACACCCTGGTGCTGCGCACCCCGGTCACCCCCGCACTGCCGTTCACCGACCACCTCGAACGCACCCGCGAGGCCGATCTCGCCGCGTTCGGCCACGCGGACCTGCCCTTCGAGAAACTCGTCGACGCCCTCGCCCCCACCCGCGCGACCGACCACGCCCCGCTCGTCCAGGTGGTCCTCGAATTCCAGAACAACGAACGCGCCCACCTGCAGCTGCCGGACCTGACCGTCGACGCCCTCGACGCCGACGCCCCCGTCGCCAAGTTCGACCTGCAGCTGACGATGGGGGAGAACCCGACCGCCGGTCCCGACCCCGCCGGCATGACCGGTGCCTTCACCTTCGCCACCGACCTGTTCGACGCCGACACCGTCACCACCTTCGCCGAACGGTTCGTGCGGCTGCTCACCGCCGTCACCACCGACCCGGCCCGGCCCGTCGGCGACCTCGACCTGCTCGACCCCACCGAGCGACCCGCGCCCGCGCCCCGCGCCGGCCGGCACGCCGAGACCCTCACCGCCGTGTTCGCGCGGTCCGTCGCCGCCGGACCCGACACGGTCGCGATCACCGCCCCCACCGACCCGGCGACCCCGGCGCTGACCTACCGCGAACTCGCCGCACGGGCACGTCGCCTGGCCCGGGCCCTGGTCGCCCACGGAGCCGGACCCGACCGGCTCGTCGCCGTCGCCGTGCCCCGCTCCACCGACCTGATCGTCACCCTGCTCGCCGTCCTCGAGACCGGCGCCGGATACCTGCCCGTCGACGTGTCCTACCCGCCGGAGCGGCTCGCGTTCCTCTTCGACGACGCCCGGCCCGTGTGCATCGTCACCACCACCGCCACCACCGCCGCCCTGCCCGCCGGGGACACCCCGATGCTGCTGCTCGACACCCCCGACACCGCCGCCCGCCTCGCGGACCTGCCCGACGGCCCACTCACCGACGCCGACCGGCTCGGTGCGCTGCACCCCGACCACACCGCCTACGTCATCTACACCTCCGGCTCGACCGGCCGACCCAAGGGCGTCGTCGTCCCGCACCGCAACGTCGTCACCCTCCTCGCCGAAACCCAGGGCCGATTCGGGTTCGACGAGCACGACGTGTGGACCATGTTCCACTCCTACGCCTTCGACTTCTCGGTATGGGAACTGTGGGGCGCCCTCGCCTACGGCGGCCGCCTCGTCGTCGTCGACCACCACACCGCCCGCTCCCCGGAGGCGTTCCTCGACCTGCTGCGCCGCGAGCACGTCACCGTGCTCAACCAGACCCCCACCGCGTTCTACCAGCTGATCGAGGCCGACCGCGCCGCCGGTGACCACGCCCTGTCGCTGCGCTACGTCGTCTTCGGCGGCGAGGCCCTCGACCTCGCCCAGCTCGAACGCTGGTACCGCCGCCACCCGGACACCGCCCCGGCGCTGGTGAACATGTACGGCATCACCGAAACCACCGTGCACGTGACCCTGCAGCCGCTGGACCGGCAGTTCGCCGCGACCGCGTCGGCCAGCGTCATCGGCGACGCCATCCCCGGCCTGACCGTGCACGTCCTCGACCGGCGCCTGCACCCGGTGCCGCCGGGAGTGATCGGCGAGATGTACGTCTCCGGGGAACAAGCCGCCCGCGGCTACCTCGGCCGCCCCGACCTGACCGCCGCGCGCTTCGTCGCCGACCCGTTCACCGGACCGGGCGCCCGCATGTACCGCACCGGCGACCTCGCCCGCCGGCGCCGCGACGGCCGCCTCGAGTACCTCGGCCGCAGCGACTTCCAGGTGCAACTGCACGGTTTCCGCATCGAACTCGGCGAAGTCGAGGCGGCGCTGCTGCGCTGCCCGGGCGTCGCCCGCGCCGTCGTCGTGCTCCACCGCGACGAACGGGCCGCCGACCGCCTCGTCGGGTACGTGGTTCCGCAGATCGGCGCGACCGTCGACGTGGCCGCCACGCTCGAGCAGGTCGCCGGCGGTCTCGCCGCCTACATGGTCCCGGCCACCCTCGTCGTCCTCGACACCCTGCCGGTCACGGCCACCGGCAAGCTCGACCGCAGGGCACTGCCCGACCCCGACTTCGGTGCGCTGGTCACCGCGACCCGCGCCCCCGCCGGCCACCTCGAAAAGCAGCTCGTCGAGCTGTTCGCGCAGGTCCTCGGCCTCGACACGGTCGGCGTGGACGACTCGTTCTTCGCGCTCGGCGGGGACAGCATCATGTCCATCCAGCTGGTCTCGCGCGCCCGCGCCGCCGGGATCGAGCTGAGCCCCCGGGACGTGTTCGAACGCAAGACCCCCGCCGCGCTCGCCGCCGTCGCCACCCTCGGCGACGGCCCGGCCGTCCTCGCGGAGCTGCCCGGCCGCGGCGTCGGCGCCGTTCCCCTGACCCCGATCGTGCGGTGGATGCTCGAACGCGGCGGCAGCATCGACCGCTACTCCCAGGCCGCGCTGCTGCGGCTGCCCGCCGGGCTGGACCGCGCCACCCTGACAGCCACGCTGCAGGCGGTGCTGGACCGGCACGACATCCTCCGCGCCCGCTTCGTCCCCGACGTCGACGACCCCGCCGGAGTCGGCCTGCAGGTCCGCGGACCCGGCGCGGTCACCGCCGACACGCTCATCCACCGCGTCCCCGTCACCACCGCCGCCGACACCGACGACTTCTTCGCCCTCGCCGCCGCCGAACTCGACGCCGCCGCCGACCGGCTCGACACCGCCGCCGGAATCCTGCTGCAGGCAGTATGGTTCGACGCCGCCGCCGGCTCCGGGCGCCTGCTGCTGGTCGTGCACCACCTCGCCGTCGACGGCGTGTCCTGGCGCATCCTCGTCCCCGACCTCGCGGCCGCATGGGCCGCCGCCCGCCACGGCACCGCGATCGAGGACACCCCCGCCGGCACCTCCGTGCGGCGCTGGGCGCACGCCCTCGTCGACGCCGCGCACCGCGCCGACCGTGTCGCCGAACTCGACCGCTGGACCACGATCCTCGACGGGGACGACCCGCTGCTCGGGGACCGTCCCCTCGACCCGGTCGTCGACACCAACGCCACGGTCCGCACCGTGGCCACCGACCTGCCCGCCGACGTCACCGCCGCGCTGCTGACCACGGTGCCCGGCGCGTTCCACGGCACCGTCAACGACGGCCTGCTCACCGCCCTGGCACTGGCGGTCACCGCCTGGCGCCGCGACCGCGGAACCGTCGCCGACGACGTGCTGATCGGCCTCGAAGGCCACGGCCGCGAGACCGCGGTCGCCCCCGGCGCGGACCTGTCCCGCACCGTCGGCTGGTTCACCACCATCCATCCGGTCCGGCTCGACCTGGGCGATGTCGACCTGCCGGACGCGTTCGACGGCGGCGACGCTGCCGGCGCGGCCGTCAAGGCCGTCAAGGAACAGCTCGCCGCCGTCCCCGACCACGGCATCGGGTTCGGCCTGCTGCGCTACCTCAACGCCGACACCGCCGCCCGGCTGCGCACCCACCCCGCCCCGCAGATCAGCTTCAACTACCTCGGTCGTCTCACCCCGGCCGTCGCCGACACGGACACCCCGTGGCTCCCGGTCGACGCCTTCGACCGGGGCGGCGCGCAGAGCCCGGACATGCCGGCCGCCGCGGTCGTCGACATCAACGCCGTCACCGTGCCCACCCCCGACGGGCCCGTGCTGCGCGCCACCTGGTCCTACCCGCAGCACCTGCTCGCCGACACCGACGTCGCCGCCCTCACCGAGCGGTGGGCGGCCGCCGCCGCCGCCCTCGCCCGGCACGTCCACCGCCCGCACGCCGGTGGCCTGACCCCCTCCGACGTGCCCCTCGTCGCCCTCGACCAGCCCGCCCTCGACCGCCTCGAACGCCACTACCGCGGGGCCGGCCACGACGGCGGCCTGGCCACCGTGTGGCCCGTCGCCCCGCTACAAGCCGGGCTGCTGTTCCACGCCCTGCTCGCCGAGCAGTCCGCCGACGCCTACGTCGTCCAACTCGTCCTCGACCTGCACGGCACCGTGGACCCCGACCGGCTGCACCGAGCCGCGCAACTGCTGCTCGACCGCCACCCCAACCTGCGGGCCGCGTTCGCCGACGACGGCTCCGGCGGCTTCGTGCAGGTCGTGCCCGCCCGCGTCGACCTACCTTGGACGGTGCTCGACCTGACCGGACTCGACGATCCGGACCGCCAGGCGGCACGCCTGCTCGACGAGGACCGCCGCACCCGCTTCGACACCGCCGTCGCCCCGCTGCTGCGCGCCACCCTCGTGCGGGTCGCCGTCGACCGGTACCGGCTGGCCCTGACCAACCACCACATCCTGCTCGACGGCTGGTCCACCCCGCTGCTGGTCAAGGACCTGCTGTTGCTCTACGCCACCGACGGCGACACCGCGTCCCTGGGCCGCCCGCGCAGCTACGGCGACTACCTGCAGTGGCTGGCCGGGCAGGACACCGACGCCGCCGCGGACGCCTGGGCCCACGCCCTCGCCGGCCTCGACGAGCCCACCCTGCTCGCTCCCACCCACCGGCCCGGCCGCACCGCCGCGGTCTCGCAAGACCTCGACCTCGACCTTCCGGGTGGGCTCGCCGCGCGCCTCGACGCCGTCGCCGCCGACCGCGGCGTGACCGTCAACACCGTGGTGCAGACCGCATGGGCGCTCGTGCTCGGTGCGCTGACCGGCCGCGACGACGTCGTCTTCGGCGCCACCGTCTCCGGCCGGCCCCCGCAGGTCACCGGAATCGAGTCGATGGTGGGGCTGTTCATCAACACCGTCCCGGTCCGGGTCACCGTGCGCCCCGCCGAGACCCTCGGCGCCCTGCTCGACCGGGTACAGGCCGAGCAGGCAGCCATGCTCGACCACCACCACATCGGTCTGAGCGCCATCGAACGCCGGGTCGGCGCCGCCGCCGGCTTCGACACCCTCACCGTGTTCGAGTCCTACCCCGTGGACCGGGCCGGTCTGACCGAGGACACCGACATCGCCGGGATGCGGGTGGCCGGGATCAGCGGCCACGACGCCACGCACTACCCTCTGAGCATCGTCGCCCACCCGTCCGGCAGCGGGGACACCGCCACCCTGCACCTGCGGCTGAAGTACCTGCCCGAGGTGTTCGACCGGGCGACCGTCGAGACCGTCGCCCACCGCGTCGAGAAGGTCCTGACCGCTCTCGCCGGCGATCTGCACGCCCCGGCCGCGGCCGTCGACGTGCTCGTCGGCGACGAACGCGCCGCCCTGGCGCCGGTCCGGGGTCCCGTCGGCGGCACCACCCGCACCCTGCCGGAGGTGTTCGGCGCGACCGCCGCCGCGCACCCGGATGCCGTCGCGATCGTCGACGGCGCCGCCCGGTGGACCTACCGCCGCCTCGACGACTGGTCCACCCGTGCCGCGCGGATCCTGGCCGACCTCGGCGTGGGCCCGGAAACGTTCGTGGCCCTGGGGATTTCACGGTCACTGCATTCGGTGGCCGCGATGTGGGCGGTGACCAAGACCGGTGCCGCGTTCGTGCCCGTCGACCCGAACTATCCCACCGACCGCATCGCCTTCATGCTCGCCGACAGCGGCGCCGCCCTCGGGCTGACCACCGCCGCCCACCACGACACCCTGCCCGGCACCGTCCGCTGGCTCCCCGTCGACACCGACGACTTCGCCGCCCGGCTCGCCGCCACCCCGGCCGTCCCCCTCGGCGACGCCGACCGCCGCGGCCCCCTGCGGCTGGACCACCCCGCCTACCTCATCTACACCTCCGGTTCCACCGGCCGCCCGAAGGGTGTGGTGACCACCCACCGCAGCCTCGAGAACTTCGCCCTCGACCAGCGGGAGCGGTTCGGCGCCGGACCCGGCGCGACCGTCATGCACTTCTCCTCCCCGAGCTTCGACGCCTCGATCTTCGAGTACCTGCTCGCGTTCGGCTCCGGCGCCGCCCTCGCGGTCGTCCCACCCACCGTGTACGGCGGTGAGGAACTCGCCCGCGTCCTGCGCGAGCACGGCGTCACCCACGGCTTCATCACCCCCGCCGCCCTCGCCTCCCTGCCCGCCGCCGACCTCGACGCCTTCGTCGACCTCGCCGTCGGCGGCGAGGCGTGGCCGGCCGAACTACGCGACACGTGGGCACCGGGCCGGCGCATGGTCAACGCCTACGGTCCCACCGAGACCACGATCATGGCCGCGATCAGCGCCCCGATGACCGCCGCCGGACCCGTCACCCTCGGGGGCCCGCTGCGCGGGGTCCGCGCCGTCGTCCTCGACGCCGCCCTGCGCCCCGTGCCCGCCGGCGTCGCCGGCGAGCTGTACCTCGGTGGCCTCGGCCTGGCCCGCGGCTATCACGCCCGCCCCGACCTGACCGCCGCCCGGTTCGTCGCCGATCCGTTCGGAGCGCCGGGGGAGCGGCTGTACCGCACCGGCGACGTGGTGCGCTGGACCGACGCCCTCGAACTGGAATATGTTGGCCGTTCCGACTTCCAGGTCAAGGTCCGCGGGTTCCGCATCGAACTCGGCGAGATCGACGCCGCGTTGTGCAGTCACCCGGACGTCGCGTTCGCCGCGACCCTCGGCCACACCGCACCCTCCGGGGAGACCGTGCTCGTCGCCTACGTGCTGCCCACCCCCGGCCACGGAATCGACACCGACGCCCTGCGCGCGCACGTCGGCGACCGGCTGCCCGCGCACATGGTGCCCGCCGCGGTCGTCGTCCTCGACGAGATCCCGCTCACCCCGGTCGGCAAACTCGACCGCCGTGCCCTGCCCGCACCGGACCTGTCCGGCGGCAGCGGGGACTACACTTCACCGGCCGACGGGCTCGAATCCGTCGTCGCCGGGGTGTTCGCCGACGTCCTCGGCCTCGACCGGGTCTCGGTGACCGACAACTTCTTCGACATCGGCGGCAACTCCCTCGTCGCCACCCGCGCCGCGTCCCGTCTCGGCGCCGCCCTCGGCGTCGACCTCGGGGTACGGGCCCTGTTCGAAGCGCCCACCGTCCGCGCCCTCGCGGCCCGGCTGGCCGCGACCCCGGGCGCCGAACCGGCCACCGGTGCCGGCCCGGTCCGCCGCCCCCGCCCGGACCGCATCCCCCTGTCCCCGGCCCAGCAGCGGATGTGGTTCGTCAACCAGTTCGACACCAGCTCCCCGGCCTACAACATTCCGCTCGCGATCCGGCTGACCGGTCATCTGTCCGTCGCCGCGCTCGACACCGCCGTCCGCGACGTCCTGGCCCGGCACGAGAGCTTGCGCACCGTCTACCCGGCCGGTCCCGACGGGCCCGTGCAGCGGATCCTCGACGCCGACGACGTCGGTCTCACCGTCGACGTCGTGCCCGCGACCGAGGACACCGTCCTCGCCGCCGCCGCGGAGTTCGCCGCCACCGGATTCGACATCACCGTCGACGTGCCGCTGCGGGCACGGGTGTATGCGCTCGGCCGCGACGAGCACCTCGCCGTCCTCGTCGTCCACCACATCGCGGGGGACGGTTTCTCCACCGGGCCTCTCGCCCGCGACCTGATGACCGCCTACCAGGCACGCACCCGCGGCGACGCACCCGCCTGGGCGCCGCTCGACGTGCAGTACGCCGACTACACCCTCTGGCAGGTCGACCGCCTCGGCGACGCCGCCGTCCCCGGCTCCCTCGCCGCCACCCAGCTCGACTACTGGCGCACCGCCCTCGCCGGTCTGCCCGAAGTCCTCGCCCTGCCCACCGACCGGCCGCGGCCCGCCCAGCAGTCCTTCCGCGGCGACGTCGTCCGCTTCCCCGTCGACGCCGCCCTGCACGAACGCCTCACCCGCCTCGCCGCCGCGCACGGCACGACCGTGTTCATGGCGGTGCACGCGGTGCTGGCGGTGTTGCTGGCGCGGTTGTCGGGCAGCGACGACATCGCGGTGGGGACTCCGATCGCCGGGCGGGGGCATCGTGCCCTCGACGATCTGGTGGGCATGTTCGTCAACACCCTGGTGCTGCGCACCCACGTTCCCGGACAGCTCACCTACGCCGAGCTGCTCACCGCCGTCACCAGCACCGACCTCGACGCCTTCGCCCACGCCGACGTCCCCTTCGAACAGGTCGTCGAAACCGTCGACCCGGCTCGTTCCACAGCCCACGCGCCGCTGTTCCAGGTCTCGCTCGAATTCCAGAACACCGCACGTCCCCGCCTCGAACTGCCGCACCTGACCGTCAGTGGGGTGCCGCTCGACCCGACGGTCGCCAACTTCGACCTCGAACTCCTCCTCGGCGAGAACCACGACGACACCGGCGCCCCCGCCGGCTTCGACGCCGCCCTCGTCTACGCCACCGACCTGTTCGACGCCGACACCGTCACCGCCTTCGCCGACCGGTTCGTCCGCCTCCTCGACGCCGTCACCGCCGCCCCCGACACACCCGTCGGTGACATCGACCTCGTCACCGCCGAGGAGAGCCGCGCCCTGGTCCCCGCCCACGGCCCGCACACCCTCGGCACCCGGGTGTGGCCGCAGATCCTCGCCGACGCCGTCGCCGTCGACCCGGACGCCCTCGCCGTCGTCGACGGGCCCCGCCGCGCCACCTACCGCGAACTCGACGCCCACTCGAGCCGCCTCGCCCGGATGCTCGTCGACTACGGCGTCGGCCCCGAGACCGTCGTCGCCCTCGGTCTGCCCCGCAGCCTCGACTCCGTGACCGCCCTGTGGGCCGTGACCAAGACCGGCGCCGCATTCGTGCCCGTCGACCCGAGCTACCCGCGTGAACGCATCGAGTACATGCTCACCGACAGCGGCGCCGCCCTCGGCCTCACCGTCACCGCCCATCGCGACGCGCTGCCCGCCACCGTGCCGTGGTTCGCGCTGGACTCCGCCACCACCGTCGCCGAACTCGCACCGTACTCACCCGAACCCCCGACCGACGCCGAGCGCACCGCCCCCCTCGACCCCGATCATCCCGCCTACCTGATCTACACCTCCGGGTCGACCGGCCGCCCCAAGGGCGTCGTGCTCACCCACCGCGGCCTGTCCGACCTCGCCGTCGAGGAACACCTGCACCTCGACGTCCGGCCCGGCAGCCGCGTCTCGCACCTGGCCTCGCCGAGCTTCGACGCCTCGGTGTTCGAACAGATGATGGCCCTCTCCGCCGGTGCCGCCCTCGTGATCGTGCCCCCGGCCGTGTACGGCGGCAGCGAGCTCGCCGAGGTCCTGCACACCGAGCAGGTCACTCACGCGTTCATCACCCCGACCGCGCTGGCGTCCCTCGACCCGGACGCCGTCGACAGTGTCGGGGTGCTCCTCGTCGCCGGGGAGGCCTGCCCACCCGAACTCGTCGCCCGCTGGGCCCCCGGCCGCCGCATGGTCGACGCCTACGGCCCCACCGAGGCGACCATCATGACCTCCATCAGCGATCCCCTGGCGCCGGGTGAGCCCGTCACCATCGGCCGCCCCACCCGCGCCTTCCACGCCGTCGTCCTCGACGCCCGGCTGCGGCCGGTGCCCGTCGGCGTCGCCGGCGAGCTGTACGTCGCGGGACCGGGCCTCGCGCGGGGCTATCACGCCCGCCCCGACCTGACCGCCGCCCGGTTCGTCGCCGATCCGTTCGGGGTGCCGGGGGAGCGGCTGTACCGCACCGGCGACGTGGTGCGCTGGACCAAGGACCACAACCTCGAGTACGTCGGCCGCTCCGACTTCCAGGTCAAGGTCCGCGGGTTCCGCATCGAACTCGCCGAGATCGACGCCGCGCTCACCGGGCACCGGGACGTGGTGTTCGCCCACACCGTCGGCCGCACCGCCCCGTCGGGGGAGACCGTCCTCGCCTCCTACGTCCTACCGGCCCCCGGCGCCGCCCCCGATCCCGCCGACATAAAATCATTTGTGGCACAACAGCTTCCGGCCCACATGGTGCCGACGGCCGTGGTCGTGCTCGACGGGATCCCGCTCACGCCGGCCGGCAAACTGGACCGGCGCGCCCTCCCGGAGCCGGACTTCGCGGCGCTCGGCGGCACCTACCGTGCCCCGGCCACGGAACTCGAGCGCACCGTGGTGGGGGTGTTCGTCGACTACCTCGGCCTGGATCGGGTCTCGGTCGACGACAACTTCTTCGACCTCGGCGGCACCTCGCTGCTCGCCACCCGGATGCTGCCGGCGCTCGGTGAGCGTCTCGGGCGGCCCGTGCCGCTGCACTCGATCTTCACGCATCCGACCCCCGCCGGCCTCGCCGCCCATCTGAGCGGTCCGCAGGACCGCGCCGGCATCGACGCGGCGCTGCAGGTGCTCGTACCGCTGCGCGACGGGACCGGCACGCCGCTGTTCTGCGTCCACCCGGCCGCCGGGTTGTCGTGGGCCTACGCGCCGCTCGCCCAACGCATCGGCGGTGACCGCCCCGTCTACGGTCTCCAGTTGCCCACTCTCAGCGGTGGTCCCGCCCCGGAGTCGGTCACCGCGCTGGCCGAGCGGTACGTCGAGGAGATCCGCCGCATCCAGCCGCACGGCCCCTATCACCTGCTCGGCTGGTCGCTCGGCGGGGTCGTCGCCCACGCCGTCGCCGTGGAGCTGCGCCGGGCAGGGGAGCGGGTGGACACCCTCGCCCTGCTCGACAGTCACCTCAGCGTCCGCGGCGCCGGCTCGGTCGGGATCCGCGACATGCTCCGCGATCTGGGTGTGCCGTTCGACACCGAACAGGAGCCGACCTACGAGCAGGCGTCGGAACTGCTCGATGCGGCGCTGGGCGGCGGCACCGGTCTGACGGCTGCGCACCTCGAGCGGATCCACCGGGGTTCGGCCGCCGCGTTGCGGGCGGCCCGCCGGCACGCGCCCGCCACCTTCGACGGGGACGTGCTGTTCTTCACCGCCGTCCGGTCCGCAGCCCCGGTCGCGGCGGTCGCGGCGTGGCACAACGTGGTGTCGGGGGAGATCCACCAGTACCGGATCGACTGCGATCACCACGAGATGGTGTCCCCGCACGCGGTCGAGGCGATCGTGCAGGTCCTGTCGGCGCGGCTGGCGGACCCGGCGGTCACCGGCGCGGGCCCGCGGAACTGACACCGCCGTCCGGACCGCATCATCCTTCCGCCACCGGGCTGCTCATGCGATCCGCCGCGCGTCGCTCGAGGCGAGGGCCGGGCACGCGGCGGTGACCCGGGATCAGCGTTCGGTCACCGCCGCAAGCGCCCGCTCATCGTCCGAGCGGGCTGGAGAAGACCAACCCGGTGCCCTTGTTGTCGTAGACCACGGCGCGGCGCTCGTGCGCGTCGTCGTACGGGCCCTTCGCGATGCCGCCGCCGGCTTCTTCGACGGCCTTCGCGGCCGCATCGACGCCGCCGGTCTTGATACCGACGACCACCCGGCCGAGGATCGGATGATCGATTGCGGTCGCGAGCGCGAGGGTGACCCCGCCGCCGTCGAGGGCAGCGAAATAGGCGCCGTCCCGGAACGTCGACGCCATGCCCAGGGTCGCGCTGTAGAACTTGATCGACTCGTCGGGCGACAGCACGATCATCTTCACTTCATGGCTGCTCACGAAAACCCTCGTTCGGCGAACGTCCGGAAAGCCTGAGGTGATCGCCACCGAGACAACGAGAGTCGATCGTCCCGTCGGACACCGGTCGACCCACCCCGCCCGAGTTACGTCACAGTGTCGAATCGATGCGGAGCTTCCCACGGGCGAGGGGAGGAGGGTCGCGCCCGCCTCGCGGATCGCGAGCCCACGGCGGCGATAGTCCGGCCCGCACGATGCCGGCACACGCCGGATGATTCCGAGGTGTGCCGGCAACGCGCGCGAGCGAGTCGCCGTGGATCGAATGCCGGTGCGCCAGCGCACGAGCTGCCAGCTCTCGCCCCGTTAATCGTCACTGTGACGAATTGATCGTCAGCCGCCGAGCCGTGGAGGGGACGAGGCGGGTCGCGCCGGAACGCGAGCGAGGCCGAGCGGAGATTCGCGGGTGGTAGCCGGGGCGCGTCCGGCGGGCGGGTGCAGGCAGTCGTCGCGCCGGTCACGAACCGCCGATGCGAATGCCGGGCGGCGTGCGCCGCACCGGGGCGGACGAACGCCGTCGGTGCGGACGCCGCCGGCACGGACACGTTCGCGGTGTTCTCGGCACTCGACCGGGCCTCGCGCGGAACAAACGGCTGGTCACCGCCGTACACCAGATTGCCGATAATGCACATTATGTCAAGTAGCGTGCCGGAAGCCTCCCCACGGACGGTGGGACGCGGGCGCCCGAACCGGCCGATGGCCCGAACCGGGCGCGTGCAGGATCGGCACCGGCAGACGTGGCCGGCCGGCCCCACCCGCGCCTCCCGCCGGCGGCGTGGCGTCAGGCCCGGTCGTTTGCGTCGCCTCGACGATCAACCGAATCGTCGCATTCGACGGGCAATCTTCCCGGCGTGGATCCAGGCGTGACAGTCGGTGCCGCACTAGCTGTCGAGGTCCGTGCCACATGCGCCGCAGCGCCGGCCCACGCCCTCTCCCCACCACTCCCGCGGACCACTCACCTATTATTGATAATAATAATGATGGATAATCACCGTTATCCATCACACCCGCAAGGGTGCGCGGCGGTGTCGTTGGACGAGCCGCGCCCGGTCCCCACACGGCGCCGCCGCGGGCGTCGAGCCTCGGCCTACCTCGAGTCGTTGCCGACCGCCACGCCCGCTGACCCCCGGCCCCGCACCGCCCGCACTGTCGCGGCGAGGGCTGTCACACACCACCATCTCCTCCCCTCGGTGGACGAGGTCGGCCACGTCGCCGGACCGGTCCCCCTCGCCGTACAGTCGGTGCGACGAACGGCAGGTCCGTGGGGCCGGCCCCGGAGTCGGGAGGAACGGCGATGCCGCCGAACGTGTGGTTGACCCCGGGCGAGTTGTCGGCCCGGTCGGGGGTGGCGGTGTCCGCGCTGCACTACTACGAGGCCCGCGGCCTGATCGCCAGTAGACGCACCACCGGGAACCGGCGCAGCTACCGGCGTGACACGCTCCGTCGCCTGGCCTTCATCCGCGTCGCGCAGGGGGTGGGGGTTTCCCTCGACGAGATCCGGGAGGCCCTCGACTCGTTGCCGGACAGCCGGGTGCCCACCGCGGCGGACTGGGCGCGGCTGTCGCGGCAGTGGCACGACCGGCTCACCGAACGGATCGAGGCACTCACCGCCCTGCGGGACAGTTTCACCGAGTGCATCGGCTGCGGCTGCCTGAGCCTGGCGTCGTGCCCGTTGGCCAACCCCGGCGATGTGCTCGGCGCCCGGGGACCGGGACCCCAGCGCCTCGGCGGGACCGGGTCACACCGGTAGTCCGCGACCGCAGGTCCCACCGTTCCCGTCGGCCCCGGATGTCACACTGGTATCGCACAGGTGTACGACGGGGATGCGGGGAGGGTGATGACAGGCCGGGTGGATCCGGGGCTGCTGGACTGGGTGGCCGCGTACCTCGAGACGCTGCAGACGGCGAAGCGGTCCGCGCACACGATCAAGGCGTACCGGCTGGATCTGCACGCGGTGTGCGAGGAGCTCGCCGTCCGGCTCTCGGTCGCCCCGGGCGAGCTGTGCGTGCAGGACATCACGATCCGGGCGATGCGCTCGGCGTTCGCCACCTTCGCGCGGGAGCGGCAGCCGGCGTCGGTGCGGCGGGCCTGGTCGGTGTGGAACAGCTTCTGCAACTTCCTGGTCTCCGAAGGCGTGTCGGAGGGCAACCCGATGGCGTCGATCGCCCAGCCGAAACGCCCCCAGCACACCCCGAAGTCGTTCACGCCCAAGGCGATCGGGCAACTCGTCGACACCCTCACCGTCGAGGCGCAGCGGCCCGCCGCCTCGGCGCGGCAGTGGCCCCAGCGGGATCTGGCGCTGATCGCGACCTTGCTGCTGACCGGTATCCGCTCGGAGGAGCTGATCCGTCTCGATCTCGGCAGCGTGCTCGGCGGCACCCGCTCCCCCGTGCTGCGGGTGATGGGCAAGGGCGCCGTCGAACGGCAGATCCCGCTCGAGCCGAGCTGGACCGCGATCGTCTCGGCGTATCTCGAGGAGCGCTACACCCGGTTCCCGCCGACGCATCGGCCCCGGCGCGGCGACGACGAGACACTCGCGGTGTGGGAGCGCTATCCCCCGGCCGATCCGCTGTTCGTCGGCGCCGACGGCCGCCGGATCACCCGCGGCACGCTGCAGTACCGGGTGCGGCGGATGTACCGGATGGCGGGCATCGAGGGCGAGCGCAAACGCGGCGCCCTCGCCCACGCGCTGCGGCACACCTTCGCCACCAGCCTGGCCGACGGCGGGGCGACGATGGTGGAGCTGCAGCAGCTGCTCGGCCACCGGTCGTTGCAGACCGTGCAGATCTACACGTCGGCGACGGACGACGCGGTGCGGCACGCCGCCCGGCACAACCCGGTCTACGGGCTGCTCGACCGGCACGAGTGACGCCCGGGCCGCACGGGACGCGTAAGCCTGTGGCGAGCGGGTATAGCTGACAGACTGGGGGCGGCGCGGGAGCCCCGCCGCTTCTCCGCCACCGGTTGCCCGGTCGACCCGAGACATCGAGGAGCACGGAATGAGCATCCAGTCGGTTGAGCCACGTCGTCACCATGTGGTGGTGATCGGATCCGGATTCGGGGGTCTGTTCGCCACCAAGGCCCTCGCACGTGCCGACGTGGACGTCACCGTCGTCGCTCGGACCACCCACCACCTCTTCCAGCCGCTGCTGTACCAGGTGGCGACGGGCATCCTGTCGGTGGGTGACATCGCGCCGCCGACCCGGCTGGTACTGCGCAAGCAGAAGAACGCGCAGGTGCTGCTCGGCGACGTCGAGTCGATCGATCTGGCGCGGCAGACCGTGACGTCCCGGTTCCTCGAGCGGGAGACGGTCACGCCGTTCGACAGCCTGATCGTGGCCGCCGGGGCGGGCCAGTCGTACTTCGGCAACGATCACTTCGCCGAGTTCGCGCCCGGCATGAAGACGATCGACGACGCGCTCGAGTTGCGGGGCCGGATCCTGGGGGCGTTCGAGCAGGCGGAGCTGTCCGAGGACCCGGCCGAGCAGCGCCGGCTGCTGACGTTCGTGGTGGTCGGGGCGGGACCGACGGGGGTGGAACTCGCGGGACAGATCGCCGAGTTGTCCCATCACACGCTGCGGGGCGCGTTCCGCAACATCGATCCGGCGGCCGCGCGGGTGGTGCTGCTCGACGGGGCGCCGGACGTGCTGCCGGTGTACGGGGGCAAGCTCAGCGCCAAGGCCCGCCAGACCCTTGAGAAGCTGGGGGTGGAGATCCAGCTCAACGCGATGGTCACCGACGTGGATGCGACGGGCCTGACGGTCAAGGACAAGGACGGCACCGAGCGCCGGATCGAGTCGCAGTGCAAGGTGTGGTCGGCGGGCGTGTCGGCGAGTCCGCTGGGCCGCCGGCTCGCCGAGCAGTCCGGTGCCGAGGTCGACCGGGCGGGCCGGGTCCTGGTGAATCCGGACCTGTCGCTGCCCGGTCATCCGAACGTGTTCGTCATCGGCGACATGATGGCGCTGGACAAGTTGCCGGGCCTGGCGCAGGTGGCGATGCAGGGCGGCAAGTATGCGGCGCGGCAGATCGTGGCGGGCCTGGCCGGTCACAGTCCGGCCGAACGCAAGCCGTTCAAGTATTTCGACAAGGGGTCGATGGCCACGATCAGCCGGTTCAGCGCGGTCGCGAAGGTCGGCAAGCTCGAGATCAGCGGGTTCGTCGGCTGGGTGGCCTGGCTGGGGATCCACCTGCTGTACCTGGTGGGGTTCTCGAGCAAGCTGTCGACCCTGCTGTCGTGGGCGACGACGTTCCTGACCCGGGGCCGCAACGAGATGGCCTCGACGGAGCAGCAGGTGTTCGCCCGGAACGCGATCGATCGGCTGCAGCGACATACCGAGGAGGCCGAGCGCGGCAGCCGCGGGCGCCGCGCCGCGGGGTGAGGCGGGTCGGTCGGCAGCCGGGCCGCCGGTCAGTTGCCCAGGGCGTCGGGATCGAGGATGTTGGCCAGGCGCACCTGCCCGTGCGCGACGGTGCGCTGCTGCTCGTCGGTGATGGCGACCTGCCACAGCTGCTGGCTGCGCCCCCGCTGGACGGGGGTGGCGGTGGCGGTGAGCACCCCTTCGCGGGTGGCGCGGATGAAGTCGGTGTTGTTGTTGACGCCGACCACCTTGCCGCGGTCGCCGAGCCAGATGCTGCCGGCGAAGCTGGCGACGGATTCGACGACGGCGCAGTAGACGCCGCCGTGGACGATGCCGAACGGCTGGTGCTGGTTCGGGGTGACGGTCCAGTGGGCGCGGACCCGGTCGGGAGTCAGTTCGGTGAACTCGAGGCCGAGGACGGAACCGAAGCCGTCGTTGTGCTGGGCGGTGACGGCCGCGGGGTCGGAGAGTTGTTCCTGGGTGGGCAGATCGGTCATGTGTCACTCCGTCCGGGTCGTGCCAGCTTTCTGGCGCGGGCCCGGCGCCGGTCGCCGGGTCTGGAAGGGATGCTAGGACATCGCCGGCGGCACGCAGTGCCGGGACGAGCCGGCGGGCCTCGCGTGGTGCACGCGAGGCCCGCCGTGGGAAGGACCGGGGGTCTCTGCAGCCCTCAGGACTCCGGCACGGTCCGGCAGCAACAACACCACCAACTATAGGGAAGCCTTACCTAATTTGCAAAGTCCTCGTACCGGCACACCCAGCGCCAGGAACGCGTCCAGCAGGAGCTGACCCCGGCGCGCCGCGACGGCGCGGGAGGTGCCGGCCAGCAGGGGGATCTGCGCGGCGCCCGCCACGACGGTGCGGCCGAGCAGGGACCACAGGCGCGGCTGCTCGACGGGGGCACACCGCGCCAGCGACGCGTAGGCGGCGTGCAGCGCGGTGGTGGCGCGGTGTGCGGTCCACCGGGCGAGCGCCTCCTCGCACGGCAGCACGACGACCGTCTCGTCGGCGGCGGGATCGTCGGGCAGCACCCGCAGGGTGTCGTCCGCGACCGCGGCCCAGTCGATGCCGCCGTCGCTGTCCTGGTGGATCCACAGGTTGTCGAGCCCGGGGTCCCAGCAGCGCGCCTCGAGCAGGTAGGGGGCGAGGACTCGGCCCGCGACGACGTGGACGAGGGCGGCCGCCACCTGGTCGGCGGCGATCCGCGGATCGGCGACGTCCTCGAGCGCGCGGGCGTACAGCAGCGCGATCCGCCGGTCCCGGTCGGGGTCGGCGAGCCGCCACCAGCGGCGGCGGGGTTCGTCGTCGATGCGGGCGACGGCATAGACGCGGGGAGCGTGCGGCACCAGCAGCCGCAGGCGGGCGTCGGTGTCCTCGAACGCGGGGACCTGCACCGGGGTGGATCTCGGTGCCTGCACCGGGGTGGATCTCGGTGGCAGCAGGATTGTCATCCACACCTCCTGATCGGCGGATCATCAATATTAGGTAAGCCTAACCATGTCATTGCGGTCCGGTGGATGCAACCCCGGAAGATAGGGTTCGGTAACCTAACCCTCGTTCGGCCGAGAACGCGTCCCCCGAGGAGCCCCCGCCTGTGACCACCCTCCGCCCACCGGAGACGCCGCCTGTCGCGGACGCCCCCTCCCTCCACCGCCGTCTCGCCGCCGAGGCCGGCGACCTGAGCCTGCTCGCCGTGCCCGCCGTCATCGGCGTGCTGCTCGTCCGCGCCCTGTCCGACGCCCACGGTGGCGGCCAGACCGACCGCGTCGTCTTCGGGGGCACCGCCCTCGCCGTCACCGTCGGCCTGTGGTGGTACAACCGTGGGCACCGCGAAGGCACCACCGGACGCAGCCTCGGCAAACAGTGGACCGGACTGGTCACCCGCGACCGCGGCCACGGCGGACCGGTCGGGGCGCGGCGCAGCCTGCTGCGCCGCGGCACCGAGGTCGTCACCGACCGCGTCGTGGCCGCCGACGGATTCGTCCCCCTCGCGGCCGACACGAGTGTCGGCGCCGTCCGCCGTCGCCGCCTGCTCGGCCTGCTGGCCATCGCCGCGGTACTGGTGGTGGTGCTGCTCGCCGGGATCGCCGTCGGCGCCCGGCCGATGACCATCGCCGAGGTCGTCCACGCCCTCACCGCCGCCGACGGCTCCGACACCGACGTGATTGTGCACACCCTGCGGATCCCGCGCACCGTGCTCGGCCTCGTGGTGGGTATCGCTCTCGGCGTCGCCGGCGCCCTCATCCAGGGCCACACCCGCAACCCCCTGGCCGACGCCGGCCTGCTCGGACTCAATGCCGGAGCGGCCTTCTTCGTGGTCCTCTCGATCTATCTGCTCGGGATGGCCACCCCCGGGCAGTACCTGTGGTTCGCCTTCGCCGGGTCGTTCACCGCCAGTGTCGTGGTCTTCGGGTTGTTTTCCCTCGGGGGCGGCCGCGCCGGACCGTTGACCCTGGCCCTGGCGGGCGCGGCCGTGGCGTTCTTCCTGCAGGCGATGACGCATGCGGTGGTGCTGCTCGACCAGACCACCCTCGACGGCTACCGGTTCTGGATCGTCGGTTCGGTCGCCGGCCGCGACCTAGAGGTGCTGTGGCAGGTGCTGCCGTTCCTCGCGACCGGACTGCTGCTGGCGGTGGTGAACACTCCCGGCCTCAATGTGCTCGGACTCGGTGAGGACGTCGCCCGGTCCCTGGGCACGAACGTCGCCGCCGCCCGCACCGTCGGCATCGTCGCCATCACCCTGCTCACCGGCGCCGCGACCGCGGCCTGCGGACCGATCGCCTTCATCGGCCTCGTGGTCCCGCACGTCGCCCGGGCGATCACCGGCCCGGACTACCGCTGGTTGCTTCCCTACGCCGGGCTGCTCGGCGCAGTGATGCTCGTCCTGGCCGACGTCATCGGCCGGATCGTGGTCCGCCCCGGGGAACTGCAGGTCGGCATCGTTCTCGCCCTGATGGGTGCACCGTTCTTCATCGCGCTCGTGCGCCGGCGCCGGCTGGTGGCCCTGTGACCGCGCCGGCCGACACCGGCCGCACCCGGGCGACGGTCCCGTCCCGACCGGCACTGCGGATCGGCCCGGTCTCCCTCGTGTGGCGACCGCGTGCGGTGGTCGTGTGCCTGGCCCTGGTGGCGGCGACGTTCCTGCTGCTGTGCGTCGGGCTCGGCCGCGGCGACTATCCGCTGTCGGTACCGCAGGTGATCTCGGTGCTCGCCGGCGCCGGGGAGCAACTCGACCGGTTCATCGTCCTGGAGCTGCGCCTGCCGCGCGGCCTCGCGGCGGTGCTCGTCGGCGCGGCACTCGCCGTCGCCGGTGCCCTGACCCAGACGGTGTCCCGCAATCCGCTGGCCAGCCCGGACATCCTCGGTGTCACCGCCGGCGCGAGCGCGGCCGCGGTCGCGCTCATCGTCGCCGCCGGATCCGGGACGCTCGCCGGGGTACTCGGCGCGCTCGGACTGCCCCTGGCCGCGCTGTGCGGGGCCCTGCTCACCGCCACGGCGGTGTACGTCCTGGCCTGGCGCGGCGGGGTGGAGGGCTTCCGGCTCGTGCTGATCGGGATCGGCGCCAACGCGCTGTTCGTCGCGCTGACGAACTGGATGCTGGTCTCGGCCGACATCAACGACGTGTCCCAGGCGCAGGTGTGGCTCACCGGGTCGCTCAACGGCGCCGGATGGTCGCAGGTCGTGCCGACGGCCGTGGCGCTGGCCGTCCTGACCGGCTGGCTCGCCACCGCCGCCTTCACGATGGGGGCCCTGCGGCTCGGGGACGAGACGGCCCGCTCCCTCGGGGTGCGATTGCAGACCCAGCGGGCGGTGCTGCTGCTGTCCGCCTGCGCCCTGGTCGGTGTCGCCACCGCGGCGGCGGGGCCGATCGGGTTCGTCGCGCTCGCGGCCCCGCAGATCGCCCTGCGCCTCGTGCGCTCCCCCGGCCCGCCGCTGATCGCATCCGCCCTGACCGGAGCGGCCCTGGTCACCGGCGCCGACATCCTCGCCCGCACGGTGCTGCCCGTCGCGCTGCCCGTCGGTCTGGTCACCTCCGCCCTCGGCGGACCGTTCCTGCTGTATCTGCTCGTGCGCTCGAACCGGAAGGTGTCGCTGTGACCCGAACCCCCCGCACCGACGACGTCGCCGCGCCCGATCCCGCGGACAGCGCCGGCGCCCCGCCGCGGCTCGTCGCGCGGGACCTCGCGCTCGGCTACGGCGACCGGCTCGTCGTCGACGGCCTGGAGCTGACCGTGCCCACCGGGGTGATCACGACCGTGATCGGGCCCAACGGGTGCGGCAAGTCCACCTTGCTGCGGGCGCTGGCCCGGTTGCTGCGCCCGCGCCGCGGCAGCGTGCTGCTCGACGGGCACGCGATCTCCTCGATGCGCACCCGCGACGTCGCGCGGGTGCTGGGCATGTTGCCGCAGGCACCGGTTGCGCCGGAGGGCCTGACCGTCGCCGACCTCGTCGCCCGGGGGCGGCACCCGCACCAGTCGTGGCTGCGGCAGTGGTCCGCCGACGACGAGGGTGAGGTCGCCGTCGCACTGGACCGGACCGGCATCACCGAACTCGCCGACCGCCCGGTCGACCAGCTCTCCGGCGGGCAGCGGCAGCGGGCTTGGATCTCGATGGCGCTGGCGCAGGGCACCGACGTGCTGCTGCTCGACGAGCCGACCACCTATCTGGATCTGGCGCACTCGGTGGAGGTGCTCGACCTCGTCGACCGGCTGCACTCGGAGCTCGGCCGCACCGTGGTGATGGTGCTGCACGATCTGAATCTCGCGATCCGCTACAGCGACCACCTGGTGGTGATGAAGGAGGGCCGGATCGTCCGCGCGGGCCCGCCGGCGCAGGTGATCACCGAGGAGTTGCTGCGGGAGGTGTTCGCGCTCGACTCCGCGGTGATCGACGACCCGGTCTCGGATCGGCCGCTGGTCGTACCGATCGGCACCCGGCACGTGTTCGGCACGGCGGGCGGACCGGACACGAGAACACGTACTACTTCAGGTAGTACGACACACTCGTCGGAGACCCGGTAAACTTGTGTCATGGCAGCACTCGGAGAACTCGAACGCGCAGTGATGGACCACCTGTGGTCCTCCACCGAACCGCAGACCGTCCGGCAGGTCCACGAGGCCCTCGCCGCCCGGCGCTCCCTCGCGTACACCACCGTCATGACCGTTCTCCAGCGCCTCGCGAAGAAGAACCTCGTCATCCAGCAGCGCGACGACCGCGCCCACCGCTACGTGCCGGTGCACGGCCGTGAAGAACTCGTCGCCAGCCTCATGGTCGACGCCCTCGACCAGGCCGACGAGTCCGCCGGGCGGGTCGCCGCCCTCGTCCACTTCATCGGGCGTGTCAACCCCGACGAGGCCGCCGCGCTGCGCGAGGCCCTCGCCGCCCTCGAGGCCCAGCAGGACGGGCAGAACCGTCCCGCCGTCGCCGACCCGGGTACCGGTCGGGCGAGCTGACTGGCACACTCGGTGCCATGAACGCGACCACCGCGCTGGTCTTCGGCATCCTCGCGCTGCTGCTGGCCGGGCCGGTTCCGGCCCTGCTCAGTCGCGCCACCTGGCCGTACCGCAACCCCCGCCCCGCCCTGGTGCTGTGGCAGGCGGTGGCGCTCGCGGCCGTGCTGTCCGCGTTCAGCTCCGGCCTGGCCATCGCATCGCTGCTGCTCGTCCCCGGTGAGGACGGCCGGCCCACCACCGCCCCGCTCCAGGAGATCGACGCCCTCGGCCTGCCCCTGTGGCTGACCTACGTCGTGGTCTTCGCTCTCACCGTGCTGATCGGTGCACGGCTGATGTATTCGATTCTGCGTGTCGGTGTCCGCACCCGCCGCCGCCGGGCCCGGCACCGCATGCTCGTCGACCTGCTCGACCGGCGCGACAGCGGCGCCTCGGTGCGACAGCTGTCCCATGTGCGCGTCCTCGACACCGCCGAACCCGTCGCCTACTGCCTGCCGGGCCTGCGGCACCGGGTCGTGCTCAGCGAAGGCACCCTCGACCACCTCGCCGACGACGAGATCCGCGCCATCCTCCGCCACGAGCACTCGCACCTGCGGGCCCGGCACGACCTCGTCCTCGAGGCGTTCACCGCCGTCTACGAGGCCTTCCCCCGCTGGGTGCGGTCCCGGTCGGCGCTCGGCTCGGTGCAGCTGCTCGTCGAGATGCTCGCCGACGACTCCGCCGTGCGCGTCACCGGCCCCACCCCGCTGGCCCGGGCCCTGGTCGCCTGCGCCGGCGCCCGCACCCCCCAGGGCGCCCTTGCCGTCGGCGGCCCGTCCACCGTGCTGCGGGTCAAGCGCCTCGCCGAACCCGGACCGGACCTGCGCACCGCCGTGACCGCCTACACCGCGGCCGCCGCCATCCTCGTCGTGCCCACCGTCGCGGTCGCCGTGCCGTGGCTGACCGAACTCGGCCGCCTGCTGCGCGCCTGGTGACCCCCCGCCGGCCGCGCCGGTAGCACGCCCCCGATTTCGATCCCGTCCGGGTTCGGGGGAAGCTGTACCCATGACCGTCGAACGCACCGAGAATCCCCGCGCCCAGATCGGCGTGACCGGCCTGGCCGTCATGGGGTCGAACATCGCCCGCAACTTCGCCCGCCACGGCCACACCGTCGCGCTGCACAACCGCAGCGTCGCCAAGACCGACGCCCTGCTCGAAGCGCACGGCGACGATGGCGACTTCGTACGCACCGAAACCATCGACGAGTTCGTCGCCGCCCTGCAGAAGCCGCGCCGGGTGCTCGTCATGGTCAAGGCCGGCGACGCCACCGACGCGGTCATCGACGAACTCGCGCACGCGATGGAACCCGGCGACATCATCATCGACGGCGGCAACGCCCTCTACACCGACACCATCCGCCGCGAAGCCGCCCTGCGCGCACGCGGCCTGCACTTCGTCGGCGCCGGCATCTCCGGCGGCGAGGAGGGCGCCCTCAACGGCCCGTCGATCATGCCCGGCGGCCCCGCCGAGTCCTACGAGGCCCTCGGCCCGCTCCTCGAGTCCATCTCCGCCCACGTCGACGGCACCCCGTGCTGCACCCACATCGGCCCCGACGGCTCCGGCCATTTCGTGAAGATGGTGCACAACGGCATCGAGTACGCCGACATGCAGCTCATCGGCGAGGCCTACCACCTGCTGCGCGACGCGCTCGGCTACGACGCCCCGAAGATCGCCGAGGTGTTCTCCGAGTGGAACACCGGCACCCTCGAGTCCTACCTGATCGAGATCACCGCCGACGTCCTGCGCCAGACCGACGCGAGCACCGGCAAACCCCTCGTCGACGTCATCGTCGACGCCGCCGAGCAGAAGGGCACCGGACGCTGGACCGTCAAGTCCGCCCTCGACCTCGGTGTGCCGGTCACCGGCATCGCCGAGGCCGTGTTCGCCCGCGCCCTGTCCGGCTCCCGCACCCAGCGGGCCGCCGCCCGCGGCCTGGCCTCCGGCACCCTCGGCGACAAGCCCACCGACGCCGCACAGTTCACCGAGGACATCCGCCGCGCCCTCTACGCGTCGAAGATCGTCGCCTACGCGCAGGGCTTCGATCAGATCGCCGCCGGCAGCGCCGAATACGGCTGGAACGTCGACCGCGCCGCCCTGGCCACCATCTGGCGCGGCGGCTGCATCATCCGCGCCCAGTTCCTCAACCGCATCAAGGAGGCCTACGACGCCGACCCGCAGCTGCCCAGCCTGATCCTCGCCCCCTACTTCCGCGAGGCCATCGAGGCCGGCATCGACAGCTGGCGCCGCGTCGTCGCCACCGCCACCATGCTCGGCATCCCCGTCCCCGCGTTCGCCTCCTCGCTGTCGTACTACGACGGTCTGCGCGCCGACCGCCTGCCCGCCGCCCTCACCCAGGGCCAGCGCGACTTCTTCGGCGCCCACACCTACGAGCGCATCGACGCCGACGGCAAGTTCCACACCCTCTGGAGCGGGGACCGCACCGAGGTCCGCGCCTGACTGCGCCCGCACCGGCACCTCGGTAGGGCATAGTTTGTGCCCATGAGCGGCACCGTCACGGCGTCCGTCGTGTGCGCGCTGGCCGCCGCGCTCCTGTTCGCGGCGGCCAGCGTCGCCCAGCAACGCTCCGCCGAAGCCGTTCCCGCCGGCGAGTCCCTCGTCGCCGCCCTGATCCGCAGCCCCCGCTGGTGGGCCGGGGTGGTCGGCGACGGCGGCGGCTACCTGCTGCAGGTCGCCGCCCTCGCCCTCGGGCCGGTTCTGGTGGTCCAGCCGCTGCTGGTGTCGTCGCTGCTGTTCGCCCTCCCCCTGTCCGCCGCGTTCTCCGGTTCCCGCATCACCCGCCCCACCTGGCTGACCGCGGCGGCGTTGTGCGCAGCGCTGGTGGTGTTCCTCGTCGTCGGCGACCCCACCGCCGGCGAGATCGACGCCCCCTGGCACGAGTGGATCCTCCCACTCGGCGCGGTGTGCGCCGTCGTGTCCGCCGCCGCCGCGACCGGGCTGCTCGGCCACGACCCCGGCACGCGGGCGATGGCGCTCGGCGCGGCCAGCGGCCTGCTCTACGGCGTGGCGGTGGCGTTCACCAAGTACGTCACCGACCTGTTCGAACACGGCCTGCGTCCCGTGGTCGGCGCCTGGCAGACCTGGGCCCTGCTCGGCGCCGGCCTGCTCGGCGTCTACCTCCAGCAACGCGCCTTCCAGGCCGGCCCGCTCGCCGCGTCCCTGCCGGCGATCACCATCGGCGAACCCCTCGCCGCCGTCTTCCTCGGCATGACCGTCCTCGACGAACGGCTCCGGGTCGACGGCCCGGCCCTCGCCCTCGTCGTCGCCTCGGTCGTGGTGATGCTGATCGCCACGGTGGCGCTCTCCCGCAGCCAGGCCCGGCTCACCACGCCCGCCGCCACCGGCGCGTAGCATTCGGCAGGTGCGCTTCCTCGACGGTCACCAGCCCCCGTACGACCTGACCTACGACGACGTGTTCCTCGTCCCGAACCGCTCCGCCGTCGCGTCCCGGTTCGACGTGGACCTGTCCACCGTGGACGGTTCCGGCACCACCATCCCCATCGTGGTCGCCAACATGACCGCCGTGTCCGGGCGCCGCATGGCCGAGACCGTCGCCCGCCGCGGCGGACTCGTCGTGCTCCCCCAGGACCTGCCGGCCGGCACCGTCGCCGAGACCGTCGCGTTCGTCAAGAGCCGCCACCTCGTCGCCGACACCCCCGTCACCCTCGGTCCCGAGGACTCCGTCTCCGACGCCCTCGCCCTCCTGCCCAAACGCGCCCACGGCGCCGTCGTCGTCGTCGACGAGAACCGCTGCCCCGTCGGGGTCGTCACCGAAGGCTCCTGCCGCGAGGTCGACCGGTTCGCGCGGCTGCGCACGGTCGCCATCCGCGACTTCGCTACCGCCTCCGTCGGCTCGTCGCCCCGGGAAGCGTTCGCACTGCTCGAAGCCAAACACGACCCGCTGGTCGTGCTCACCCACGACGACGGCACCCTCGCCGGGGTCCTGACCCGCACCGGCGCCGTCCGCGCCGGCATCTACACCCCGGCCGTCGACGCCGCCGGGGCACTGCGCATCGGCGCCGCCGTCGGCGTCAACGGCGACGTCGCCGCCAAGGCCGCGGGCCTCGTCGACGCCGGCGTCGACCTGCTCGTCCTCGACACCGCGCACGGTCACCAGGAGAAGATGCTCGACGCCCTGAAACGGATCGCGGCGCTCGACCTGCCCGTCCCCCTCGTCGCCGGCAACGTCGTCTCCGCCGCCGGCACCCGCGAACTGCTCGACGCCGGCGCGGACATCGTCAAGGTCGGCGTCGGACCCGGAGCCATGTGCACCACCCGCATGATGACCGGCGTCGGACGCCCCCAGTTCTCCGCCGTCGCCGAATGCGCCCGCACCGCCCGCGAACTCGGGGCGCACGTCTGGGCCGACGGCGGGGTGCGTCACCCCCGCGACGTCGCGCTCGCCGTCGCCGCCGGCGCCGCCAACGTCATGATCGGGTCCTGGTTCGCCGGCACCTACGAATCGCCCGGCGAACTGCGCTACGACGAGACCGGCCACCCCTACAAGGAGAGCTTCGGCATGGCCTCCAAGCGTGCGGTCGCCGCCCGCACCGTCGACGACTCCGCCTTCGACCGCGCCCGCAAGGCCCTGTTCGAGGAAGGGATCTCCACCTCCCGCATCCGCATCGACCCGCAACGGCCCGGTATCGAGGACCTGATCGACCACATCTGTTCCGGGGTGCGCAGCACCTGCACGTACGCCGGTGCCCGCACCCTCGAGGACCTGCACACCAACGCCGTCCTCGGCGTCCAGTCGGCCGCCGGATTCGCCGAGGGACGCCCCCTGCCCACCGGATGGTGACCGCACCGCACGAGGCCGGACACGATCCGTAGAATGATGCCTCACCGTGAACGCCCGCACCTCGGGCCCGACGAGAGGAAACCGGTGCCTGCGGCACCCACCACCATTTCGACACGACCTCCGGCCACCACGGGCGACGCGGAGTCCGACTCCGCCGGTTCGGAGGGCTCCCCTAGCGAGCCGGGTGACATACCCGGCCGGCCCCCCACGATATCGGAGCGGAGCTTGCCACCGGCCCGGGAGCGGTGCTGATGTCCGTCCTCCTGTCCATCCTCAGCCTCATCGGGTTCATCGCCCTGACCGCGGGCACCGCGGTGTTCGTGGCGGCCGAATTCTCCCTCACCGCCCTCGAACGCAGCACCGTCGACGCGCACGCCCGCGACGGTGACCTGCGCGCACGCCAGGTCCAGCACGCCCACCGCACCCTGTCCTTCCAGCTCTCCGGCGCCCAGCTCGGCATCACCATCACCACCCTGATCACCGGCTACCTCGCCGAACCGGTCCTCGCCCGGTTCCTCGACCCGCTGCTGCGCGCAGCCGGACTCGGCGCCGCCCTCGCCTCCGGCATCTCCCTGGCCCTGGCCCTGATCATCGCCACCTCGTTCTCGATGGTCTTCGGTGAGCTCGTACCGAAGAACCTCGCCATCGCGCGGCCCCTGGCCACCGCCCGCGCCACCGCCGGCCTGCAGGCCGGCTTCTCACTGATCTTCAAATGGGCGATCCGCGGACTCAACGGCGCCGCCAACCGCATCGTGCGGCGCCTGGGCATCGAACCGGCCGAGGAACTGCGCTCGGCGCGCTCCCCGGAGGAACTCGGATCACTGGTGCGCGCCTCGGCGGAACGCGGCGCCCTCGACGAGAGCACCGCGCTGCTCGTGGGACGCTCGCTGCGCTTCGGGGAACGCACCGCCGAAGATCTCATGACCCCCCGCGTCACCATCGAGTCCCTCGACGTCCACGACACCGTCCTCGACCTCATCGACGCCTCGTCGCGCACCGGCTACTCCCGCTTCCCGGTCGTCGACGGCGATCTCGACGCCACCGTCGGCGTCGTCCACGTCAAGCACGCGTTCACCGTGCCCGCGCGGCGCCGCGCCCACACCCAGCTGCACACTCTTGCCCGGCAGGTGCCCGTCGTGCCGTCCACCCTCGACGGGGACGCGGTCATGGAACGGGTCCGCTCCGACGGCATGCAGGTCGCACTCGTCGTCGACGAATACGGCGGCACCGCCGGCATCGTCACCATGGAGGACCTGATCGAGGAGATCGTCGGCGACGTCCGCGACGAACACGACGAACCCGAGCCCGAAGCGCAGCGCGTCGAGCAGGGCTGGTCCTGCTCGGGCCTGCTGCGCATCGACGAAGTCGCCCACCTGACGGGATACCACGCCCCGGACGGCGAATACGAGACGCTCGGCGGGCTGCTCCTCACCGAACTCGGGCAGATCCCCGACTCCGGCGACGAGGTGCTGCTGCCGCACCGGCCGGGCGATGCCGACCACCGCTGGCGGGCCCGGGTCCTCGACATGGACGGGCACCGCATCGACCGCGTCCTGCTCGTCCCCACCGGCGAGCCCCCCGACGTGGACGATCACGCACCCGGCCACGAGAACGGAGACCGGTGATGAACGACTGGCTCGCGGTGCTGCTCACCGTGCTGCTCCTCGCCGGCAACGCCTTCTTCGTCGGCGCCGAGTTCGCCCTTATCACCGCTCGCCGCGACCGGCTCGAAGCTCTCGTCGGGCAGGGTAAGAAACGGGCCCAGACCGTCATCGGCGCCGGGGAGCATCTGTCGCTCATGCTCGCCGGGTCACAGCTCGGGATCACCATCTGCTCGATCCTGCTCGGCCGCGTCGGCGAACCGGCCATCGCGCACCTGATCGAAACACCCATGCACGCGCTCGGCGTGCCGGACTCCCTGCTGCACCCGATCGGTTTCGCGCTCGCCCTCACGATCGTCGTGGTGCTGCACATCCTGCTCGGCGAGATGGTTCCGAAGAACATCGCCATCGCCGGACCGGAGCGCTCGGCGATGCTGCTCGTGCCGACCCACCTGCTGTTCATGAAGGTGGCCCGGCCACTGATCGCGTTCTACAACCTGTGCGCCAACGCCAGCCTGCGCCTGCTGCGGGTGGAACCGAAGGACGAACTGGACGTCACCGTCACCGAGCTCGAACTGTCCGAGATGATCGGCGAATCCCGCTCGGAGGGACTGCTCGACGAGGAGGAACACCGGCGCCTGACCCAGGCCCTCCAGACCAGCGGACGGACCGTCGCGGACGTGACGATCCCCCTGTCCGGGGTCCGCACGGTCCCGCTCGGACCGGCCGGCACCACACTCGGAGCTGTCGAGCAGGCCGTCACCGAGACCGGCTACTCCCGGTACCCGGCGGAGACTGCACACGGGGAACTGGCCGGCTATCTGCACCTGAAGGACGTCCTCGACCTCGTGCGCGACGAATCGGCGGGGCCGGACACCCTCATCGCGACCGCCGAGATCCGGCCCCTGCCCCCGGTGCCGGTCGACGCCCCTCTCGACGACGCCCTGTCGCTGCTGCGGCGCACCAGCTCCCACCTCGGCGGAGTCGTCGACGGGCACGGGACGTTGATCGGCATCGTCGCCCTGGAAGATCTCGTCGAGCAGTTCGTCGGCACCGTGCGGGACACCACCCACCGGATGGCCGACCCGGGACCGGGACCCCGGACGTGAACCCCGCCGTGAACCCCACCCCGACGCCCGCCGGTCGGCTCCGCCGCGGCCTGCCCGGTACCGCAATAAAATCATTGCAGCATCGATGCATTCGTTACGGGCGGGAACCGTGACCACGGTCCTGGCACCCGAGCAGTGGCTGCCGCGCCGGGAGCGGCACCGCCACCGCCTGACGACGCTGCTCGGCCCCTACCTCGACCGGCGAGCGCGCGGCGCCACCCACCCGGTGATCGACTTCCTGTTCACCTACTACAGCTTCACGCCGTCCCAGCTCATGCGCTGGCACCCCGGCTTCGGAACCACCCTCACCGGCTCCGCATCCACGGAGTACGCCGCCCTGCGGGGCTACCGGGCCACCGGTACCGGGGTCACGGCCGACCCCGCCCACCTGACCCGGCGGCGCGAGACCGTCCGCTACGTCACCGGCCTGCTCGAGGCCACGGCTTCCCGGCCGGCACACCTGGGCTGCTTCGGTCTCCACGAATGGGCGATGCTCTACCGCACTCGGCCCGAAGACGTCCGCCACAGCGCCGTGCCGCTGCGCCTCGGGCACACCGGCACCGACGCCGTCGTCGAGTCGTTGCAGCTGCGCTGCACGCATTACGACGCATACCGGTTCTTCACCCCCGCCGCCGGGCCCCTCAACCTCGAACCACTCACCCGCGACGACCAGGTACGGCAGGAACAACCGGGCTGCCTGCACGCCGCGATGGACCTGTACAAATACTGTTACAAACTCACCCCGCTGCTCGACGCGGACCTGACCGTCGACTGCTTCGAACTGGCCTACGCCGCCCGCGAACTCGACATGCGAGCCAGCCCGTACGACCTGAGCGAATACGGCTATCCGCCGATACGGATCGAGACACCCCGCGGCCGGGCGGAGTACGTCCGCGAGCAGACGGCCCTGGCCGAGCGGTCCATCACGCTGCGCGCGGCGCTGCTCGACCGGTGCCGGCGGTTGCTCGATGCCGACCGGGAGCACGCCGGCCGCTGAGCGGACACCGCTGCCCGCCGTGTCCCGGGACGTCCCCGGCGCGCGGCGCGGCACCCGCGACGAGGGATACCCGCCGGGTCTAGGCTGAACTCTGGAGAGGCCACGAGCTGATGCTGTACGTCTCCGTCCTGGGTGAGCAGTCGATCACCGACGACACGACCGGCGCCGTCGTGACGCGGTCCCCCCGCGGCACGACACTGGTTGCCTTCCTCGCCCTCCACGCCGGAGTTCCCCAGCCCCGCCAGCTCATCGCCCCCCTGTTCTGGCCCGACTCGACCACCGCCCAGGCCCTGACCAACCTGCGCCGCGAACTGCACCACCTGCGCCGTGCCCTCGACGACGACCCGGCCGTCGAGGTGACCCCGCGGGACCTGTGCTGGCGCGACACCGAGACCAGCCGGGTGGACCTACGGGTCTTCACCGTCGAGTACCACGCCGCCCGGGCAGCCGCGACCAGCGGCGACGACGACGCGGCGCTGCGGCACGCCACCACGGCGCTCTCCGAATACCG
>NZ_JAUIZP010000003.1:0-115642 GCF_041414735.1 Rhodococcus sp. GXMU-t2271
GTCGGGTCCACGGTATCCGGACGCGCGGAGGTCTTCACCAGGGATCGACGACGGAACGGCAACCGTGGTGGCGAACCCCAGGGGGTTCGCCGCCACGGTCCAGGGTCAGTTCCCGACGGGGACCGGTCGAGGCTGCGGTGCCTCGGCGGAGTCGAGAGTGTTCACTGGTCGGTTCCGGTCCGTTGCGCGGGGGCGGCGGACAGGGTGGCGAGCTTGCGGACGCCGGCGGGGTAGACGCGCTTGCCGACCAGCAGCACCGCGACCGCGCCCAGGTAGACGAGCGGCGCCAGCTGCAGAGCCTCGGCGAGACCGATCCGGTCCGCGAGGACGCCGACCACGAACGGGCCCGCGGCGAGTCCGAGGAGGCTGTTGGCCAGGGTGGTGGTGCCGAACGCCGACGCCCGCACGGTGGGGTGGGTCAGGTTGGCAACCATGGCGGTGACCGCGCCGGTGGAGCCGGCGGAGAAGAACGCCCCCAGTCCGAGCAGCACCAGCTGCGCGGTGCCGACCGGCAGCTGGAACCCGGCGATCAGCAGCACTCCGGCGGCGAGGCTGATCGCGATCGCGACCGTCCACTTGCGGGCGGGATCGATGCGGGCGACCCGGTCGGCGAAGATGCCGCACACGATCATGCCGGCGCCGATGAGCAGCACGAAGATCGCGGCCGTCGCGGCGGCCTTGTCCGCGGCCAGCCCGTAGGAGCGGCCGAAGTAGCTCGGCAGCCACGCCATCAGGGCGGCGGCGGTGAACATCTGCAGGCCGCCGCCGATGTACGCGCACAGCACCGCAGGGTTGGTGAACAGGCTCGAGATCGGGGCACGTGCCGCGCTGCCCGGCGCGGCGGTCGCGGCGGCGTCGGCGGGGTTTGCCCCGTCGTCGTCGACCGCGTGGCGGGCGAGCTTGCGCTCGCTGACCAGCGCCCAGAACAGCGCGACCAGGACCAGCCCGAAGATCGCCATCGACGCGAAGGACCAGCGCCAGGACAGCTGCACGGCGATGAACCCGCCGAATGCGACGCCGATCACCGACCCGAACGAACCGCCGGCCATGAACGCACCCGAGAGCGAGGCCCGCAGCCGCGGTGCGAACACGCTGAGCACGACCGCGATACCGACGCTGCCGTAGGCGGCCTCACCGACCCCGACCAGGAATCTCGCGCCGAGCATCTGCTCGTAGGAGCCCGCCACCGCGCACAGCAGGGTCGCCACGCTCCACAACGCGGCCATCACGACGAGGCTGCGCACCCGGCCCCATCTGTCGGCCAGCATCGACAACGGCAGGGTGAGCAACCCGACCATCAACGCGACCACGCTGTTCAGCGATGCCAGATGCGAATCCGAGAGCGCCCATTCGGCTTTCAGGAAAGGGAACACCGCGCTGAGGACCTGCCGGGACATGTAGTCCGAAAGCAGCAGTCCGAAGGTGAGCGCGAACACGAGCCACGGGTAGAACCGGGACCGCCCGCTGCGGCGCGACGGCGCCGAGACGGCCGCGGACTGCTCCGGCGCGGTGGTGATGACAGACGACATGATCTTCCTAAGTCGAGGTGAGGGGACGAGCGCGAGGGTCGAGGGGGAACCGATGATGGTGACGATGGGTGGAAGGGGTTTCGCGCATCCGGGGACACGACACCGGGTTGCGGCGTCGCGCCCACCGGTCACGCGGATGCCGCGTCAGGCGTGCTGGGTGAAGCCGCGCTGACCGGGGCGGCGATTGGGCGCGAAGCCGATCTTGGCGAGGGTCTCCTCGGCGCTGGTGTAGTGCTCGTCGAGGCGGTAGATCTCGCGGGCCTCCTTCCCGGTGGCGACCTCACGACCGAGTTCGTTCGCGATGCGGACGAGCTGTTCGACCTGGGCGACGGAGGTCATCTTCTCGCCCTTGCGGCCCCAGAGCGTGTCCTCGGTGCCGCAGCGGGCGTGCAGGCCCATCGCGATGGCCATGGTGTTGACCGGCAGCACGCTGCGCATCAGGGTTTCCAGGGTGAGAACCGCGCCGTCGGGAGTGCGGCGGATGAACTCCATCATGTTGTACGGGTTGGGGCCGTCGAAGCCGCCGCCGATACCGACCCAGGTCACCATCAGCGGGCCGGTGTAGACGCCGCGGCGGATCAACCGCTCGACGGTCTCGAGCTGGGCGATGTTGGCGAGCTGGAAGTGCGGCTGGATACCGTTGGCCTGCAGCCGGCGCAGGTGCTCCTCGACCCAGGCCGGCCCGGCCGGGACGGTCATCTCCCGGTACGCCTCGTACACCTCGGGGCGCTCGAAGGAAGTGCCGGCGATGTCGTCGGCGGTCATCAGCTCGACGATGTTCATCTGGTTGGTGTTGATCGCGATGGTGACCTGGTCGGGCTTGGGGTCGAGTTCGGCGAGCATGTGGCGGGTGTCGTCGGAGAGCCACTTCGCTTCCGCGCCTTCGCCTTCGGGGGCGAACGAGATCGAGCCGCCGACCTGCAGGATCATCTCGGGCACCGCCTCGCGCAGCCGTGCCAGCAGTTCGTTGAACTTCGAGAGCCGCTTGGAACCCTTGCCGTCGAGTTCACGGACGTGGATGTGCAGCACGGTGGCGCCGGCGTTGTAGCAGTCCACCGCCTTCTGCACGTGCTCGTCCATGGTCAGTGGCAGATCCTCGGCGAAGTCGTCGATGTCCCACTCGGGGCCGTAGGGGGCGACGGTGATGACCAGCTTCTCCTGGTTCTCGGGAAAGAGGGCGTCGTCGTGGAAGTGCATGGTGCTGCTCCGATCGGAGTTGTCGTGTGGGTGGGAGGGTGAGAGGGGCTCAGAAGGTAGGGTCGCCGACGATGCCGGCGCGTTCCATCTTGCGGACCGCGGGCCAATAGTCCTGCACCGCATAGTGTTGCGTGGACCGGTTGTCCCAGATGGCGACGCTGCCGGGTGTCCAGCGCCACCGCACCTGGTATTCCGGGATCGTGGCCTGGCTGATCAGGTAGCGCAGCAGATCTCCGGCGCCGGGGGCGTAGTCGATCCCGAAACGGACGTTGTCGGGGGTGTGGTAGTTGACGATGTGGGTGGTGAAGGAGTTGACGAACAGGATCTTCTCGCCGGTTTCCGGATGGGTGCGCACCACCGGGTGCTCGGCGTCGGGGAACCGCCCGTGGAGCGCGTGGCGTGCTTCGACGGGCATGTTCGCGCCGAAGCTGGCCTCGATGCTGTGCCGGGCGCGCAGTCCCTCGATCCGGTCCTTCACCGACTGCGGCAGCCGCGCGTAGGCCTGCACCATGTTCACCCAGATGGTGTCGCCGCCGACCGGCGGGATCTCCACCGCGCGCAGCACCGAACCCATCGGAGGGTTCACCCGCCACGTGGCGTCGCAGTGGTAGGCGTTCTCGTAGTGCTCGGGCGGGCTGTCGAGATCCTTGTAGATCCGCACCAGCCCGGGATGGTCGGGGTCGCTACCGGCCACCGGGTGATCCTCGAGCGGACCGAACCGCTCGGCCAGGGCGACATGTTCGGCACGGGTGATGTCCTGGTCGCGGAAGAACAGCACCTTGTGCTCGAGCAGCAGGGCCCGCAGCTCGGCGAACAGCGCGTCGTCGCGGGACACCTCCCCCAGGTTCACGTCGAACAGCTCCGCGCCGATCGTGGCGGTCAACGGCTCGACCCGGAACGGGGTCACCGTTCGGGCCCGCCGGGGCGTCTCACTCGTGACAGACATTTCGTTGTCTCCTAGAAGAATTGGGGTGGAGTACGGTATCGGGTGGCCGCCGGCATCGAGGTGCGTCGCCACCGCGTCCGGGCCGGCCGGTGGATCGCTCACGGAAACGAACGATGTCCGCCCCGCGGATCTCCCTCGTCGGTCCCGGACCCTGCGCGTCCTGACGGCTAACTGATCGAAAAAGCCTGTTGTTCAACAGGGTTCACTTTCACGCGGCTGCGTCGGTTCGGGTTGTGGGGTCGGTCACCGGCCTGCTCCTCTTGTGATGGACCTAACACTACGCGCACGTTTCCGGGATTACTTTTCTTGGTGGGACATCAACTATTCACTTCGAGACGCCTTGCCCGAATCCGGCCGGATCGACGAGCCTGAGATGTCGACGTGGCCTCCACGGCGGGGTGGACGGCGCGGTGCGGGACGGTGTCGGGCGATCGCGCCGACCGGGAGGCCTGTGTCGGCGGGGTGCTCGTCGGATCCGTGCGGCAGACAGTGCCCTCAGCGCAGGAACGCCCCTGTCCCGATTTGAACAGTTTGTCGACCCCAAGGGATAAGTGCGAGGAGTGCGGTTCGGCTACTGTGAAGTCGCAACCCCGAAGACTCGCATGGGTTCTCGATCGAATCCCGCACTCGAGGGGCCACACTATCAGCCCCGGGATCGTCGATGCCGCCGCCTGCCCGGCGTGCTCGGACGCCACCGTCTCCACCCCCCACCAGGAAGACCGATGACCAGGACCATCTACGCCGCCGACCACCTCGCCTTTCGTGACACGGTCCGTGATTTCACGCAACGCCACCTGATTCCGGAGCACGAGCGGATCATCGAGCAGCGGTTCATCGACCGCGAGATCTGGATCGAGGCGGGCAAGCTCGGCCTACTCGGTTTGGAGGTACCCGAACAGTACGGAGGCGGCGCGGCAGGGGACTACCGGTTCAACGCGGTGGTGGGGGAGGAACTCTCGCGGGTGAGTGCGGCGATCGCGTCGAGTTTCGGCATCCACTACGACATCGTGGCGCCGTACCTGGTGGAGCTGACCACCGAGGAACAGAAGCAGCGGTGGCTGCCGGGGTTCTGCACCGGTGAACTGGTCGCGGCCATCGCGATGACCGAACCGGCCGCGGGATCGGATCTGGCCGGGCTGAAGACCACGGCCCGCCGCGACGGGGACGACTGGATCCTCAACGGTTCCAAGACATTCATCACCAACGGTTACCACGCCGACCTGGTGATCGTGGCAGCGAAGACGAGCCCGGAGAAGAAGGCCAAGGGCATCACCCTGTTCGCGGTCGAGACCGGCATGGCGGGCTTCGAACGGGGCCGCAAGCTGGACAAGGTCGGTCAACCCGAGTCCGACACCGCCGAGTTGTTCTTCACCGACGTCCGGGTCCCCGCGGCGAACGTGATCGGCGAGGTCGACAGCGGGTTCGCGCACATGATGCGAATGCTGCCGCAGGAGCGGATCTGCGCGGCGGTGTCGAATCTCGCGCACGCCGAGGCGATCCTGGGCGAGACGCTGGACTATGCCCGGGCGCGCAGGGCGTTCGGCCAGGCGATCGGTTCGTTCCAGTACAACAAGTTCCTCTTCGCCGAACTGGTCACCACGCTCGAGGTGGCGCAGGCATTCGTCGATCGGTGCGTGCACGCGCATACCGAAGGCCGGCTGACCGCGGTGGACGCCGCGAAGGCCAAGTGGTGGAGCTCGCAGGTGCAGAACCAGATTCTCGACAGTTGCGTGCAACTGCACGGCGGCTACGGGTTCATGAACGAATACCGGGTTGCGCGGGCATGGAAGGACGCGCGGGTCACCAAGATCTGGGCCGGGTCCAACGAGATCATGAAGGAGATCATCGGACGGGATCTCGGGCTGTGAGCACCGGCGCGCCGACCACTCGTGCGAACGAACCCAGGGGGTGGTTCGCCCTGCTGAAGCCCACCCCGCCCGCCGGTGCACGCACGGCGTGGCTGACCGGGGTGCTCGGCTCCATCCGCTGGGCTCCGGCGCTGTGCGTGCCCCTCTCGCGCCCGCAAGGACGCCCCCGCCGACAACGACCCGTTCTCGAATCACACCGGAGACCCACCACATGACCAACCTCAGTGACAACCTCGTCTTCTCGGCGCGCAACTACCCCGACAAGACCGCGCTGCGGTGCGGCGAGGACACGCTGTCGTTCGCGGAGTTCGACGCGGTCGCCGCGCGGGTAGCCACCCTGCTCGAACGGGCTGGGATCGCACCCGGTGACCGGGTCGCGGTGATGCTGCCCAACACCGCGGCGTTCGCGATCGTGTTCTACGGCATTCTGCGTCGCGGGGCGGTCGCGGTGCCGATGAACCCGCTGCTGAAGGCCCGCGAGATCGAGTTCTTCCTGACGAACACCGCCGCGGCGGCGCTGTTCGCGACCCCGGTGTTCGCCGAGGAGGCCCGCGCTGCGGCCGATGTGGCCGACGCCCGGTTGTGGCTGGTGGACGACGACGCCCTCGCCCGGCTGATCGCCGACCTGCCTGCGCAGGCCGCCCCGGTGACGCGGGCGGGTGAGGACACCGCGGTGATCCTGCACACCTCGGGCACCACCGGCAAGCCCAAGGGCGCCGAACTCACCCACGCCGGACTGGCCGGCAATGCCGAGGTGACCGCCCGCACCCTCATCCAGATCGGCGCCGACGACGTGGTGATGGGCGCACTGCCGCTGTTCCACGTCTTCGGGCTCACGTGCGGGCTCAACGCCTCGGTCCTCGTCGGTGCCATGCTCACCCTGGTGCCGCGGTTCGACCCGCGGACCGCGCTCGAGGTGATCGCCCGCGACCGGGTCACCGTCTTCGAGGGCGTGCCGACGATGTACGCCGCGATGCTGGGTGTCGCAGAGGAATTCGACGCGGCGGCGACGGCGAGCCTGCGAGTGTGCGTGTCCGGCGGTGCGTCGTTGCCGGTGGCGGTTCTCGAGGACTTCGAGCGGACCTTCGACGCGGTGATCCTGGAAGGGTACGGGCTGTCCGAAACCTCGCCGGTCGCCTCGTTCAACCACCCGAACCGCGTCCGCAAGGCGGGCTCGATCGGCACCCCGATCGAGGGGGTGCGGATGCGCGTGGTGGACGGCGCCGGTGTCGAGGTCGAGGCCGACCAGCCGGGTGAGATCCAGATCGCGGGACCGAACGTGATGAAGGGTTACTGGAACCTGCCCGAGGCGACCGCGGCCGCGATCGACGCCGCCGGGTGGTTCTCCACCGGCGACATCGGCCGGATCGACACCGACGGCTACTTCTACATCGTGGACCGCAAGAAGGACCTCATCATCCGCGGTGGGTTCAATGTCTACCCCCGCGAGGTCGAGGAGGTCGTCTACGAGCACCCTGCCGTGGCGGCGGCCGCGGTGGTCGGCATCCCGCACGACAGCCTCGGCGAGGAGATCGGCGCCGCGGTCACGCTCAGGGCCGGCACGAGCGCCGACCCCGTCGAGATCGTCGAATTCGTCAAGCAGCGGGTCGCCGCCTACAAGTATCCGCGCCACGTATGGATCCTCGACTCCCTCCCGCAAGGACCCACCGGCAAGATCCTGCGCCGCGACATCACCATCCCCACATTCGAAAGCAGCAGCAACCGAGCATGACCACCCCCACCATCACCGAGACCGTGCACCGCTCCGACGAGCCCGCCGCGCCGCTGGACCTGCTGCTGGCCGGCTCGGCCCGCGGCCTGGCCGGCCGGATGCTCCCCGACCGAGGCTGGGCCCGGCTCGCGGGCAAGCTGGCCACCCGCCCCGGCACGCTCGCGCACCGCGGCGGCACCCTGGCCAGGGAACTCGCCGCCGTCGCCACCGGCCGCGCCGACCGCGCACCCGCCAAGGGCGACAAGCGATTCGCCGACCCGGCCTGGCAGCACAACCCGTGGTTGCGCCGCAGCATGCAGGCCTACCTCGCCACCGCCGACACCGCCTATGCCCTGCTCGCCGAGGCCGACCTGGACTGGCGCGACACCGAACGGCTGCGGTTCGTGCTCGACAACCTCGTCGAGGGCCTCGCGCCGAGCAACAATCCGCTGCTCAACCCGCTGGGGTGGAAGGCGCTCATCGACACCGGTGGACTGTCCGCGCTGCGCGGGGCGCGTGCATTCGCCCGCGACATGGCCACCAAGCCGCGGGTGCCCGCCATGGTCGAACCCGGTGCCTACACCCTCGGCGAGACCGTCGCAGTCACACCCGGGGCGGTGGTGCTGCGGACCTCGGTGTTCGAGCTGATCCAGTACGCGCCGCAAACCGCCACCGTGCACGAGGTGCCGCTGCTGATGGTGCCGCCGGTGATCAACAAGTACTACATCACCGACATCGCCCCCGGCCGCAGCATGATCGAGTACTTCGTCGCCCGGGGCCAGCAGGTGTTCACCATCTCCTGGCGCAACCCTCACGCAGAACATCGGGACTGGGACCTCGACACGTACGTCACAGCGATAATCGAGGCGATGGACGCCGTCCAGGCGATCGCCGGGACCGACCGCACGCACCTGCAAGGCAGCTGTTCGGGCGGGATCCTGGCCGCGACGACCGCCGCGTACCTGACTGCCACCGGGCACGGCGACCGCGTTGCCGGACTGACCCTGGCGGTGACCGTGCTCGACCAGGCGCGAGCCGGGTTCGCAGCCGCCGCCCTCGACGAACGCACCGCCGCGACCGCAATCGAACGTTCGCAGTCCAGGGGCTACCTGGACGGGGACGAGCTGGCCGAGGTGTTCGCCTGGCTGCGCCCGACCGACCTGGTGTGGCGCTACTGGGTCAACAACTACCTGCAGGGCCGCCCGCCCGCGCCGTTCGACGTGCTGCACTGGAACGCCGACACCACCCGCATGGCCGCCGGCCTGCACCGCGACCTGGTTCGCATCGGCGTCACCAACGCGCTGGCCACCCCCGGCACGATGAACCTGTCGGGTGTCCCGATCGACCTCGGCGCGGTCACCGCCGACGCATACGTGATCGGCGGTATCGCCGACCACATATCGCCCTGGCAGGGCTGCTACCGCAGCGCCGCCCTGCTCGGCGGTGCCGACACCCGGTTCGTGCTCTCCACCAGCGGGCACGTCGCCGCGCTGGTCAACCCACCCGGAAACCCCAAGGCGTCCTTCCGGATCGGGCCCGTCGACGCGGACACGCCGGAGCAGTGGCTCGACCGCACGGAGGTCACCCGAGACTCCTGGTGGCCCGACTACGCCGCCTGGCTCGCCGCGCGCAGCGGCCCCGCCGTTCCTGCACCCACCGCCGTCGGCGGTGCCACCCACTCCCCGCTCGACGCCGCACCCGGCACCTACGTCCACCACAGCTGACCCACCCAGGAGGCGACATCATGACCACCACACTCGACAACCCGCGGGCGCTGCTCGATCTGGTCGGGCGCGAACTCGGCCGCACCGACTGGCGCGAGATCACCCAGGAACAGGTGGGCCGGTTCGCCGACGCCACCGGCGACCACCAGTGGATCCACACCGAGCCCGACCGGGCCGCGGCCGGACCGTTCGGCACCACCATTGCGCACGGCTACCTCACCCTGTCGCTGACACCGATCGTGCTCGCCGAGGTACTCGCCTTCGACGACCTCGGTATGGCAGTGAACTACGGGGCGAACAAGGTCCGGTTTCCTGCACCGGTCCCGGTCGCATCGGAACTGCGCGCCACGGTCACCCTCACTGCCGCGGCGGAGAAGCCCGCCGGCATCGAGGCGGTGTTCACCCTCACCTACGAGATCCGGGGCGGGGTGCGGCCGGTGTGCGTGGCCGAGGTCGTCATCGTCTACCGATGACCGACGACGCTCGTACCACGCGGCACGAGATCGCCGTGGGCCGGCAACGCATCCGGGTCCACGTCCGGCACGGGTTCGGAGTGCCGCTGGTGCTGTGCAACGGGATCGGCGCCGGGCTCGAGGTGCTCGACCCCTTCGTCGCCGCCCTCGATCCGGCCGCCACGATCGTCCGGTTCGACGTCCCCGGCGCCGGGGCGTCGCCGCCCTCGTTCGCGCCCTACGGGTTCGGTTACCTCGCGCGGCTCCTGGGGCGGGTGCTCGACCGGCTCGGCATCGGCACGGTGGACGTGCTCGGCTTGTCCTGGGGCGGGGCGCTGGCCCAGCAGTTCGCCTTCCAGAACCCGCGCCGGTGCCGGCGTCTCGTGCTCGTCGCCACCGCCACCGGGGCGCTCATGGTGCCGGGACACCCCCGGGTGCTCGCCAAGATGCTCACCGGTCGCCGGTTCACCGACCCCGGCCGTGCCGCGGCGATCGCCGGCCGGATCTACGGCGGCACCGCGGCAGAGCACAGTCACGACATCGCTGCCCTCTTCGGCGCCCAGGCCCGGACCGGATCGGCGATCGGCTACCTGCACCAGTTGCTCGCCGGCGCCGTGTGGACCAGCCTGCCGCTGCTTCCCGCCATCCGCCAGCCCACCCTGATCGTCGCCGGCACCGACGATCCCATCGTCCCGATCGCCAACGCCCACATCCTGCACCGACTGCTGCCGCACGCCACCCTGCACCGGCACGCCGGCGGGCACATCGAACTGATCACCGACGCGGCCCGACTCGCCCCGGTCATCGAGGCCTTCCTCCGCGAACCCGGACGACGGCCATGACGATCGTCGACGCATGCCACCGTCCGCCCGTGCGGCGGCGCATCCGCCGATGCGCCCGGTACTCGTGGTTCTCGATGCTCCCGCCGACCATTTCGATCACTACCTGCCCGGGCGTGTCGCGACCCGCCCGGGCGTATCTTGAGGTGACCTAGGTTGTTCCCTCTGGGACGGGATGTGGGGTCGGACATGAAGCCGTTGGCCCGCTACGCCGCCATCACCGGGTATGCCGACCTGTGCGCGTCGCTGGGAATGGACCCCACGCCGTTGCTGCGCAGCGTCGGGCTCGATCCCACCGGTTTGGGGTTGCCGGACCGGTGGATCCCCGCCGTCGCGATCGCGCGTCTGCTGGAACGTTCGGCGGCCGCGGCCCGCTGCCCCGACTTCGGGCTGCGGCTCGTCGAGCGACGGCGCTTCGCCAGCCTCGGCCCGGTGAGTCTGGTCCTCCGGGAGGAACCCGACGTCCGCAGCGCGCTGAAGTTCCTGATGCGCTATCAGCACATGTACAACGAGGCCCTGCGGATGCGGTTGGTCGAGGCCGAGGACGTGGCGACCATCCGGGTGACGCTCGAGCTGGGCGAGCCCGCCGACACCCGGCAGGCCATGGAACTGGTGATGGGGGTCCTGCACGGGCTGTTGCGCGATTTCCGCGGCGGCCGCTGGCAGCCACTGGCGGTCTGCTTCACCCACCTCGCCCCCGAGAACACCAGCACCCACCTCGAGGTGTTCGGACCCATGGTCAAGTTCGACCAGGAGTTCACCGGGATCGTCCTCTACACAAGCGATCTCGATGCGCCCAACGCCATGTCGGGTCCCTCCATCGGTCCGTATGCGCGCCGGTACCTCGACACCCTGGACACCCGGCCCGAGGCGATGCTCGTCACCCGGGTGCGCGAGCTGATCGAACTGCTGCTGCCCACCGGGCGATGTTCGGTCGAGCAGGTCGCCCGCAGCCTCGGGGTGGACCGGCGCACTGTGCACCGTCACCTCGCCGAGGCCGGGCAGAACTACACCGCGGTGCTCAATGCCACCCGCGTGGACCTGGCCGAACACCTCGTCGCCGGTCGGCGCTACTCGCTCACCGAGGTTGCGGACCTGCTCGGCTTCTCCTCCCCGAGCAACTTCTCCCGCTGGTTCAGCAACGAATTCGGCTGCAGCCCGAGGAAATGGCGTGCCGAACACCGGATCGATGCCGGCGTCGGAGCCGGGGGCGTGCCGGTATGAGCCCGAGCTCCCGGATCGACGGTTGCGCGTGTCTTCCCGAGGCACTTCGGACCGGCGACGTGTCCCCACTCTGATCCGCACCGCCTCCTGACCTCACGCCGATCCCGCCGGCGATATGTTGCGTCGTCGATCGGCGTGGTCCGGACGTCGGGGTTCGGGAACTGCGCACGTTGCGTCCCATATGGAACAGATCGTGTCCCGACGGGAACAGTATGCCGTGCCGGAGCCGGATACCGTGAGGTACGTCGCATTCGGGGTCCTGCAAGGACAGCTCTCGGCGGGGTCGCTCGACCGTGGCCCGCTCGATCGCGGCGACGTTCATCGCAGCCGCCGGTCGTCGCGATGGGTCCGTAACGAACCGGCAGATCTCGGTCACCGAGCGAGAACGACGAACCGGCCACGGGCCGAATACCCCGGCCGGGCCGAGTTCTCGGGCCGATACGTGGAAGAAAGAGAGTGTGCAGCGTGCAGGGTGCTATCGCGGCCGCGGAGACCGACCGCAGAGATCCCGACCACGACACGTCGGCCGGGCCGGCCACGCGCCCGGTTGCCGGGCCGGGACGCAACGGCGGCCGCGGCACGGGCATCACCCGGCACGTCTCGCTCGAACGCGCGCGTGCATCGCTACCCGGACTGGTGTTGTCTGCCGCCGCGGCCGCAGTGGCCGTGGTCGCGGCACGCTTGCTCGGCGGGATCAGCCCGCTGCTGATCGCGATCCTGCTCGGCGCAGCGGTCGCGAATGTGAGGACCCTGCCGGCGGTCTTCGAACCGGGTGTGACCGTCGCATCGCGGCGGCTGCTCCGCATCGGAGTCGCGCTGCTCGGTCTGCAACTGCTGCTGCCGAACGTGCTGGCATTGGGGTGGGGGACGCTCGCTGTGGTCGCTGCCGTGGTCGGCCTCGGCATCGCCGGGTCGATGGTGCTCGGCAGGATGCTCGGGATCGGCTGGACGCAACGGCTCCTGATCGCCTGCAGCTTCTCGATCTGCGGTGCCGCCGCCGCGGCCGCGGTCGACGGTGTGGTGAACGCCCGCAAACGGGAACTGGTGACCACGGTCGCGCTGGTCGTCGTCTTCGGCACCGTGATGATTCCGGCTCTTCCCGCGGCTGCGGCCGCCCTGGGCCTGGACTCGACCCAGGCAGGAATGTGGGCCGGCGCCGCGATCCACGAGGTGGCGCAGGTGGTCGCTGCCGGCGGCGCACTCGACGCGGGTTCGTCGGCCGCGGCGGTGGGCGGCGGCGCCCTGGCCATTGCGGTGACGGTCAAGCTGGCGCGGGTGGCGCTGCTGGCGCCGGTGGTCGCCTGGATCGGGGTGGCGTCACGACGCCGCACCGCCGCGCCCACACAGACGAAGCGACCGCCCCTGGTGCCGCTGTTCCTGATCGGATTCCTCGCCTGCGTGGCGGTGCGGGCCACCGGGGTTCTCGGACCGGCGTGGCTCGATGCCGCGCGCGTGACCCAGACCGCGCTGCTCACCGCCGCGATGTTCGCCCTCGGCACCGGGGTCCGGCTGTCCGTGTTGCGGGGTGTCGGGTGGCGGCCTTTCGCTCTCGCCGCCGGCTCCACGATCCTCGTCGTCGCGATCGCACTCACCGGAGTTCTGCTGGTCGGCTAGGCCCTGCATCTGCACGCGGGCATGCGCCGAGTCCGACCGACGACGAAGGGCCCCGGCTGCGCGGTGCGCGGGCGGGGGCCCTTCCGGAGAGCCGATGACGGGAATCGAACCCGCGTATTCAGCTTGGGAAGCTGATGTTCTACCATTGAACTACATCGGCACGCTGGGCTTTTGCCGTTTCTCGGCGTCGTCCCAAGCTCGTCGCACACTGTAGCAGACTCCGCGCGGCCGTTGTCACACCGACCGGGACGGTCCCGCGTCCAGCGGGCCGTGGTTGCGGCAAACGCCGAGTGGCGACGTCCGAAACCACCCGTTCGCCGCCGGATCCTCCCGCTCGGACGAGACGACAGCGGCGCGTCGTTCCCCCACACTGAAGGCATGAAGGCCACGGGGGAACGGTCCGAGGCGTCCGAGCTGGCTCGGTTGCTGCTCGACGAGGTGGGTGCGGCGACCGGCGGCGTGCAGGCGGTGCACCGCCGCATCTCCGACCGGGTGTTCGGGGCGGTCGCGCTGGGAGTCGGGACACCGGCACTGGCGGTCAAGGCCGCGCACGACGCGATCACCGACGGGGTCTATTCCGTCATCCGAGAGGCCGCGTCGGCGACGGGGAAACTGGCCGAGTTCGGGCTCGCGGAGTCCACCGGGGACCGGGTGCCGTCGGAGACCGTTCGCGGCGCGATGGCGATCGCCGCGGTCGACGGGCTGATCGGGGACGTCCTCGAGTCGGAGGGATCGCCGCTGGCGCTGCCGATGTCGGTGCGGGTGGACGGCCGCGCCGTGCCGCTCACGGCCGACGCCCTCGCCCGCGCGTTCCCGCACGCGGCCGGCCGCGTGGTGGTGTTCGTGCACGGATTGATGGAGACCGAGGCGACGTGGCGGTTCGGCGGTCGCCGCACCTACGGCGAACGGCTCGTCGACGATCTCGGGTGCGCATCGGTGTTCGTGCGCTACAACACCGGCCGGCACATCTCCGCCAACGGGCGCGAGTTGTCGGATCTGCTCGACGCGCTCGTGCGGGCGTGGCCGCGCGAGGTCGAGCAGATCGCGCTCGTCGGTCACTCGATGGGTGGACTCGTCGCGCGCAGCGCCTGCTTCTACGGCACCGAGAAGGCGTGGACTCGTCTTGTGCGGCAGGTCGTTTCGCTCGGGTCCCCGCATCTGGGGGCGCCGCTCGAGCAGGCAGTGCACTATGCGAGCGCGGCGCTCGTCGCGATCCCGGAGGCGAAGCCGTTCGGGACGCTGCTGCGACGGCGCAGCGCCGGCATTCGCGACCTGAACCGGGGCGCGGTCGTCGACGAGGACTGGTCCGGTCGCAACGCGGACGACCTGCGGCGCGCCGTGTGCCGGGAGGTGCCTCTGCTCGACGGGGCGATGCACTGCTTCGTGACGGCGACCCTGACACGCAGTCCCACGCATCCGCTGGGCCGGTTGCTCGGGGACGGGCTCGTCCTCGTGCCGAGCGCGTCGGGGCGTGGCCGGACCCGGCGCATCGGCTTCCGCACGGAGGACGGCATGCGCCGGGCGCCGGCGCATCATCTGACGTTGCTCAACGACGACGAGGTCTACCGGCAGCTGCTGATGTGGCTGCGCACCGGGCCCGAGGGATCTAGACCAGGGGACGACCCGTCCGGATCCGCCGGCGCAGATCGGCCATGAGCAGCCGGTAGGGCGCTTCACGCAGCGCCACCGGGACCCGCGAGTTGACCGCACCGAGGGTGCGCATGAGCCGGTCGAAGCGGCGCTGGTCGCGCGGGCTCCACGGCAGCCGCATGCGGTCGCGGAACATCGGGGGCAGGAAGCCGGTGGTGAGGAACAGGTTGAGCCGGCCGAACAGCAGCGACACCGGGCGGGGCAGGAAACGCATGGTGGCGATGGCGTAGAGGTGCTCGCGCACGACGTCGTCGATGTCGACCTCGGCGAGCGCGGCGTTCCAGTACTCCTCGAACGCCTCCCGGTCCGCGGGCCACATGTCGGGCTCGACCTGCAGGGTGGTGCCGAACGCGGCGCCCTTGCGGTAGTACCGGTCGACGGCCTCGGCGGGGATCGGCCCGTAGAGCGCGTTGTGCACGTCCTCGAATCCGCGGTAGATGCACGCGGCCACCCACAACTGCAGTTCGGGATCGAACGCGTTGTACTCGACCGGGCTGGTCTCGGTGGAGCGGACGTGCCGGTGGGCGGAGTTGACGGCCTTGCGGTAGAGCGTCTTCTCCTCGTCGGTGCCGGTGGCCGCGACGGCCAGGTAGGTGAGGGTTGTGCGGGTGCGCTTGATCGGGTGGTCGAACAGTCGGCCGGAGGCGACGCGGCTCTCGACGACGCCGTAGCCGACGCCGGGGTGGGACAACTGCATGATGACGTTCGCCGCGCCGGCCATGAGGCCGATCCCATCCATGACGTCGTCGAACTCCGCGGGCTTCTCGAGGGTGGTCACAACGTCGATCCCTTCGTCCTTCCGGAATGTGAGCACGACTGTACTCACATATATGATCGGGGTAAAGAGGTCTCCTGCGAAGATGGACGGATGGTGACAGGACGGCTCTACGGAGGACGCGGGGGAGAACAGCGGCAGGCGGAACGACGGGCGCAGCTCATCGAGGCCGGGCTCGACATCCTCGGCGGACCCGAGGGCGATCACACGCTCTCCGTCCGCGGCGTGTGCAAGCGGACCGGCCTGGCCTCACGCTACTTCTACGAGAACTTCGCCGACCGCGACGAACTCACCGTCGCCGTGTACGACCACGTCATCCAGCGCATCGCCGAGAGCACCCTGCGCGCGGTGACGGAGGCACCGCGCGACGAGCGGGCGGTGGTCCGCGCCGGCGTGGCGAACATCGTCCGCGAGGTCGCCGAGGATCCGCGCCTGGGCCGGCTCGTCTTCTCCGTCAGCCAGGCCAATCCGCACCTGGTGAGCCGGCGACTCGAGTCGTCACGCATGTTCGCGGGCCTGGTGACGGCGCAGGCGGTGGACTTCTTCGAGGTGAGCTCCACGCCGCGGCTCGACCTCGCCGCCCACTTCGTCGTCGGCGGCCTCGCCCAAGTCCTCACCGCGTGGCTGGAGGGGGACAGCCCGCTCGGCGAGGACGAGGTGATCGAGGCGTGCACCGACTTCCTGCTCACGATGTCGTCGCAGGCACGCTGACGCGGCCCCGCCCACTCGTGCGGGAGGCGCACTGGGAACGACGGTCGCCGCCGGTGCCGCGGGGCTGGCGCTGGCCGCGCTGTGAGGAGGCCGTGATGAGCAAACGTTCCGAGCGGAAATCCGAGGCGCAGGTGTGGGACTGGCGGGTTCCGCGGCGCATCGACGGCCCCGCCGCACCGACGCGGGCCTCGACCGCCCTGGTGGTCGGGTTCGACCGGCACGCGGCCAGCCGCCGGGCCCTGGAGTTCGCGATCGAGCTCGGCGCCGGCCTGAGAGCGTATCTGCACGTCGCGCACGTCGTCGACACCGAGGATCTGCCGATCGATCCGGATTCGGACGACTGGGAGGCCCGGATCTGCGAGGCCTTGGACCGCGAGCGTGAGCAGGCGTGCGCGGTGCTGGCCACCTCGGCCGGGAACTGGACATATCACGGTCGTGCCGGGGATCCGGCGAAGGTGCTGATCGCGCTCGCCGACGCCCACGACGCGGCGATGATCCTCATCGGCACGCCCCGGCGGGACCTGATGGCCCGCATCGACCGGTTGCTCGGTGAGTCGGTCTCGGCTCGCCTGGTCCACCACAGTCACCGCCCGGTGGTGCTGGTGCCGCACAACACGGTCGCCCGGCTCGGTACCGGTTCCGGTACCGGCCGCAAGCCCGACTGACATCGGGTCGTGGCGCGGGCGCTCAGCCACACCGTGGGGCGGCGGCGCGACTTCCGCCGGGAAGAAGTCGATGCGGATCGCCTCCGACCGCGGTAGGAGGAAGGCGACTCCGGTATCGCGGCTCCATTCGACCGGCGGCAACAGATACTGGTCGCCTGACGGAAGGATGAGTTCAGTCCGTCGTAGCGGAAGGGGTAGGCCGCATCGGCGTCCTTACAGTCGAGCTCGATGACGCCTGGCGCGGAAAGTCCAAGGCTCTGGGCTGAACAGACCGACTCGCTCGGTTGTGCCGGGAACTGCTCGACCTGTTCGATTTGCCCGTCCGGTTCCGACGGCGGCTGAAATAGTTCGGGACAGCCCAGAACAGCCCGACACCGACGAGAACAAACACTGTCCCACTCGCCCGCGCTGAGCGAGTCCGCGTACGACTCGCCGATTTGCTGATTGGTGCGGCGGAGCCGGATCGGCGCGACGGTCAACGCAGTCCTGCCCCCATGCACAGCCCCGGTAGAGCGACAAAACTGTTGGGCGGTGTAACGACGACGATGCTGATCAGGCGATGCCGACGAGGCGGGTCGGGCCGAGGATGAGACGACCGTAATCCTAACCGTCACAACGGATCATCGAATCGTTCGACGTCGGGAAGGTCGGCAACGCGCGGAGGAGTCGACCGGTGCGGCAAGCGCGACGATCACACCGAACACACTGAGGCAAAGGGCGCTTTCGGAAATTCGACAGGGGAGGGGTACCGCCGCCGACCGGACTATCCACAGCCGGGTTTGAGCCGGACGGCCGTCGGCGGTCACGGTGGGGCGTGCACCCGGGGGTGCGCCGACTCGCGTTCGCGTCACGGGAGAGCAGGCGCATGATCGGGTGCTTGCCGTCAGCGGGCTGTCGGAGCCTGTTAGCGGAGTTCGCGCTACTGGCGGGTAAATATGGTTCTTGTGTTCTCGCACGTAGCCTGATACTCGATGCAATACCGCACGCAAAGCACTTCGTGAAGCGGACCGAACTGACGTGGGAGACGAGACAAGAATGAGCGCCGATAAGCAGTCGACCATCATCTACACGTTGACCGACGAGGCACCGTTGCTCGCGACCTACGCCTTCCTGCCGATCGTGCGTACCTTCGCTGGTGCCGCGGGCATCAAGATCGAGTCCAGCGACATCTCGGTGCCGGCGCGGATCCTGGCCGAGTTCCCCGACCGCCTCACGGAAGAGCAGCGCGTCGCGGACAACCTTGCCGAGCTGGGTCGTCTGACGCAACTGGCCGAGACCAACATCATCAAACTGCCCAACATCAGCGCGTCTGTGCCGCAGCTCCTGGCCGCCATCAAGGAACTGCAGGGCAAGGGCTACCAGGTCCCGGATTTCCCGGACGCCCCGAAGACGGAAGAGGAGCGTGCCATCCGGGAGCGCTACGGCAAGATTCTCGGCAGTGCGGTCAACCCGGTCCTGCGTGAGGGCAACTCCGATCGGCGCGCACCCCGGGCGGTGAAGGAGTACGCCCGTAAGCACCCGCACAGCATGGGCGAGTGGTCGATGGCCTCACGCAGCCACGTCGCGCACATGCGGCACGGCGACTTCTACCACGGCGAGAAGTCGATGACGCTCGACCGGCCGCGCAAGGTCCGGATGGAGCTGGTGACCGAGGGCGGCGAGACGATCGTCCTCAAGCCCGAGGTGGACCTGGGTGAGGGCGACATCATGGACAGCATGTTCATGAGCAAGACGGCGTTGCTCGACTTCTACGAGGAGCAGATGGAGGATGCGCGCAAGACGGGCGTGATGTTCTCCCTCCACGTCAAGGCGACGATGATGAAGGTCTCGCACCCCATCGTCTTCGGCCACGCGGTGAAGACCTTTTACAAGGACGCCTTCGCCAAGCATCAGAAGCTGTTCGACGAACTGGGCGTCAACGTCAACAATGGTCTCGGCGACCTGTACGACAAGATCGAGACGCTGCCCAGCACGCAGCGCGACGAAATCAATCAGGACCTGCACAACTGCCATGAGCACCGTCCCGAGTTGGCCATGGTCGATTCCGCCCGCGGCATCTCGAACTTCCATTCCCCCAGCGACGTCATCGTGGATGCCTCGATGCCGGCGATGATCCGCTCAGGCGGCAAGATGTACGGCGCCGACGGAAGACCCAAGGACGTGAAAGCGGTCATGCCGGAGTCTACGTTCGCGCGCATCTACCAGGAGATCATCAACTTCTGTAAGACCAACGGCGCGTTCGACCCGACGACCATGGGTACCGTCCCCAACGTCGGGCTTATGGCGCAGAAGGCCGAGGAGTACGGCTCGCATGACAAGACTTTCGAGATTCCAGAGCAGGGCGAAGCCAACTTCGTCGATGTCGACACCGGTGAGGTGCTGCTCACCCAGCATGTCGAGGCGGGTGACATCTGGCGCATGTGCACTGTCAAGGACGCGCCGGTCCGCGACTGGGTCAAGCTCGCGGTCACCCGGGCACGCAACTCCGGTATGCCGGTCCTGTTCTGGCTCGACCCGTACCGCCCTCACGAGAACGAGTTGATCAAGAAGGTCGAGCTGTACCTGCAGGATCATGACACCGAGGGCCTCGACATCCAGATCATGTCGCAGGTGCGCTCGATGCGGTACACGCTGGAGCGGCTGATCCGCGGGATGGACACTATCGCCGCGACCGGCAACATCCTGCGTGACTACCTCACCGACCTGTTCCCGATCCTCGAACTCGGTACGAGCGCCAAGATGCTGTCGATTGTGCCGCTGATGGCGGGCGGCGGCCTGTACGAGACGGGCGCCGGCGGGTCGGCGCCCAAGCACGTCAAGCAGTTGGTGGAGGAGAACCACCTGCGCTGGGATTCGCTCGGTGAGTTCCTGGCGTTGGCCGTAAGCCTGGAGGACCTCGGCATCAAGACTGGCAACGAGCGCGCCAAGATCCTGGCAAACACGCTCGATGCAGCGACCGGCAAGCTGCTGGAGACGAACAAGAGCCCGTCGCGCAAGACCGGCGAGCTCGACAACCGGGGCAGCCAGTTCTACCTCGCGATGTACTGGGCGCAGGAACTTGCCGCGCAGACCGAGGACCCGGAACTCGCAGAACAGTTCGCCCCGCTGGCCGAGGCGCTGGCCAGGGACGAGGACACGATCGTGCGGGAGCTGATCGAGGTGCAGGGCGCGCCGGTTGACATCGGCGGCTACTACAAGCCGGACCGGGATAAGACCGTGGCCGTGATGCGGCCGAGTCAGACCTTGAACACCGCGCTGGCGGCCGTCAACCCTGAGTCCGGAACCGCACCGTGACAGGTACACCTGCGTCCTTGTGAGTAAGGTCCGCCACTCCACGGCCGGTGCGACCGCGGGTCGTCGAGCAGACCGAAGTATGCACGGGCAGAGGGGGGGTCGACTGGCCCCCAAAACGGAGGGCCGGTCGACCTGCTCGCGTAGTACGCGGACGACGGCCAGCATTGGTACGAAATCACACCGATGAGAACTGAGTTGACGAAGTTTGTCGATCATCAGATCGGTTGTGCCAAGGACCGCCCGGATCGCCGCCGACGCGCAGGGTGAGGACTACGACATCCCGGCCACCGCGAAGATCTCCCATCGCAATCCTCGCGCGAAGGTCCTCCAGATCCGGCTCAACGAGGACGAGTACACGCGCCTGGAAACCCTCGCCGCGGAGAAGGAACTGCCCGTCTCCACCGTCGCCCGCGCCTACCTGCTGAGGGCCCTGAAGAGCTGCGAGCCCGACCCCGGTGTCGAGGTCACTGCCGAACAGCTCGAGATTCTGGCGCAGGTCCCGGAAGGGCTGTTCGATGTGCTCTCCGACATGCAACACGCCGCCCTTGCCGGAGCGGTCCCCGCCTCCTCCGGTACCGCCCGCAGGACGAGGATTCCCACGGCGGGCACGGCCCAGGGCAAAGCCAAGAACAAAACCAAGACTTCCCGGTAGGTGGACTTGTCCGACGCTCACTCCCGCACCGCAGCGCGGCTTTTCCTGCGCCTTCGCCCAAACATCCGTGTCGTCGAGCAGACGGTCCTGGCGGGATCAAAGTGAGCACCCGGTAGCGCGTGCGTGCGCCACGACTGACAGTCGACGCCGATCGACCAAGCGCCCGGCCGCCTGCGGGATCGAGTGTCCAGCGGCCCGCAGCGTGGCAATGCGCTGGCGTTCGAGCAGGCTCAGATACCGGGGAGGGGAGCGTGATGGGTGGTGTCGGTGGGGGCCGCGGATCGGGCGAGGGCGCTCTGCCCAGCGGTGGTCAGTGGCCGTCGCCGAGCCGGCCGGAGAGCCGGTCGAGGCGGTCGAGGCTGGAGCCGTCGAGGCCGACGATCTCCACGTGCTTGCCCTTCGCCGCGTACTTGTGCCGGATCGCGTCGAGGGTGGCCACGGTGGACGCGTCCCAGATGTCGGCGCCGGTGAGGTCGATGACGACGTGGCGGGGGTCGCCGACGTAGTCGAACTGGTAGATCAGGTCGTTCGACGAGGCGAAGAACAGCTCGCCGTGCACCTTGTAGACGCGGGTGTCGACCGTGCCGTCGTGATCGGTGTCGGCCTCGGAGACCTTCTCGATGCTGATCATGTGGGCGACGCGGCGGGCGAAGAGCACCATGGCGGTGAGCACGCCGAGGATCACCCCGATCGCGAGGTTGTGGGTCGCGACGGTGGCAACCACGGTCACCAGCATCACCAGGGTTTCGCTGCGCGGCATCAGCTTCAGGGTGCGGGGGTGAATGCTGTGCCAGTCGAGGGTGGCGACCGACACCATGATCATCACCGCGACCAGGGCGGCCATCGGGATCAGCGCGACGACGTCGCCGAGCGCGACGACGAGGATCAGCAGGAACACCCCGGCCAGGAAGGTGGACAGGCGGGTGCGGGCCCCGGAGACCTTGACGTTGATCATGGTCTGCCCGATCATCGCGCAGCCGCCCATGCCGCCGAAGAACCCGGTGACCAGGTTGGCCACGCCCTGTCCCCAGCCCTCGCGGGTCTTGTTCGAGTGGGTGTCGGTGATGTCGTCGACCAGCTTGGCGGTCATCAGCGATTCGAGCAGGCCGACCAGCGCCATCGCCAGCGCGTAGGGGGCGATGATCGACAGCGTCTCGGTGGTGAGTGGCACGTCGGGGACGAACAGCATCGGCAGCGACTCGGGTAGCTCACCCTCGTCGCCGACGTTCGGCACCTCCCACCCGAAGACGAGCACGGCGGCGGTGAGTGCCACGATCGCCACCAGCGGCGCCGGCACCACCGAGGTGAGCTTCGGCAGCAGGAACATCACCGCCAGCCCCACCGCGACCAGGGGATAGACCAGCCAGGGCACGTCGATCAGGTGCGGCAACTGCGCGGTGAAGATCAAGATCGCCAGGGCGTTGACGAAGCCGACCATGACACTGCGCGGGATGAACCGCATCAGCTTGGCCACCCCCAGCACCGAGAGCGCCACCTGGAAGATGCCGCCCAGGATGACGGTGGCGACGAGATAGTCGAAGCCGTGCTCACGGGCCACCGGCGCGACGACCAACGCGATCGCGGCGGTGGCAGCGGAGATCATCGCCGGCCGCCCGCCGACGATCGAGATGGTGACCGCCATGGTGAAGGAGGCGAACAACCCCACCCGCGGGTCCACCCCGGCGATGATGGAGAACGAGATCGCCTCGGGGATCAGCGCCAGTGCCACGACCAATCCCGCGAGGATCTCGGTCTTCAGGCGTTTCGGGGAACGCAGGGCGCCGCGCACCGAGAGGGCGGGGTCGGCGTCCGCCTCGGGGACGGCCGGCGCGCTGCCGGCAGGAGTGGTCACAGTCGGGTCTTCTTTCCAGCGGTGGGATGGGGACCAGGGGCGAGGCGCCCGTGCGGGGACGGGACGGCGTCGTCGCGTCCGCGGAACCCGCGGAACTCTACCCTCCGGTGAGGGTAGAGTTCGAATCGAGGGTCGGACGGCTCGCTACGGTGGAGGCGGACCGGGAGGAAAGGGTGCGGCTGTGACCATCGATTCGGGGCATATGCAGATCGGACAGGTGGCCTCGCGCACCGAACTGTCGATCAAGACCATCCGCCACTACGACGAGGTGGGCCTGGTCACCCCGTCCGCCCGCAGCAGCGGCGGGTTCCGGCTCTTCACCGACGACGACGTCCGGCGACTGCTGGTGATCCGGCGGATGAAGCCACTCGGATTCACACTCGAGGAGATGCGCGAGTTGCTCGCTGCTCTCGATCGGATCGCCGACGCCGCGACGTCCGGGCAGGCGGCCGACGACGCCCGCGGCGTGCTGGCGGAGTTCCACCGGCGCGCCGAGGACAGTTGCGCGCGTCTGCGCACCCAGCTCGCGTATGCGGAGGAACTGACCACCATCCTGGGCGAGCACGCCACCGGAACCTGAGCCTCGCGGCGACGACGATCCACTGAGGCGCGGAGGTCGACCGCGGCGTCGGTTACCGCCCGCTCGCCTGTACCGGCCGGGTGTCCCGTTCGGCGAGCCGATCGACGAACGGCACGATCTTCGTGGCGACAGCGGCGTTGTAGGCCTGCGGTTGCTGGATCGGGTCGGCGTGCCCGGTGCCGGCCAACCGGACCACCAGCAGCGATCCCCTCGAACCGCCGACCCGCTCGAACAGCACCCGCTGGCTGTAGTCCACGTCGACGACGTCGTCGTCGGTGCCGCGCCCGGGCCGCACGAAGACCACCGCCGGACCGCGACTGTCCCCGCGACGTGACGCCAGCGCCCCCAGATCGTCGAGCGCACCCGAGGCGACGATGGCCTCGAACTGGGACTCGATCAGCCCGGTACTGGCCACGTCGGGGGCGAAGATCTTGTCCTCGAGCACTTCGGTGACCGCGTCGACCAGCCCACCGGGATCGACGGTGGGGAAGCCGTGCGGATGCGGAACGACGTAGCGGTCCTTGCGGGCGGCGGTCTCGACCACCAGTCGCAGGGTGCGGCTCTCACGCGCCCCGGGCACCCACCCCACCCAGCGCAGCAGATCCTCCCCGGCGTCGCGCTTGTCGGCCCGCACCGCGTGCAGATCGACGGGCGTGCAGTCCAGGATCACCGCCAGCAGATCCAGGTCCGGGTCGGCGACGATGTGCCCGGCCACCTCGAGGGCGATGATGCCGCCCATGCTGTGCCCGGTCAGCACGACGCGTTCCACCCCGGCCTGCTCCGCGTGGTCGACGATCATCCGGCTGATCACCGCGGTGTCGAGACCGCTGTTGTCGTACTGCACCGCCCACACCTGCCCGAGCGCGGTCAGCGCCGGGAGGGCGACGGCGGTGTCGGTGGCATCGAGATTGCCGAGTCCGACCATGCTCACCACCGCGGTGGCACGATCGGCCGGATCCGCGGCGTCGAAGATCGGATGCAGATGCGGCCGGGTATGGGCCAGCCGGTCGCGTTCGGGGGCGACGTCGTGGATCCAGTACTGCCCGCCCAGGATCGAGACCGGGACCGCCAGCAGCGCCAGCCACGCGAGACCGCGGCGCGCGCGCCCGAACCGCCGCCAGCGGTGCCCGAGCCGGGTGGAGCGCAGGCACTCTTTGCGACGCTCGTTGCTCCAGTCCGTCACCGGGCACGGCGCGAGGGACCTATCGTGCATCATGTGTGATCGAGCTTAGTCGCCGAGCCCGGCCGCCTGCCCCCGTCGCCGTGGGCCTCGAGCCGCGGGACCGCCCGGGGCGGGTTGTTAGTCTCTACCCCGTGCTGCTCTCCGATCGCGACATCCGCGCCGAGGTCGCCTCCGGGCGTCTCGGCATCGACCCCTTCGACGTCGCGATGGTGCAGCCGTCGAGCGTGGACGTGCGGCTCGACAGCCTGTTCCGGGTCTTCAACAACACCCGCTACACGCACATCGACCCTGCGCTGCGCCAGGACGAACTCACCTCGCTCGTGCAGGCCCCGCCCGGGGAGCCGTTCGTCCTGCACCCGGGGGAGTTCGTGCTCGGGTCGACGATGGAGACGTGCAGCCTGCCCGACGATCTCGCCGGTCGTCTCGAGGGCAAGTCGTCGCTCGGCCGGCTCGGGCTGCTGACCCATTCCACGGCCGGATTCATCGACCCGGGCTTCAGCGGGCACATCACCCTCGAGCTCTCCAACGTCGCCAACCTGCCGATCACGCTGTGGCCGGGGATGAAGATCGGGCAGCTGTGCCTGTTCCGGCTGACCAGCCCCGCCGAGCACCCCTACGGCAGCGCTGCCGTCGGCTCGAAGTACCAGGGCCAGCGCGGTCCGACGCCGTCGAAGGCGTATCTCAACTTCGTGCGCGAGCATCCCGACGCCCGGCCGAGCTGACCGGGCGCCCGGCTCGTGCCGTTCAGCCGCCGAGATTGGCGACGGTCGCCTCGAGCGTCGTGGCGTGGAGTTCGAGATCGGTGTCGTTGTAGTCCCGGTCCTTCGGCAACTGCCCGCGCAGCTCGTCGCGGGTGACGATCACCAGCGCGCGGTTCTCGTCGCTCAGCTCGTCCGCGGCGACGACCTGCGGCCGGCCGCCCTGCAGGATCAGCGTCGCGCCGTCGAGCGACGACTCGAGCAGCGTGCGCAGCGTGTCCGCGGTGACATGCGTGTTCACGGGCTTGTCTCCTCCGGTCGTGGTCTTCACTGCCCGAGGCGTACCCGTCCGGTTGCGATTCAATCGCAACGACCGTCCTTGTGCCCGATTCCGCACCCGGCGCTGCCACACTGGGGAACCATGCGCGCCACGAACGTGGACGAGGTGCTCACGATCCTCGACGGGATCGTGGCCGGCGCCCGCAGCGCCGAGGACCCGCGCGGGTACTTTGCGGCGCTGTACCGGCAGGTGACGCTCGAGGTCCGCACCCGCATCGTGGACGGCTGGTTCGACGACGGCCCGCGGATGAGCCGGTTCGACGCCCTGTTCGCCAACCGCTACTTCGACGCCTACCTCGCGGATGCGGCAGCGGCCCGGTGCTGGCGTGTCGCGTTCGACGCCGTCCGCTCGGGGCAGGCCGTGATCCTGCAGAACCTGCTGCTCGGCATCAACGCCCACATCAATCTCGACCTCGCTGTGGTGACCGGACAGACCTTCCAGGGCGCCGCGCTCGCCGGCTTCCACGACGACTTCGTCCGCATCAACGACATCCTCTCCTCGTTGATCCCCCGGGTGCGCGCCACAATCGGGCAGTTCTCACCGCTGCTGGGTCTGCTCGGCGACTTCGGGGACAGTTCGGACCGCATGCTCGACTTCAGCCTCGACCGCGCCCGGGACAACGCGTGGAACGCGGCGACGCTGATCGCCGCTCTTCCACCGCAGCAGCGGCCGCTCATGGAGACCCAGCTCGACAACTCCGCCGCAGTTCTCGGCCAATTGATTGCCAGACCCGAAGAACCGCTCGCCACCTGGATCCGGATGATCCGGCGCACGGAGAGCAAGCACGCGCCGTCCCGCATCATCGCCGCCCTCGACAGCATCGTGGCCTGAGCGGGGACACGTTGCGATTACCGCCGACGCTCCGTGATGTGCGGCATAGGGTGGGAGCACGGGGAGCCAGACTCCTTTCCCGGATGCTGCAGGAGGGGGCGGCCATGGACGGGTGCGAACGGATCGTCCCGAGCGGCGGACGCGACCTCGGGGGTGGGCGATGACCGCGGGTCCCGCCGACCTCGTCCTTGCCGGTGGCGGGGTGAAAGGCATCGGACTGGCCGGCGCCGTCGTCGCGCTCGCCGACGCCGGGTACCGGCTCAACCGGGTCTCGGGAACGTCGGCGGGCGCGGTGGTCGGCGCCGTCGTCGCGGCCGGATCGAAGGCCGGGTGGACGGGCGAGCAGATGCGCGACGCCGTCTTCGGCCTCGAGTACGACAAGTTCCTCGACTCCGGTCCGGTCGAACGGATTCCCCTGCTGGGCCCCGCGATCGGGGTGCTGCGCGGATCGGGCATCTATCGCGGCGACTACGCCCACGCCTGGATCCGGGACACACTGAAGGATCTGGGCATCAGTACGTTCGGGGATCTGCGCATCGCCGACGAGCAGATCCCCGAGGAACGACGGTACCGGCTGGTGGTCACGGTCACGGACATCACGCGGGGGCTGCTGGTCCGGCTGCCGTGGGACTACCGCTCGGTCTACGGGCTCGACCCGGACGAGCAGTCGGTGGCCGACGCCGTGCGCGCGTCCATGTCGATCCCCTTCTACTTCCGGCCTGCGACACTCACGGCCACATCCGGGTTGCGGTCGACGCTGGTCGACGGCGGGTTGCTGTCGAACTTCCCCATCGACTCGCTCGACCGGATCGACACCGACCAGCCCCGCTGGCCCACGTTCGGTGTCACCGTGTTGCCGAACCTGCCCGCCGGCAACGACAAGGTCCTGCCACCGCTGCGGCTGCTGCGTCCGTTCTCGGCGCTCGGCGACTCCCCGGAGCTGATCGAGGGCATCGTCACCACCGTCCTCGTCGGCCGCGACCAGGCGTATCTCAACCAGCCGTGGGTGAGCGCCCGCACGATCCGCGTCGACTCCACCGAGGTCGGCGTCCTGGACTTCGACATCGACAAGTCCGAGATCGAGGCGCAGTTCGCCAAGGGGTACGAGGCAGCGCAGGGGTTCCTGTCCACCTGGAACTGGGTGGAGTACGTCAAACGCTACCGATCCCACGGAAAGCGATGGTGATGTCGTGACTGCCGACGGACTCGAAAAACTCTTCGCCACTTCGAAGATCGGTGCCCTCGTCACTCTGAAGAGGGACGGGCGGCCGCAGCTGTCCAACATCGTCTACCACTACGATCCGGGCGCCCGGACCTTCGCGGTCTCCGTCACCGACGGCCGAGCCAAGACCGCGAACGTGCGCCGCGACCCGCGCGTGAGCCTGTACGTCAGCGCCGCCGACGGCTGGGCGTACGCGGTCGCCGAGGGCACGGCCGAGCTGTCGCCCGTCGCGGCGGATCCGCACGACGCCACCGTCGAGGACCTCGTCGCGCTGTACCGGACGGTGCAGGGCGAACATCCGGACTGGGACGAGTTCCGGGCCGCGATGGTCGCCGATCGCCGGCTCGTGCTGCGGATGCGGGTGGAACGGTTCTACGGTATGGCCGGGCCGACCGGCTGATCCGGACGAAGGGGGAGGCGATGCCGCGCGCGTCGACAGAGTTCGCCACCACCGCCGAGGGAGAGCGGTTTCTCCGCGCCTACGATGCCGTGCTCGCGAAGTGGCCGGCAGATGTCCGCGCGGTGACGGTCGAATCGGACTTCGGCACAACGCATGTCAATGTCTGCGGCCGTGAGGACGCGCCGCCGGTCGTCCTGCTGCCCGGCGGGGGAGCGACGTCGGCGGTGTGGTTCGCGAATGCCGCGGCGCTCGCCGGACGGTACCGGGTCCTGGCCGTGGATCCGCTCGGTGACGTGGGCCGGAGCGTCGCGCACGGAAAGCCGATGCGTGGCGTGGACGATCTGCGGGTGTGGCTCGACGGCGTCGCCGCGGCGCTCGGTGTGTCGTCGTTCCACCTGGTCGGCCACTCGTACGGGGCGATGGTCGCGCTCGCCTACGCACTCGAACGCCCCGAGCGGATCCGGAACATGGTGTTGCTCGATCCGAATTCGTGCTTCGCCCGAATGCGCGCCGGGTACCTGGCTCGCGCGGTCCCGCTGCTGCTGCGGCCCGGCGGCGACCGTCAGCGCCGATTCCTGCGCTGGGAGACCGGCGGCCGGCCACTCGACGAGGACTGGCTCGAGCTCGTCGCCCTCGGTGCCGAGCACTTCCCGACGGGCAGGCTCGTCGTCCCGAAACGCCCCGCACGCCGCGCCCTCGCCGGGCTCGCGGTGGACACGACGGTCGTCCTCGCGGCCGGCAGCAAGGTCCACGACAGCGCGAAGGTGGCGGCCGCGGTCGCGGCCGCGAATCCGCGGCTACGAGCGGCGCTCGTCGAGGGCGCGACGCACCACACGATGCCCATGGTCCCGGCCGCGGAGGTCAACGCCGCCCTCCTCGGCGCGCTCGGCTGACCACCGATTCCCGCCCGGTCTCGTTCAGTGGGAACGGCGATGTGCGGCACGTCACAACCCCTTAGGTTCGGTCGGCAACAGGGCCGTGCGCATCGTCGTCCGTCCTGAAATCGACTGTGCGCGCGAGCGCTTCGAGGAAGGGACGAGATGCCGGTCGCTATGGGCAGGTTTGCCGTCCGGCGGTGGACGGCCGCCGTCGGGACGTGCGCGGTGCTGGTGGCCGCATGCGGCTCCGAGGTGTCCGAGAACTCAGGGGTCGCCGATCCCGCGATTCCGCTGCGCTACGCGACGGTCTTCGGCGCGTCCTCCTTCGACCCGCACAAGACGAAGATCACCAGTGACGCCACGATGCTCAACCTGGTCTACGACCGGCTCGTGCACCGCGACGTCGACGCACAACCCGTCCCCGGACTGGCCGAATCGTGGGAGCTGACCGACGAGTCGCTCACCCTGCATCTGCGTGAGGGGGTGAGCTTCGCCGACGGTTCCCCGGTGGACGCAGCCGCCGTCCAGGCCAACCTGAACCGCGCGCTCGAACCGGACTCGGTGACGGCACCGATGCTCGCCGGGGTCACCGGCATCACGACCCCCGACGAGCGCACCGTCGTGCTCGCCCTGGACCGGCCCGGCGCGCAACTCGTCCTCGCACTGTCCGACCTGCCCGGAATGATCGTCGACCCCGACGCATTCGGCACCCCCGAGAAGAACGCCGCGCTGGCGCTCACCCCGGCCGGCGCCGGCCGCTACACGGTGACCCGCGCACAGCCGGGCGCCGAGTACGAGTTCACGGCCCGGCCCGGCTACTGGGATCCCGACGCGGTCCGCACGGACAGTGTGGTGTGGACGGTGATGACCGACCCGCAGGCCCGGCTCGCCGGCGTCACCTCCGGAGACCTCCACGCCGCCATCACGACCCCGCTGACCATCGATGCCGCCGAGCAGCAGGGCCTGCGGGTCGAGACGGCCCTGCGGCTCGACCACATGGCCGTCAACCTCAACCGGTCGCGCGGAGAGTTCGGCAAGCTCGAGGTGCGGCAGGCGCTGGCGTACGCGATCGACCGGCAGGCCATCGCCGACACCGCGATGGAAGGTCACGCCGAGGCCGCGACCCAGAACTTCCCGAAGGACTACTTCGCCTACGATCCCGACCTGGCCGGCGCCTACCCGTACGACCCCGACCGGGCACGGGAGCTCCTGGCGCAGGCAGGACTGCCGAACGGGTTCTCCTTCACCGCGATCCTGCTCAACCTGCCCGAGAACGTGCAGGTGGCGCAGATCGTGCAGCAACAGCTCGCCGAGGTCGGCATCGACATGCAGCTGAAGCCGATGCCGCCGTCCGAAGCCTCCCCGACGTTCAACCGCGGCGACGCCGACGCCATCGTCACCACCTTCACCGGCCGGTCCGATCCCGCTCTGCTGTTCTCCGCGCTGTACGGGGCGCAGTCGCCGCAGAACCCGTCCCGCAGTACGGCTCCCGGATTCCAGGAAGCCCTGGATGCGGCCAACCGCGAGTCCGACCTCCAGGCGCGTGCCGACAAGCTCGGCGACGTGTCGAAACTCGTCAGCGACAACGCGCTCGCGATCCCGCTGGTGTTCTTCGAACTCGGCTCCACCCTGACCGACGAGGTCGTGGGCTACGAACCCACCCTGCTCGTCGACGAGTGGCGCGGCGTCGGCGTCGCCGCCCCGTGAACCGTTCGACGAACCGAATCACCCCGAGGACTGTCATGTTTCGCAGATCGATGAAGGCCGCCCTGTCCGTGCTCGCCGTGACCGTCGCGGTGGCCGGGTGCGGCAGCTCCGCGGCGACGGACGTCGCACAGACCGCCGACCCGAACGCGACGTTGCGCTACGCCACCACCTACGGCGCGTCGTCGTTCGACCCGCACAAGACGAGAATCACCAGCGACTCGATCATGCTCAATCTGGTCTACGACCGGCTGGTGCACCGTGACCGGGACGCGAACCCGATTCCCGGGCTCGCCGAGTCGTGGGAGTTCGCCGACGACGGCTCCACCCTGACGCTGCGTCTGCGGCAGGACGTGACGTTCTCCGACGGCACCCCGTTCGACGCGGCCGCGGTGGTGGCCAACCTCGAACGCGCGATGCAGCCCGACTCGATCACCGCCGCCATGCTCGCCGGTGTCGCCGCGGTCGAGGCGCCCGACCCGCAGACCGTGGTGCTGCGGCTCGACGGTCCTGGCGGGCAGCTCGTGCTCACCCTCTCCGACCTGCCCGGAATGATGGTCAACCCCAACGCGTTCGGCACCCCCGACAAGGACGCCGCCCTCGTACTGACCCCGGCCGGCACCGGCCGATACACCGTCGCGCAGGCACAGCCTGGTGCGCAGTACGAATTCGTCGCCCGGGACGGCTACTGGGATCCGGAGGCGGTGCAGTCCCGCGCCTTCGAGTGGATCGTCATGACCGATCCGCAGACCCGGGTGAGCGCGGTGGCCTCCGGCCAGCTCGACGCCGCGATCGCCACGCCGCTGTCCGTCGACCCGGCCGAGCAGCAGGACCTCGAGGCGGACGTGCAGACCACCCTCAACAACTACGTGCTCAACCTCAACCGGACCCGCAGCGAATTCGGCCGGCTCGAGGTGCGGCAGGCCCTCGCCCACGCCGTCGACCGGGAAGCCGTGGTCGAGACCGCCCTCGAGGGACACGGCGAAGCCGCCAGCCAGAACTTCCCCTCCGGGTACTTCGCGCACAACGCCGCCCTCGACGGCCAGTACGCCTTCGACCCCGAACGCGCGAAGGCCCTGCTCGCGCAGGCCGGTGTGCCGAACGGATTCTCGTTCGTCGCCGGCGCGTCGAACCTGCCGGAGAACCAGCTCATCGCGCAGATCATGCAGGAACAGCTGGCGCGGGTGGGCATCACGATGGAGATCCGGTCGATGACGCCGACCGACCTCAATCCCGCGTTCAACCGCGGTGAACTCGACGCCATCCTCACCACCCTGACCGGTCGCGCCGAACCGTCGCTGCTGCTGACGTCGTACTACGGACAGGACTCGCCGCAGAACCCGTCGCACGACGACATCCCCGGCTTCCGGGAGGCGATGGAGGCGGCCAACCGAGCCACCGACCCCGACGAACGGGCCGCCCTGCTCGGGGAGGTCAACGCCGTGGTGATGGACCACGCCGCGATGCTGCCCGTCGCGTTCGCCGAACTCGGTGCGATCACCTCCGGCACCGTCGTCGGCTACGAGCCGAGCCGGGTGCTCGACGAGTGGCGCGGCGTGGGAGTGGCCGCACCGTAACGCCCGTCTCCATCCCACGAGAAACGGAGAACATCATGGCTCGTCGCACGAGACTCGCCCTGGGCGCCGCGCTGGCCGTCGCGCTCCTCGCCGGGTGCGGTTCCGCCCCGACGTCGGACGCCGTCGACCCGCAGGCGACGCTGCGGTACGCGACCACCTACGGGGCGTCGTCGTTCGACCCGCACAAGACCCGGGTCGCGCAGGACAACATCATGCTGACCCAGGTGTACGACCGGCTGGTGCACCGCGACCGGGACGCGAATCCTGTTCCGGGACTCGCCGAGTCGTGGGAGTTCTCCGACGACGGTCGCACCCTCACCTTCCACCTGCGGGAGGGCCTGCAGTTCCAGGACGGCACCCCCCTGGACGCGCAGGCCGTCCGGGCCAATCTCGAACGTGCCCAGGAGCCGGACTCGATCACCACGACGATGCTCGCACCGGTCGAGGCGATCGAGACCCCCGATGCCACCACGGTGGTGCTGCGGTTGAACGGGCCCGGCACCCAGCTCGTCCTGACCCTGTCCGATCTGCCGGGAATGATGGTCAGCCCGAACGCCTTCGGCACGCCGGACAAGGACGCCGCCCTGGTGCTGCGGCCGGTCGGCGCGGGCCGGTACACCGTCGCCGACGCGCAGCCCGGCGCGTCGTACGACTTCGCGGCGTGGGACGGTTACTGGGATCCGGAGTCGGTGACCGCCGAGAGCTTCGAATGGGAGGTCGTCACCGACCCGCAGACCCGCATCAACGCGCTGGCGTCGGGCGAACTCGACATCGCGATGGCCACGCCGCTCTCGATCGACCCCGCTGCCGCGCAGGGCCTGGACTCGCAGGTGCAGACGAGCCTGAACCACTACGTCCTGCACTTCAACCGCACCCGCAGCGAGTTCGGCAACGTCGACGTGCGCCGGGCGCTGAGCACCGCGATCGACCGGCAGGCCCTCGTCGACTCCGCCCTCGAAGGCCACGGCGAGGCGGCCAGCCAGAACTTCCCGCAGGGCTACTTCGCCTACAACCCGGAGCTGGCCGACCGGTACGCCTACGACGAGCAGGCCGCCCGCGAGACGCTCGCCGCGGCCGGGCTGCCGGCCGGGTTCACGTTCACCGCCGGCGTGATGAACCTGCCCGAGAACGAGCGGATCGCACAGATCGTCCAGCAGCAACTCGACGCGATCGGCGTCACAATGCAGATCCGGCTGCTCAGCCCCGCCGAGATGTCGCCGGTCTTCAACCGCGGCGAGCTGGACGCCGTGCTGACCACCTTCTCCGGACGGGCCGATCCGTCGCTGCTGCTGACCACGTACTTCGCGCCGGATTCGCCGCAGAACCCGTCGCACGACGTCACCCCCGGCTTCGCGGAGGCCCTCACGGCCGCGAACGCCGAACCGGACCAGCAGGCCCGCGGACGGCTCCTCGGCGACGTCTCCGCCACGGTCGTGGACCAGGCACTGATGATCCCGCTGGCCTTCTCCGACCTCGGCGCCACCCTCACCGACCGGGTCGTCGGCTACCGGCCGTACCGGGCGCTGGACGAATGGGGCGGGATCGGCCTCACCGCCGCCGAGTGACCGGGGCGGCACCGCCGCCGAGTGACCGGGGCGGCAGCGTCCCGAGCGACACCTCGACACGATGTAAAGGACCGGCAGGATGCTTCGATTGATCGGGCAACGGCTGCTCGCGGTGCTACCGCTGCTGCTGATCGCCACCGCCATCACCTTCGGCCTGATCTTCCTCATCCCGGGTGATCCCGCACACCGGATCGCCGGCGAGACCGCGACCCCGGAACAGATCGAGCTGGTGCGCACCGAACTCGGGCTCGACCAGCCCGTCGTCGTGCAGTACGCCGACTTCCTCGGCGGACTGGTGCGGGGCGACCTGGGGACCAGCTTCACCTACAAGGCGCCGGTGCTCGAGATGATCGTCGACCGCCTGCCGGTCACCGTGTCCCTGACCCTGGTGGCGGTGCTCGTCGCGCTGGCCGTCGGCATCCCGGCCGGCATCGTCGGCGGCAGCCGGCCGGGCAGCTGGCAGGACCGGGCCACCAGCGTCGGATCCACCCTGGGCGTCGCGACCCCGAACTTCGTGCTCGGCCTGATCCTGGTCCTCGTCTTCGCGCTGCAGCTGAGGGTCCTGCCCGCCACCGGTTACACCCCGCTCGCCAAGGGCGTGTGGCCCTGGCTCAGTCACCTGCTGCTGCCGGCGATCGCGCTCGGCCTCGCCGCCGCCGCCGAGATCGCCCGCCAGTTGCGCAGTTCGATGATCGAGGTGATGCAGCAGGACTACGTGCGCACCGCCACCGCCAAGGGGCTCGGGCGGCGCTCGGTCCTGTGGAAGCACGCCCTGAAGAACGCCTTCATCCCGACCGCGACCGTGCTCGGCATGCAGATCGCGTTCCTGCTCGGCGGCACGGCCGTCATCGAGTCGGTGTTCGGCCTCAAGGGACTCGGCGACTTCGCCGTGCAGGCGGTGCTGTCCGGCGACCTGCCCGCCATCCAGGGCGTCGTCATCTTCGGTGTCTTCGCCACCGTCGTGATGAGCCTGCTCGTCGACATCTCGTACGGGTACCTGAACCCTCGGACCAGGAGCGCGGCATGAGCGAAACCCTCACCTCCCCGAACGCCGTCGCGGAGACGGTGCCGGCCGCCGTCGAATCGCCGCGCCGCCGGTTCCTGCGCCGGTTCCGAGGCCGGCGGGCCGCCGTCGCCGCGGCGGTGTTCCTGGCCCTGGTCACCGTCCTCGGGCTCGCGGCACCGCTGATCGCCCCGCACGACCCGCTGGTGCAGGAACTCACGGCCCGCCGGCTGCCGCCGCTGTCCGACGGCTATCTGCTCGGCACCGACAACCTCGGCCGGGACACCCTCTCGCGACTGCTCTACGGGGCCCGCGTCGCGGTCACCGCCGCGGCGATCTCGGTGACGGTCGGTCTGCTCCTCGGCGTGATCCCCGCCCTCGCGGCCGGATTCCTCGGCGGTCGCTGGGACGCACTGCTCTCGCGCATCGCCGACGCGTTCCTCAGCTTCCCGCCGCTGCTGCTGGCGATGGCGATCGTCGGCGTCATGGGACCCGATCTCACCAACGCCATGTTCGCGATCGGAATCGTGTTCGGCCCGAGGTTCTTCCGCGTCGTACGGGGCGCGGTGATCGCGGTGCGGGAGAACACCTTCATCGAGGCGTCCCGCAGCATCGGCACCCCCACCACGCGGATCGTGCGCCAGCACATCCTCCCGCACACCCTCTCCCCGCTGATCGTGCAGATCAGCCTCGCGTGCGGCTTCGCGATGCTCGCCGAATCCTCGCTCAGCTTCCTCGGACTCGGGGTGCAACCACCGGATCCGAGCTGGGGGCGGATGCTGGCCGAGGGCCGCGAGGCATGGAACTACACCACCTGGCCCGTGCTGATCCCCGCCGTCGCGGTCATCCTCGCCGTGCTCGCCTGCAACACCCTCGGCGACGGGATCCGCGACTCGGTGGGCCGCGAGAATCGGAGCGAGAAGTGACCGAACCACTGTTGAGCGTCGACGGTCTCGGCGTCGAGTTCGCCACCGCGTCCGGCTGGACACCGGTGCTGCAGGACGTGTCCTTCGACGTCGCGGCCGGCCAGCTCGTCGGGCTCGTCGGCGAGTCCGGATCCGGAAAATCCGTCACCTGCTCGTCGGTGCTGCGGCTGCTGCCGTCCCGGCAGTCCCGCACCGTCGCCGGCAGCATCCGCTTCCAGGGCCGCGACCTGCTGACCATGCCGCCACGCGAGCTGGAAGCGGTGCGCGGCAACGACATCGCCATGATCTTCCAGGAACCCATGACGAGCCTGAACCCGGTGTTCACCGTCGGCGACCAGATCGCCGAAGTGGTACGGCGGCACCGTCGCGTGAACCGGAAGGCGGCGACGGCCCGCGCGGTGGAGGTGCTCGACCTCGTCGGCATCCCCGACGCCGCCCGCCGGATCCGTCAGTACCCGCACGAATTCTCCGGCGGCATGCGGCAGAGGGTGATGATCGCGATGGCGCTGGCGTGCGAGCCGAAGCTCCTCATCGCCGACGAACCCACCACCGCGCTCGACGTCACCATCCAGGCGCAGGTGCTCGACCTGATCCGCGAGATGGCCGGCCGGTTCGGGATGGGCGTGCTGTTCGTGACCCACGACCTGGGGGTGGTCGCCGACCTGTGCACCGAGGTCGTCGTGATGTACGCGGGACAGGTCGTCGAACGGGCCCGCACCGAGCCGCTGTACGCGACGCCCCGCCACCCGTACACCGCGGGCCTGCTGCGTTCGGTACCCGACGTGGGCGGCCGCAGCGAACTGCACACCATCGCCGGCTCACCGCCGCCGCCCGGCTCGATCCCCGTCGGCTGCCGGTTCGCGCCGCGCTGCCCCCACCGGGCCGACGAGTGCGCCGCCGACGTGCCGCTGCTCGCCGTGGGCGACGACCGGACGGCGCGTTGCGCCCGGGTGACCGATCTGATCCTGGAGGGAACCGTATGACCGTCGTCGAGAAGGACACGAACGCGCCGCTGCTGAGCGTGCGGGGCCTGCGGGTCGAGTTCCCGGTGCGGGGGCGCGCGTTCGCGAAGAAGCGCACGATCCGCGCGGTGGACGAGGTGGGGTTCGACATCCGGGCCGGCGAAACCTTCGCCCTGGTCGGAGAATCCGGCTCCGGGAAGTCCACCACCGCGCGCGGCATCCTGCGGCTGGTGGACGTCGCCGCCGGATCGGTGGTACTCGACGGTGTCGACGTCACCGCCCTGGGGAAGTCCGAGCTGCGCGCCGCGCGCCGCGACATGCAGATGGTGTTCCAGGACCCGTACTCGTCGCTGGATCCGTCGCGCACGGTCGGCGACGCCGTCGCCGAACCGCTCGAGGTGCACACCGACCTCGACGCCGCTGCCCGCCGCCGCAAGGTCGGGCAGCTGCTCGAACAGGTGGGGCTGCGGCCCGAACACGCCGAGCGCTACCCGTACGAGTTCTCGGGCGGGCAGCGCCAGCGCATCGCCATAGCCCGGGCCATCGCGGTGGAGCCGAAACTGGTCGTCGCCGACGAGGCGGTGAGCGCCCTCGACGTCTCCACCCAGAACCAGGTGATCGCGCTGCTCGAGGAGCTCTCCGCCGAGCTGGGCATCGCGTACCTGTTCATCGCGCACGACCTCGCGGTGGTCCGGCACATCGCCCACACCACGGCGGTGATGTACCTGGGCCGGATCGTCGAGTGGGGTCCGTCGGAGCGGCTGTTCACCGAGCCGGCGCACCCGTACACGCAGGCGCTGCTGTCCGCGGTGCCCGTGCCGGATCCGGCCCGTCAGCGCCGCCGCGAACGGATCCGGCTCACGGGCGAGCTGCCCGACCCGGCGAATCCGCCCGCCGGGTGCGCGTTCAGTTCCCGCTGCCCGAAGGTGCTGCCGGTGTGCCGGGAACGCCGGCCCGAAATCACCGAGGTGCCCGGGGGCGGGCAGGTGGCCTGCCACCTGGCGTGACGGATAGCGAGCTCAGGCCGGCGCGTCGTCGGCCCGGTCACCGGCTGCCAGGGCGGTGTCCACCACGATCTCCGAGTGCAGGGTCCGGTGCACCGGGCAGCGGTCGGCGATCTCGAGCAGGCGCTGCCGCTGTTGCTCGTCGAGATCACCGGCGAGCCGGATCACGCGTTCGATCCTGTCGAGCCGCCCCGTCCGGGTCTCGCAGTCCTCGCAGTCGGCGGCGTGGATCCGGCTGTGGCGCAGGGAAACCGACACGTTCTCGAGCGGCCACTGCTTGCGGTCGGCGTACATGCGCAACGTCATCGACGTGCAGGCACCGAGGGAGGCGAGCAGCAGGTCGTACGGTGACGGCCCGGTGTCGTCCCCCACGGGTGTGGGTTCGTCGGCGGTCATCAGGTGCCGGCCCATGGCGATGCGCTGCCCGAACCGGGTGGCCCCGTTCCACGAGACTTCGACGGCACCCTCGGCCGGGGGCGGCTCGGGCCGCGGGTGCTCGTCGAGGTACCTGCCCGCCCAGACCGCCAGCGTCGAGGCGACGAACCGGGCGTCGGACCGCCGGGTGAGCAGGTGGTCGGCGCCGTCGACGGACAGGAAGGACTTGGGGTGACGGGCCGCCTCGAAGATCTGCCGGGCGTTGTCGATGTCGACGGTGTCGTCGTCGGGGGAGTGCATCACCAGCAGTGCGGCACCGAGTTTGTCGATCTGCTCGGTCGCCGCAGGGGCGCCGATCGTGACCACGGCTCGTGTCTCGGGCACGTGCTCGGTCGCCGCGAGGACGGCCGCGCCCCCGAAGGAGTGGCCGATCAGGACGCTGGGAGCGGCGTAGTGGTCGCGTAGGTGATCTGCGGCGTGCACGAGGACGGTGACCTCGGAATCCGAGGCGGTGCCCTCGCAGGCGACGCGCAGGACGGCGAGGCCGTGCTCGGTGAGGGTCTCCGAGATCCGCGACGCTGCCGTGCCGGAGCGGTGGGCGAACAGTGCGAACGCGCGCGGCGGGCCTTCCGGCAGATCCAGCACGGCCGTCGATTCCGTGCCGCCGGAGCCGGCGACGGGGATGTTCTCGCTGTGCATGGTGCCCGCCCTCTCGCCCTTTCCCGGAGGCTATCTCGTTCCCGGGAGGGACAACCGAGGATTCGGCGCCCTCCGCGGATCAGTACAGTGGGCCGCCGCCGAACGCCGCCCGGTGCGAATCCGGTTGATTGCCTTCGACGTCGACGACCCCGTAGTCGAGAGCGGTCTCGGCGGTGATCAGGGTGTGCCCGCTGCGCTTGTTCACCTTCGGGTCGTTCGCGAGCGCGACGATCACCCGTCCGACGAATTCGGGGGTCTCGGCGTTGGCGAGGGAGAAGCCCTCGAAGTTGTCGATGCCGCGGGCGAGCATGGCCTCGTTCTTGACCAGCCCCGGCCACACCGACAGGGCGGTCACGCCGGTCCCGCGCAGGTCCACGGCCATGTCGGCGGCCATCTTGTCCAGCCCCGCCTTCGAGATGCCGTACAGCACCGAGTGCAGGTAGCCGCGCGTGCCGAACGAGGAGATGTTGACGATCGTTCCGCTGCCGCGCGGCACCATGAGCTTCGCCGCCTCGACGGACGCGACGTAGTGCGCACGCAGTCCGAGGCCGACGAGCGAGTCCCAGTCCGAGAGCGGGCGCTGCCAGAACGGCTCGGAGAAGCCCGCGAAACCGGGCGGCCCGGCCCACACGTTGTTCACCAGCAGGTCCAGCCGGCCGCCCTGCTCGTCGGCGATGCGCCGGAACAGCGCCTGGACCTGCTCGTCGTCGGTGTGATTGCACTGCACGGCGATGCCGGTCCCGCCGCGCGCGGTGACCTCGGCGGCGGTGCGGTCCAGTGGCCCGTCGGTGCCGACCGGTCCGCGGGCGGTGACGTAGACGGTCCAGCCGTCGGAGCCGAGGGCGCACGCGATGCCCTTGCCGACGCTGCGGCTCGCGCCGGTGACGAGGGCTACCTTGTGTTCGGTCGTGTCTTCGGTCATGTCTTCGGTCATCTGATGTGCGGCGCGATACTGCCTCATTCACGAGGGAGAGGAAGCGCCGTCCTCCTTTCGGGGGAGTGGTGGTGTCGGGCGAACCTGTCGGTGGGGTCGGTTAGCGTGCCGGCATGGGGGTCGAGGTGGTGCGCTACAACTACCGGTTGCGGCCGGGCACCACCGCCGCGGCTGCCCTGATCGCCGAGTGGCATCGCTGCCGGTTCCTGTGGAACGAAGCCGTCCACCAGTTCGCCACGGGCCGCCCACCGAGTTTCGGGACACTCGGCAAACAGTTGACCGAAGCCCGAGCCCGCTCGTCGTGGTTGCGGGACGGCTCCCAGGTCGCCCAGCAGCAGATGCTGCGTACCTACGCGCAGGCGTTGGACGCGTCGTTCACGGCCCCGGGCCGGGGCCGGCCGCGGTTCAAGGCGCGGAAGAAGACCCTGCCGTCGCTCGAGTACACCCGCCGCGGGTTCCGGATCCGCGACGGCCGGCTGGTGCTGCCCAAGGGTGTGCGTGTGCCGGTGGTGTGGTCGCGGGTGTTGCCGGCGGAGCCGTCGAGTGTGCGCATCACCCGCGATTGCCTGGGGCACTGGTACGCCTCGTTCGTGGTGACCCGCGAGGCCGAGCCGATCCCGGCCGCCGACCCGAACAGCGCGGTCGGGATCGACTGGGGCGTGGCCCGCACCGCGACGGCCACCGAGGAGCGGTTCGACCTGCCGCAGCACGGGCACCGGAAACGGTGTGCGGCGGAGTTGGCGAGAGCGCAGCGGACGATGGCGCGGCGCCGCCGAGGCACGGGGCACCCACCCTCGAGGGGCTATCGGCGGGCCCGCACCCGGGCCGCGAAGCTGCAGAAGAAGGCGGCCCGACAGAACCGGCACGACGGCCGGATCTGGGCCAGGGCCGTGGTCGAGGCGCATCATCTGGTCGCGGTGGAGGATTTCCGACCTCGGTTCCTGTCGAGGTCGACGATGGCGCGCACGGCCGCCGATGCCGCGATCGCGACGGTGAAACGGGAGTTGCTCGAGCGGGGCCGGCGGGCCGGCCGGAAGGTGGTGGTGGTGCGGCCCGCGTACACGACCATGACGTGTTCGAGGTGTTTCGCGAGAGCCGAGCAACGCCTCGGACTCGGGGAACGGATTTTCCGGTGCTGGGCGTGCGGGCATACCGCGTGTCGGGACCGGAACGCTGCCAGAGTGATTCTGGCTGTGGCGGAGCGTGGCCACACCGGTGTCGACGACGTGAGTCAAGCGGATCACCTCCCTCCCGGTGGTGGTGCGGTTGCGGTCTGAGTCGGGAATCTCCTGCCTTCGGGAAGGAGAGGCGTTAATGCGCCACTTTCACGTCGTCGGTCAGTGGGCGTTCGATGGACCAGTGCACCCGCACGTGGCACCGGGCGATCTTCCATCGTCCGTCCTCGACGACGTAGTCGTCGTCGTAGTCGAGTGCGCTGACCCGCTCGGTGCGGGCCCGCAGGTCCACCTGCCGGAACCGCAGGGTCCATGCTCCGGTCGCGGTGCCGTCGCCGGTGATCTCGATGCTCGGGTGCATGCCGTGGTGCATGTCGAGGATGACGTACCGGTCGTCGAGGCGCTCGAGCGCGAGGCGGGCGTAGACGGCGACGAGACCGTCGGCGTCGTCGAAGCTGCCCAGTGCGGGGCCGTAGTAGATGTCGGCGCCTTCGGCGACGAAGCAGTCGCGCATGCCCTCCGGGTCCTTGGCGTCGCACGCGCGGAAGTACCGGTGCTTGAGCATCCGGATCTCCTCGAGCGCCTCGAGCCGGGCCAGTCGCTCTTCGACGGTCATGGTCGCGTCCCTTCCGTCCTGCGGATACAGCGGCGATCCGGACCCTAGCCGCGGCGCGGGGGTGGCGGCAGCGATCGTCCCGGTGATCGGGCGCAGCGCCGGAAGGGTCGTAGAACTCGTTTCAGAATCGTCGTCGCGGCGCCTTCCTTCGGGGTACATATGTGTGCAGAATGCTCGGCATGCCCACGCGCACCGCCCGTCTGCTCACCGCCGCCCTGACCCTGCTGCTGGCGCCTCTCGTCGCCGGGTCCGTCGCGGCTGCCGCTCCCACGGGGTCCGCCTCGGGCTACGACGAGTTCTACCTCCCATCCGATCCGCTGCCCGGCGGAGCGGCCGGCGACGTCCTGCGCACCGAACCCGTCGTCGCCCCGGCGCTCGACGCCACCGCCACCCGGGTGATGTACCGCAGCGAGAACGCCACGGGCGGCCCGACCGCGGTCACCGGCACCGTGTTCGTGCCCTCGCAACCCTGGTCCGGCGACGGTCCGCGCCCGACGATCGTCCTCGGTCCGGGCACGCAGGGCATGGGCGACCAGTGCGCACCGTCGAAGCTGACGAACCACCTCCAGGAGTACGAGTACCTGCACATCGTGCCGCTGCTCGCGCGCGGCTACGCCGTCGCGATGACCGACTACGAGGGCCTCGGCACGCCCGGCGGGCATCCCTACCTGAACCGCGTCTCGCAGGGGCACGCCATGCTCGATCTGGCCCGTGCGGCGCTGCAGCTGACGGACCGCGGCATCGACGAGGGCACCCGCATCGGCTTCTGGGGCTACTCGCAGGGCGGCATGTCGTCGGCGGCGGCCGCGGAACTGGCCGACACCTACGCCCCCGAACTACCCGTCGTCGCCGCGGTCGCCGGTTCCCCGCCCGCGTCGCTCGCCGACCTCGCCGTCGCCGGCGACGGATCGCTGCTCTCCGGCGGGATCGGCTGGGTCGTCAACGGCTTCGCCGCGGCCTATCCGCAGGTGCGGGAGGAACTGCTCGGGGTGTTCAATCCCGCCGGACGCGATATTCTCGCGCGCGCCGAGACGTACTGCGTCTACGACGCGCCCCGCATGAATCCGTTCTTCCCCACGGCCTGGTACACGGTCGACGGCCGGCCCATCGCCGATCACCTGGCCACCGAACCGTGGGCGTCGCTCGTGCGCGAGCAGGAACTCGGCAACATCGCACCCACGATCCCCACGTTCGTCGCGCAGAACGCGACGGACGACTTCGTCCAGGTCGGCGGCGTCGACACGATGGTCGGGAAATGGTGTGCCGGAGGCACATCCGTCACCTATCGGCGCTATGCCGTTCCGCCGGTGCTGCCCGGGACCGGCGCGGGTCACGGAATCGGCCTGCTTCCCGCCGCCGTGGAGGGGATGGACTGGATGGACCGGCGGTTCGCCGGAGCGCCCGACGAGGGCACCTGCGCGGGCTGAGGATGGCCCGGTGACATGATGCGGTCGACGACCGCGGTGACATGATGCGGTCTACGACCGCGACACCGGGAGGGCCACGTGATCGACGAATCGGAGATGACGCACCTGCGACGATGCGTGGAACTGGCACGGGAGGCGCTGGACGCCGGCGACGAACCGTTCGGCTCGGTGCTGGTGTCGGCCGACGGCACGCGGCTCGCCGAGGACCGCAACCGGGTCGCGGGCGGGGACCGGACCAGGCATCCCGAGTTCGAACTGGCCCGCTGGGCCGCCGCACATATGAGCGAGGCCGAGCGCGCCGGCGCGACGGTGTACACCTCCGGGGAGCACTGCCCGATGTGCGCGGCCGCGCACGGCTGGGTCGGGCTCGGACGCGTCGTGTACGTGGCGTCGTCGGCGCAACTCGCCGGCTGGCTCGACGAGCTCGGGGTGCCGCCGGCGCCCGTCCGGTCCCTGCCGATCCGGGAGGTCGCACCCGGGGTGACGGTCGAGGGTCCGGTACCGGAACTCGTCGACGAGGTGCGCGCGCTGCACCGGCGATGCCACGGCGTGACTGCTTCGTGACCCGCCGTGTCACGGTGAGATGACGGACGGCCGCAGTCGATCACGGGTTGTGATCGACTGCGGCGCTTTGCAGTTCCTGTACCCACACCTGGGCCGACCATTGAACCGGTCGGGGCTGGTCGACGGTCGAAAGGAACGCCCATGAAGGGCTCGAAGCTCGGAGGCGCAGCGATCGCCCTCGCGGCGCCGCTCGCATTGACGACGGGCCTCGCGCCCACGGCATCGGCAGTGGATCCCTACCCGTACGGCAGCTGGAGCGTGAGCGTGCGAGAGCACACGATCACGGTCAAGTTCATCTACTACCGGGCTCCCGAGGCGGACTACCCGCACTACTGCAACGCGGTGATCGACGGGATCCCCGACGTCCGAGTCGCGGAGATCTACTACGCCGACTACGAAACCGTGCGTTTCGACAACGTGCCCGACGGCGACTACACCGTCGATGCGGACTGCCAGGACGACGACCACGTGTATCGGAGCGTCGGGTCGATCGACGTCTCGATTCCGGGCCCGGCGCAGACCCGGTTCGTCGGAAGCGAGCACTTCTCCTTCGGTTGAGCGAACCGCATTGGGGAAGGACTTGCCCGCATCTTCGGGATTCGCACAGACCCCGGCATGGGCAGATTCCGAAGATGCGAGCAAGTCCACGTGCCCTCGACCTCCCGGGCCGCTCTGTGACGGTGGACACGGCACGAGCGACGTCCCTACCATGCCGTTATGGCGGGGGAAGGGCCGCTCATCGGACGCACCGAGGAATTGCGTCTGCTCGAGGGGGCACTCGACGGCACCGACGGTTACCGCGGTTGCATGATCGCGGGCCAGGCCGGGGTGGGCAAGAGCCGACTGGCGCACGAATTGGTGCTCAGAGCGATGTCCGCCGGCTTGTCGGTGCGGTCGGCAGTGGGGACGGCATCGGCGCGGACGGTGCCGCTGGGGGCATTGGCCGGATGGTGTGACCATCCCACCTCCAATCCCCTTCAGCTGATCGACCAGCTCGTGCAGTCGTCCGCTTCCGAAGGTTCGGACGAGGTGCTGTCGGTCGACGATGCGCATCTGCTCGACGAACTGTCGGCATTCGTGATCCACCATGTGGCATTGCGTGGGACCGCCCGGCTGATCGTCACGGTGCGGTCCGGAGAGCCGGCACCTGATGCCGTGACCGCCCTGTGGAAGGACGGCATGCTTCACCGGCTCGACCTTCAGCCCTTGTCGCGATCCGAGTCCGACGCACTGCTTGCCAGTGTGCTCGGCAGTCCCGTCGACGAGAAATCGGCGTCGCGAGTGTGGAATCTGACGCGGGGCAACGCCTTGTACCTGCGTCATCTCGTCGCACAGGAGGTGACCGCCGGCCGTCTGCGAGAATGCCACGGATCATGGTGCTGGCAGGGGGAATTCACGGTTTCCGACAGTATCGCGGATCTGCTCGGCGAGCAGATCCGTCGGCTGCCGGAGGCGGTGCGCACGGTCCTGGACACGGTCGCGGTGGCGGAACCGCTGCCCGTCCCGGTGCTGTCGGAGCTGTCCGACCTCGATGCGGTGGAAGAGGCGGAGAACCGCGGGCTCATTCGGATAGACGCCGAAGGTCGCCCGAGAACTGCACGAATGGCTCATCCGCTGTACGGAGAGTTGCGTCGAGCACGAGCCGGGGATACGCGCCTGCGGCGCCTGCGGGGGCGGGTCGTGTCGGCGCTCGCGCCTCGCCCGCCGTCCGGACCCGAGGACGTCGTACGGCGGGCGGTCCTGCACGCCGACTCGGACCTGCCGATCGACCCGGACCTGTTCCTGCGCGCCGCTCGGGGCGCGATGGCGCTGCTGGATATGTCCCTCTGTGAGCGGCTGGCGCATGCGAGTTCGCTCGCCGGCGGCGGGGCCGAAGCCGACCTCTGCCGTGCTCACGCCCTCCTGCTGCTGAACCGGGGAACCGAGGCCGAGGATGTGCTCGCCGCCATGACGCTGGAAAGTCTGACGGACGATCGGCTCGCGCGTCTGCTGACGCTCCGGGCTACGAACATGCTGTGGATCCTTGCGCGGTCGGAGGAGTCGAAACGGATCGTCGACAACGCGCTCGGCGACGCCCCGCCGACCGTAGCGGAGTCGTTGCGCGCCGTTCGAGCCGTACAGAGCGCTGTCGCGGGTGATCCCCTGACCGCACTCGAACTCGGCCAGAATGTCGACACGACACGGGTGCCCCCGTCGGCGGCGATGTGCGCGATCTGGGGAACTGTCATCGCGGCAGGGGATGTGGGCGAGTCGAACCTGGCCTCGGAAACCGCATCGATGGGCTACCGGCTGGCGGCATCCTGGCAGGAAGCCTCGTACCAGCGCGTGGGACTCGTCGAGTTCCATGTCGGCGCGATGCTCTTGGCCGGCGAGGTGGCCGAAGCCGAAGCCGTCGCGTCGCGCACCTATCGCGAGTGCATTCGGCTCCCCGGTGTGACGAGCGCGGTGGGAACCGCGATCGCGGGCATGGCGGCCCTCGGGGGCGGGCGCCTGGCACTCGCCCTCGAACACCTCGAGCGGGCCTTCGCCGAGTTCGAGTCGCTCGACTACCCGGTCCTGATGTACCGGTACGGCATACTCCTCGCTCAGGCACTGGCAATGGCAGGCCGCAGTACTGCGGCGACGGCTCTGCTGTCCGATGTCGACCGGAACCGGCACCCGGCCTTCGACTTCGTCGACTCGGAACGGTTGCTCGCTCATGCCTGGAGCCATGCGGCGCTGGGGGAAGTCAGTACAGCGGCGGCGGTCGCGCTCCGGGCCGCGGAGTACGCCGTCGCGCATCATCAGAAGGCCCGGGAAGTGATGTGCCTACAGGTCGCAGTTCACCTGGGTGACGTGACGGGAAGAGGGCGGCTGGCGCAGCTTGCGGAGAGCACGGGAAGCCGTCGCGCGTGTATCGCGGCCGCGTTCGCTTCCGCCGTGTCCGCCCACGACGCAGAAGCTCTGTCCTCGGTGGCAACGCAATTCGAGGAGATGGGGGATAACGCTGCAGCCGCCGACGCTGCTGCGCGCGCCGCCCTCGCGTTCGCTCGTGCGAACCTGCGCGGGTCGTCGTTGACGCTGGGCGCCCGCGCGCAACGCCTCGCCCGGGAGTGCGGAGGGCTGACCACCCCCGCCCTCCGTGAGATGGCGGACCGTGACCTCCCTCTGACTCCTCGTGAGCGCGAGGTCATCTCGATGGTGATGCAGGGGCTGACGAATCGGCAGATCGCCGAGGCGCTGACGATGTCGGTACGAACGGTCGAAGGTCATCTGTATCGAGCCCAGGCCAAGACCGGAACTCACGACCGGCACGAGCTCGCAGCCCTGCTGCGCGAGCAGTGGCATTGATGCACAACCGATTCGGACATCCGCTTCGGCCCCCGACCGGCTCGGTGAGAACGTCACGAACCCGCATGAGCGGGTCGGCACCGAAGTCGGTGACGACGTCGGCGAACGCACCCAGCGGGACGCTTCGGGACGACTCCGTTCCTGCCGTCCGGTAGGTGCGGCGCCGGCGCCGGAGCTGGCCCCGGCGATCGCGCCGCGGACGATTCGCAGATCGTCCCCCGGCCGGTCAGCGGCCACGCGCTGAGCACATGCGAATTCCATTTCACCACAGCAGCGGTGCTCCAGCGTCGAACGGCACCTGGAGGGTCTCCGGTTCGGCCTCCGCGACGCGCACGACTCTGTCCGGCGCGCCCACGTCCATGTACTCGGCGAGCGGTTCGCTGCCGGCTTCCCCCGCCCGTATCGGTCGCGCTGTCGCGTACGGCTCCGGGAGCTTCTTCGACAGGGCATCCCAGGTCTCGACGTTCTCGTCCATGCATCGAGGGTTGCGCCGGTGCGCCGGAGTGGCACGAGTAGGGAGATACTCGATTCGCGTCCGTGCCCGCGGGGCCGGTACGGACGCGGCGTGCCCCCTACGTACCGCGGCCCGGCGCGAAGGCCGGATTGGGGTAGTGCGCTACTCGCATCCTCCGGCGTCGGGCGTCCGATGCTGAGTGTGCGGTCCTGGGATCCGGGCCGCCCGGCAGGTCGTCACCGCGTCGAAATCCTGCCCGGACCATCCGAACGACAAGGACAGCCATGTCATCCCACAGCATCCGCAGCCCGCTGTCACCGCCGCAGCCGAGGCGAACGCCCCCACCGTGCACACCGTCATGGGAGCCACCGACCGTCCGGGGAACGTGGCTCTTGGGATCCACGAGGGAACTGCTTCGCGATCCTCTCGAACTCGGCCTGCGCGGGTATGCCGAGGGAGGTGACGTCGTACGCTACGTCGTCGGGCTGCCGGGTCGGCGCCGCGAGTTCTTCACGGTCAATCACCCGGACGGGGTCGGGGAACTGCTGAACGCCCCGCGTCACCTCGACTACCGGAAGGACTCGGAGTTCTACCGCGCGATGCGCGACCTGTACGGGAACGGTCTTGTCACGAGTCAGGACGAGACATGGTTGCGTCAGCGTCGGTTCATCCAGCCCCTGTTCACCCCGCGCAGTGTGGATGGTTACGTGACACCGATGGTCGAGGAAGCGGAGCGGGTGGCCGTCCGGTGGCACAACTGTCCGAGTCACCTCGTCGACCTCGACGGGGAGATGAGGGCGCTGACGCTCGGAGTCGCCGCTCGCATCCTTTTCGGCGTGCAGGCGCCCCGGATGCTGCCGGTCCTGCGCATGGCGTTGCCCGTCCTCGGACGCGCCGTCCTGCAGCGGGGGGTATCCGCAGTTCGGATTCCCTCGACGTGGCCGACGCCGGGGAATCGCAGAATCGCGCGTGCGGAATCGCGCCTCGACGGGTTGTGTGACGCGATCATCGAGCGTCGCCGCACCGTCGCCGAACCGGGGACGGACCTGCTCGGGCGCCTGGTGGCGGCCCGAGAAGACGGCGACACGTTGTCCACCGAGGAAATTCGCGATCAGGTCAAGGTGTTCCTGCTGGCAGGGCACGACACCACGGCGACCATGTTGACGTTCGCGCTGTACCTGCTCGGCAAGGACGCCGGTGTGCAGGATCGGGCGCGGGACGAAGCCGAACGCGTGCTGGGCGCCGGGACACCGACTGCCTCCGACGTCCACAGGCTGACGTACACGACGATGGTGCTCGAGGAGGCTGCCCGGTTGTATCCACCCTCGCCGTACCTGACACGGCGGGCCGTCGAGGAGAGCGAGGTGTGCGGGTACCGGATCCCTGCAGGGGCGGACGTCAATCTGGCGCCGTGGGTGATCCACCATCGTGCCGATCTGTGGCCGGATCCGTTCCGGTTCGACCCGGATCGCTTCACTCCGGACAGGGTGAAGGAGCGTCACAAGTATGCGTGGTTCCCCTTCGGTCACGGTCCCCGCGGCTGTATCGGTCAGCGCTTCGCCATGCTGGAGGCAGCGGTGACCTTGGCGATCCTGTTGCGTGAGTTCGAGTTCCGCTCCCCTCCTGGGTCGGTGCCGTTGACCGTCGACCTGCTGCTGCACCCGGCCGGCGAGGTGCCGTGCCGTGTTCGCAGGCGTGTGCCGGTGCACTCCGCCGTCCATCGGACGCACCAACCGTCGTGATCGGGCGGCGGTCGCGGCCGGGGACCGCCGAGTCCGAGGTGGCGCATGCCCGACCGATCGCAGATCCTCGTGTTCCCGGAAATTCACGGCGTGGGCAGATTCCGAAGATGCGAGCAGATCCATGTGCCCTTGACACCCTCCGGGTCGCGCCCCAAACTGACAACGTGCGTAGTCAAAACGAGGTGGTGCCGCTCGGCCCGGACAGCCTGACGTGGAAGTACTTCGGCGGCTGGCGCGGAATGGTGTTCGGGCCGTGGGCCGGATCGATGCAGAACATGCACCCCGGTCTCGGCGCGGCCGTGGAGGAGCACTCGCAGTTCTTCGACGAGCGGTGGGAACGGCTGTACCGCTCGCTGTACCCCATCTACGGGGTCGTCTTCGACGGGCCGCGCGCCCCGGAGACCGCCGCGCGGGTGCGCGGCTACCACGACACGATCAAGGGAATCGACAAGCAGGGCCGGCGCTACCACGCCCTCGACCCCGACACGTTCTACTGGGCGCACGCCACGTTCTTCTACAGCCTCGTCGTCTCGATCGAATGGTTCGACGGCCCGCTCCCGCTCGCCGACAAGCACCGGCTGTTCGACGAGCACGTGCAGTGGTACCGGCTCTACGGGATGTCGATGCGGTCCGTCCCCGACAGCTGGGAGGATTTCCTGTGCTACTGGGACCGCATGTGCCGCGAGGTCCTCGAGGACAACAAGGCGACCCGCGACGTGCTCGACCTCTCGCACCTGGGCCGGCCGCCGTTCGTGCGGTGGGTGCCCGCGAGCGTGTGGGCGGTGCTGCGGCCGCCGGTGACCCGCGGGTTCCTGTGGCTGACGGTCGGCCTGTACGACCCGGCGGTGCGCGAGCTGCTCGGGTACACCTTCTCGCGCCGGGAGCAGCGCCTGCACCGCCTCGTCGGCCGATCGATCGGGCTGGGTGAGAAGCTCGTTCCCCGGCGCTATCGCTACCATCCCCGCGCCCGCGCCGGCTGGGATCGGGCCCGGGGCCGCGTCCCGGCGGACGCGCCCGTCGTGCACACGCCCGACCGCAACCTGCCCCCGGCGCACCTGTTGGACAGCCCGATGCACTACACCGGGACGCACGAGACCGTGGGCAGTGCCCGGCACTGACCCGCAGCGCCCGACATCCCCGTTTCGGCGTGATCCGTATGGGTGCTTCGACACGAGGCATTCACGAAGGGATCGGCGTCATGGTCGAGGCAGAACGGACCGCTGCACCCGCCCGGGAGCTGGCCCTGCCCGGAGTCGTTCACGGCCTGGAGATCGACACACTGTGGGACGGGATCTTCCACGTCGTCACGTGGCTCGCCGTCCTTGTCGGGCTCGCCTTGCTGTACTCGCGGCTGACCCGCGCCCACGGACGTGTCTGACGTTGCGGTCGCTGTGGGGCCGGATACTCGTCGGACGGTCCTCTCCGTGCGCGCGCTCTCGCCGCGAAGGTTCAGCACCCGCCACACCTGATTTGGTAAAGTGCAAGTAATGCACCGATGGCACGCGCTCGACACCACCGCCACGCTGGATCGTCTGGGCACCTCGCCGACCGGGCTGAGCTCGGACGAAGCAGAGCGGCGGCTGACCGAGCACGGTCCGAATGAGCTCCCGCGTCCCCCGTCGGACCGCTGGTGGTGGCGGCTGCTACGGCAGTTCCACAACGTCCTGCTCTACGTGATGCTCGGCGCCGCGGTCATCACCGCGTTCCTGCAGCACTGGATCGACACGGCGGTGCTGCTCGCCGCCGTCGTGATCAATGCGCTCCTCGGATTCGTGCAGGAGGGGCGGGCCGAATCGGCGCTCGACTCGATCCGGGCGATGCTCGCACCCCGCGCCCGCGTGCACCGGGACGGACGGATCGTCGATCTCCCCGCGGCCGACCTGGTGCCCGGCGACGTCGTCCGGCTCGTCTCCGGAGACCGGGTGCCCGCCGACCTGCGGTTGATCCGCGTGCGCGAACTCCGAGTCGACGAGGCGGCCCTGACCGGGGAATCCGTCCCGGTGGACAAGACGTCCCACCCGGTGGACGCGGACAGCGAACTCGGGGACCGCCGGTCGGCCGCCTACGCCGGAACCGTTGCCGTGTTCGGGCAGGGTGACGGCGTGGTCACCGCCACCGGTGTCCACACCGAACTCGGCCGCATCAATGCCCTCCTCGCCGGAATTCCGAAGACCACGACGCCGCTGCTGCGGCAGATCGGCCGGTTCGCCCGGTGGTTGGCCGTGGTCATCCTGGTCGCCGCTGCGGTGACGTTCGTACTCGGAATCGCGTGGCGCGGGGAATCCCCGGCGCAGATGTTCACCCTCGTCGTCGCGCTCGCCGCCTCGGCCATCCCCGAGGGGCTGCCGGCGATCATGACGGTCACCCTTTCGCTCGGGGTGCAGCGGATGGCCCGGCGCAACGCGGTGATCCGGCGACTACCGGCGGTCGAGACGCTCGGTTCGGTCACCGTGATCTGCTCCGACAAGACCGGCACGCTCACCCGCAACGAGATGACTGTGCAGAAGGTGTTGTGCGCGCACCACCGCATCGACGTCGGCGGGATCGGCTACGCCCCGGTCGGGGCGCTGACCGCCGGCGAAGGCACCGTCGTGGATCGGGCATCCGTCCCCCCGCTGGATCTGGCCGTGCGGGCCGGTGTGCTGTGCAACGACGCGCGCCTGCTCGACGTGGACGGGGCATGGCAGATCGAGGGCGACCCCACCGAGGCGGCACTGCTCGTACTCGGACGCAAGGCGGGGCTGACTCAGCAGGACGCCGAGCACGCCTGGCCGCGTCTGGACGTCGTGCCCTTCGAATCCGAACACCGATTCATGGCCACCCTGCACCGCGCCGACGACGATGTGCACGAGCGGATCTTCCTCAAAGGCGCGCCGGAGAAGGTGCTCGCGGCGTGTACCCATCAGCTCGAGAAGGACGGCTCGCGGACCGTCGTCGACACGGCCTACTGGAGCACCCGCGCGACAGAGACCGCCACGCAGGGACTTCGCGTGCTGGCCCTGGCCTACCGGGACCGCGACGCCGTCGGTGCAACCCTCGACTTCGAGGACGCCGAGCACGACTTCACCCTGCTCGCGCTTGTCGGGATCATCGACCCGCCCCGCGAGGAAGCCGTCGTCGCGGTCCGCGAATGCCACCGGGCGGGCATCACGGTCAAGATGATCACCGGCGATCACGCCGACACGGCCGCCGAGATCGGCACCCAGATGGGACTGGGCATCGGCTCGCGGCCCGTCACCGGCGCCGAGATCGAAGCACTCGACGAACCTGCGCTGCGGCGCGTGGTCGCCGACACCGACGTGTTCGCCCGGGCCAGCCCCGAACACAAGTTGCGCCTGGTGCGGGCACTGCAGGAGAACGGCCACGTGGTGGCGATGACCGGCGACGGCGTCAACGACGCCCCGGCCCTCACCCGCGCCGACGTCGGTGTGGCGATGGGTGCCGGCGGCACCGAGGCCGCCAAGGAAGCCGCCGACATGGTGCTGGCGGACGACAACTTCGCGACGATCGCCGCGGCGGTGCGCGAGGGTCGCGGCGTCTACGACAACCTCAAGAAGTTCGTGCTGTTCATGCTGCCCACCAACGGCGGCGAAGCACTCGTGGTGATCGCCGCGATCCTGTTCCAGCTGACGCTGCCGCTCACCCCGGCCCAGGTGCTGTGGATCAACCTGGCCACGGTCAGCACCCTGGGCCTGGCACTCGCGTTCGAACCGACCGAGGCGTCCGTGATGCGCAGGCCGCCGCGTCCGCCCACCGAGTCGCTGTTGTCGGCGTTCTTCGTGTGGCGCGTGGCGATGGTGTCGGTGCTCATGATGGCCGGCGCGCTGGGGCTGTTCCTGTGGGAGCTGGAATCGGGTACGACCGTGGAGGTGGCCCGCACGATCGCGGTCAACGCGATCGTCGTGGCCGAGATGTTCTACCTGATCAACAGCCGCCGAATCGAGGGCTCGGTCCTGAACCGGGAGGGGCTGTTCGGCAACCGCTACGTACTGGGTGCGATCACCGCCTGCATCGGGCTGCAGCTGCTCTACACCTACACGTCGTTCTTCCAGACCGTGTTCGGCTCCGCGGGACTGACGCTCGTGGAGTGGGCGAAGGTGCTCGGCGTCGGGCTGACGGTCTTCTTCGTCGCCGAGGCGGAGAAATGGGCGGTCCGCCGCATCCGTGCCCGACGTGCCGAGTCGTGAGCACGATGGACACGTCCCCTCTTCGGCACATCCTGGTCGCCACCGACCTGTCCGACGGCGCGGCCGACGCGGTGCGCCGCGCTGCACAACTCGCCCGCGAGCACCACGCGCAGCTCACCGCCGTGCAGGTCGTGCCGTCCCCGGCCGCACCGGAGACGACGCGGCGCGCGCACACTCTCCTGACGGACCATCTGCGCCGCTGCGGCGGCGATATCGAGGGCGTGGTCCGGGCCGGTGATGTCGCCTCCACCGTCGGCGCCCTCGCCCGGGAACGAGACACCGACCTGCTGGTCGTCGGCGCGCACGGAGCCCGCCGGCTCGCCGGAGCGTTGCTGGGCAGCACCGCCGAACGTCTCGTCGGCACCAGCACCGCGACCGTACTGGTGGTCAAGAATCCACCGGCCGGCCCCTACCAGACCGTCCTCCTGGCCGTCGACACCTCTCGTGCCGCCACCTCGGCCGCCCACACCGCCGCAGCCTGGACCCCCGAGGCCGACCATGTTCTCGTACACGTGTCCGTCGTGATGGGCGAACAACTCATGCGACTGCACGGCGCCGACGACGCCGCGCTGGCGCAGCTGCGGCACGTCAGCACCGAACAGATCCGCCTCCACCTCGACGAACTCGCCGCGACCCTGATCCCCGAGCCCGCCGATACCCGCATCGAATCCGGCCACGCCCCCTCGATGATTCCGGAGATCGGAGCCGAGCACCGCGCCGAGCTGATCGCTGTCGGAACCGGGGAGCGTTCCGCCCTCGAATACGCAGTGCTCGGCAGCGTCGCCCAGCACGTGCTGCGACACGCCACCACGGACGTCCTGGTGGTGCCGGACACCGGTGCTCGCGCCAGGTGATCGGTGCCCCGTCCGTAGCGTTGCGCCCAATGTTCCGGTGAGTGAGCACTTCTCGTGCCATCGCCCGGCGCGCCGTCACGAGAAGTGCATCGTCGGCGATCGCATCAGTCCGGGTGAGCCGCGCGCCACGCCTGCCAGACCTCGGGGCGGAGGCGGCCGCGGTCCGGCACGGGTAGGCCCTGCGTGCGGGCCCAGGCTCGGACCTCGGCCGTCGACGGCGCCGCGGTGGCGGGCGCGGCGATGCGGGCGATGGCCGGGCTCTCGGTCTCGGCCCAGACGTAGGCGGCCGCGAGATACCGGTAGGTCCACTGTTCGGCGAGTGCACGGGTGTCGCAGAACACGATCGGCACGTTCGGCCAGCGCACCTGCAGCTCGGCCAGGCCGTCGGCGACGGTCGCCGGCCGCACCCGGTCGAGCGCGAAGATCGCCGAATATCGGTCCTCGACGACGACCGCGGCGCGCGGCAGCGCCGCCAGCTCGGCCAGTGCGTAGCGCAGGGTGCCGTTCGTCAGGCTGCCTACCAGGTCCGGAATCGATTTGCGTTCCACCGAGGCCACGAGACGCTCGTCGTGGAAGACGCCGTAGTCACCGCACGGCAGTGCCCGCTTGGTGAGGACGACCTGCTGGTCGGCGAACCGGTAGGCGTAGCGCTCGTGCGAGTCGACGACGATCGGCAGGTCGGCGACGCCCGCGGCGCGGGCGGTGGGAGTGCGCACGTTGGGGCGGGCCTGCTTGCGGGTGCGGGGGGACTGCCAGAACACGACGTCGCGTCCGCGGGCGGTGGTGTACACGATCTGTGAGCGGTTCTCGCGACCGCGGTCGAGCACCAGGTCGATCGCCGCGCCGCGGCGTGCGCACGACCGGACGGCAACGCGCTCGACGACCTCGGGGTCGTCGGGCCACTCCTCGCTCGGCACGGGGTGGCAGTACAGCGCCTTCGTGCGCGGCCAGGTGCCGGAGGTCCGGAACACCAGCCCGCCGTCGAGGGGTACGCGCAGCAGGTAGCCCAGCTTGGACGCCGGGTCGGGGTTCACCGCGATCACCATTTCCACAGCTGTCAGGTTCCCATCCAGTGGAACTGTGCGCGGAAGTTGTCTGCCGGTTCGTGCCGTCGGGGCATCATTGGCGATTGATTGATCGATTACTCAATGAAGGAGGACGCACGTGAACTGTCTGAACGGGGAGACGGCCCTGGTGACCGGGGCGGGCCAGGGCGTCGGTCGCGGCATCGCCCTCGCGCTCGCGGCGGCCGGGGCCCGCGTGGCCCTCGCCGGCCGGACGGCGGAGAAGGTCGAGAAGGTGGCGGCGGAAATCGAGGAGCGGGGTGGTCGCGCGGCCGCATTCGAGTGCGACGTCACCGATGCGGATCGCATCGACCGTCTGGTCGAGCAGGTCGTCGCGCGCTTCGGCGGACTGTCGATCCTGGTGAACAACGCCCAGACCACCGTTCACGGCCATCTGCTCGAGCTGGACGAGGAGGTCTACCAGCGGGGAATGGACTCGGGACCGACCGCCACCCTGCGCCTGATGCGGGCATGCCACTCCCACCTGAAGGGCCGGGGTTCGATCGTCAACCTGGGGTCCGCGGCGGGAGTGCGCTGGGACCCGTCCGGATACGGCGGCTACGCGGCCGCCAAGGAAGCAATCCGGGTGCTGACCCGCACGGCAGCATGCGAGTGGGCGGCCGACGGAATCCGCGTCAACGCGATTCTCCCACTCGCGAATTCACCCGCGCTCGAGGTCTGGGCGCAGGACAGCCCGGACGAGGCGCGGGCCTACCTCGACACCGTACCCCTCGGTCGTCTCGGCGACCCCGAGACCGACATCGGCCCGGCGGTGGTGTTCCTGTGCAGCCCGGCGGCGCAGTACATCACCGGTCACTCACTGCCCGTCGACGGCGGCCAGGCGCTCATGCGATGAACCGATCCACGGACGAACACCCGAAGGAGAGAAACGTGCAGATTCCCGACGTGCTCGAACCGGCCCGGCCCGGCGAACAGGTGTCCCGCTGAGCTGACACCCCGCAGCGACGGAGCGGGGAACTTCCTACGCTCGGTGTACCCGAGGAAGGAAGTGATCGGATGCAGTCGCTCGAGTGCCACACGTGTGGCAACAAGGTGCTGGTGGCGAAGTACAGCCCGGTACACACGAGCATTCAATGGACCGGACCGGCCCACGAGACGTGCCGTGAATTCGCTTCGGCGGCAATCGCGGACGAGACCACGACCTACCTGCCCCGCTGTGGGGCGCTGCACGAGTCGGTCGATCGCGCCGTGCGCGACGGCCGGCTCGTGCCCTCCCGCCGGGTCGAACCCCAGCAGATCGAACCGTAGCCGGTCCGGCGTCGCCGCACCTGGAAGCACATCACTTGGAGGACTTCATGACTGTCGAACTCGAGACCATCGAGGTTCGGAGCATCGAGACGGGGACCAACCCGACGCGGTATGCCCGCGGCTGGCACTGCCTCGGCCTGGCCAAGGCCTTCCACGACGGAAAGCCGCACCAGATACAGGTTTTCGGAACCGATCTGGTGGTCTTCGAGGACTCGAAGGGCGCCCTGCACGTGCTCGACGCCTTCTGCCGCCACATGGGCGGCAATCTGGCGCGTGGCGAGATCAAGGGCGACACGATTGCGTGCCCGTTCCACGACTGGCGGTGGGGTGGCGACGGTCGGTGCGCGGAAGTCCCGTACGCCCGCCGCACACCCAAACTTGCCCGGACGAAGTCGTGGATCAGCATGGAGCGCAACGGCTTGCTGTTCGTGTGGAACGATCCGCAGGGAAATCCGCCGCCGGCGGACGTGACGATCCCGGAGATCCCCGACTACGGGACCGACGTCTGGAGCGAGTGGACGTGGAACACCTTCCACGTGACCGGGTCGAACTGCCGGGAAATCGTCGACAACGTCGTCGACATGGCGCACTTCTTCTACGTCCATTTCCAGATGCCGCAGTACTTCAAGAATGTCTTCGAAGGGCACGTCGCCGCCCAGCATATGCGTTCGACGGGCCGCGACGACATCAAGACGGGTGTGCAGCTCGACCTCCCGGATTCTCAGACCATCTCGGACGCGATGTACTACGGTCCGTCCTTCATGCTCGACACCGTCTACACGGTGTCCGGGGATGTGACGGTCGAAACCAAGCTCGTCAACTGCCACTACCCTGTCACGCAGGACTCGTTCGTGCTGCAGTTCGGCACCGTCGTCAAGAAGGTGGACGGGGTCGGGGACGAGGAGGCCGCTGCGATGGCGACGATGTTCACCGAGGGCGTGGAGACGCAGTTCAAGCAGGACGTCGAGATCTGGAAGCACAAGACCCGGATCGAGAATCCGTTGCTGACCGAGGAGGACGGCCCGGTCTACCAGTTGCGTCGCTGGTACAGCCAGTTCTTCGTCGACGTCGAGGACGTCACCCCGGAAATGGTGCAGCGCTTCGAATTCGAGGTGGACACCACCCGTGCGCTGGAGAACTGGCAGAAGGAGGTCGACGAGACCCTCGCACGTCGGGCCTGATCGGTCGATGTGCGCACGCCCCCGTGGCCGGTCATTCGGCGCGGGGGCGGAAGCCGTCGACGAAGATGCGGGTGATCTCGCGAGCGAGATCGGCGTTGGAACGCTCCGACGTCGGTCGGTGCCACCGCGGTGCCTGCCAGACGGCATCACGGATCAGCTGGTAGAACACGTCCGGGTCGATGTCGTCGCGGAACGTCCCCTCGGCCACGCCGTCGGCGATGGCCGCCCGCCACGCTCTCTCGACCTCGTCGGCGGTCTCGGCCAGGTCGGCCTCCACGAGGCGGTCGCGCATGTACTCGCCCTCGCGCTGCCAGATCGTCGTGGCGCCGCGGTAGTCCTCCGACGTGGACAGGGCCAGCAACGCGAGTGCCTCGATCCGGTCGACCGGGGTCTGGGACTGCGCGGTGATCTCGCGACACCGCCCGCTCAGGTCGTCGATGTACTCGCGGATCAATTCGGTGACGATCGCTTCCTTGGACGGGAAGTAGTGGTAGAGCGCTCCGGAGTAGACGCCGACCTCGTCGGCGATCTCCCGGATGGTCGTCGCCGCAATCCCTTTGGACGCGAAGAGGTGTGCGGATCTGTCCAGGATCTGGCGGCGGCGCTCGTGCGGATCCATGGCACTCCTCGGGACTCGGTCGTCGGCCGGTCCATTGTGCCACATCTATTGATCAATCGATCAATGCGGTGTCACACCGCAGTCCGGGCGTTTCCGGCACGCAGGTGGGTGAAGCGCCGCCACGTGGTCAGTGCGGCCACGCGCACCGGGGCGGCCAGGGCGGTGGCGCGGATCGATGCAGACGGACCGCTGAGGGAGAGTGCTCCGACGCACTTGCCGGCCGGTCCGATCGGCGCCGCGACACAGGAGACGCCGGGCGCGGCCTCGTCGCGTTCGTGCGCGACGTGCTGCTCGCGCATGCGGGCGAGTTCGCTGCGCAACCGGCCCGGGTCGGTGACGCTGTGCGGGGTCCGGGCGGGGAGGGGATGATCGGCGAAGAGCGCTTCCACATCGTATTGCCCTTGTGCGAGAAGGGCTTTGCCCAGTGCCGTGCAGTGTGCCGGCTGCCGGCCACCCACGCGGGAGGGGATGCGCATCGAGTAGGGTCCGCCGACCTTCTCCAGGTACAGCACCTCGGTGCCCGTGAGGACCGCCAGGTGGACGACGAGGCCGGTGCGGCCGTGCAACTCGTGCATGACGGGTAGTGCGGCTCGGTGGAGGGCGTCGTTGTGCTGGACGAGGGAGCCGAGCTCGAGCATCTTCGTGCCCAGCGAGTACGCGGGTGCGTCCCGTCGGACCCAGCCGATCTCGACGAGCTGGTTCAGTAACCGGTGCGTGGACGAGCGGGGCATGCCCGTCAAGCGGGTGAGCTCGGCCAGGGTGAGCCGTTCGCTGTCGCGGAACGCCTCGAGCAGCCGGGCAGCGCGATCGATCACCGCCACCGGCACATCGTTGTGCGTCGTCACTATGCCTCCCACTGCGACAGAGGGTCCTTTACTGATCAAGCGATCAATCAATGATTGTGGTGACTCTAACAGCTCGGCGGCGGACCGTGAAGAGAAACACAGGATGGACGCGGTCGCGATGCCCATACCGATTCCTAACAGCAGCACCCACAGTACGAGCGGGAACTTCGCCGAGTGCGCGAACGCGGTGAGCACTGACCCGGCACGTGGTGACAGCGGACGGGACGGGAATCGTCTACGACAGCCGCGGGTTCTTCGTCGCGTTCCTCGTGGCTGCCGTCGCCGCGCTCGCCGGTGCGGTGCTGGCGTTCTGGATCACGGCCGGGAGCCGCGGGGAGGCGCCGCTCGCTGAACATCGGTCGTCCGTGACTGCGCAGTTGTCGTTGCCCGCATCGGGGTGTCGTCACGACAACTGCGCAGTCGACCGGTCAGTGGGTGGCGAGCGCGACCCGGCGGCGGTCGTCGGCCTCGTCACCTGTCCGGGCGCACGATGCAGCGGAAACCGATGTGGCACGTCGACGTCTCGACCGACTCGCCCTGCCGCGCCGCCGGACGGTAGCGGAGGCAGTAGTTCGGCGCGCACAGGTGCGAGCCACCCTTGATCACGCGCCGCGGGTACGGGCCGGACTCGTCGCCGGCACCCGTACGGGGATTGCTGGGGATGCAGCAGGCGTGCGCGGGGGCGGTGTCCCGACCGTCGGCGCCGTGGTGCGCGGTGTAGTGGTCCGCCGTCCACTCCCACACGTTGCCGGCCATGTCGACCAGTCCGTAGCCGTTGGGACGGTAGGAGCCGACGGGCGAGGTCCCCACGAAGCCGTCCTCGCCGGTGTTCTCCCACGGGAAGCGGCCCTGCCAGGTGTTGGCGCGGTAGCGGCCGTGGGGAGCGAACTCGTCGCCCCACACGAACCGCGCCCGATCCAGGCCACCGCGCGCGGCGAACTCCCATTCCGCCTCGGTCGGCAGCTCCTTGCCGGCCCACTGCGCGTAGGCGAGCGCATCGAAGTGCGACACGTGCGTGACCGGGTGACGGTCGCGTCCCGCCACGGTGCTGCCGGGCCCTTCCGGGTGCCGCCACTGCGCGCCCGGCGTCCACGCCCACCAGCGGCGGTAGTCGTCGAGCGGCACCGGACCTGGCGGTGGCACGAAGACCAGCGACCCCGGCACCAGCAGCTCGGGTTCCGCGTCGGGGTAGTCCCGCGGATCGGGTGCCGTCTCGGCGGTGGTGACGTGCCCGGTGTCCTTCACGAACCGCCGGAACTCGGCGACGGTCACCGGATGCTCGTCCATGAAGAACCCGTCGACCCGGACCTGGTGCACGGGACGCTCCTCGGGATAGAACTCCTCCGACCCCATCCAGAATGTCCCGCCGGGGATCCATGCCATGTTCCTGGGCGCGGTGGAAGTTGCTGTGGGGGCAGCCATGCACTCCAGGTTCTCAGACAGGCGCGCCGAGTGGGCGGGTTGTCCCGCTGGCGGGGTACTACGCGGAGCCGACCACCCAACCTCCCTGGGGACATCACACCCAGCGCACGGCCACCATCGTGATACCGCTGGTGTCTCGAGGTCGATGCACTACCGGGGATGGCTCACGTGTCGACCGAATTCGCCTCCGGCGGGATCCGGCCCGGCAATGTTGTCGGAATCGGCATCGACGGTGATCCTCGTGTCCTGTGGAGTCGAGGCCGAGACACCAGACGGAAGGGGCTGACTTTGTCAGGTGCCACGCGGTTTCGTGTTCGCCGACAGTGTGCTGCGCACTCTCGTGGGCAACCTGACGCGTCGGCTGCTGCCGCCCTGGCCGCAGTGAACGGTGGTTCGGGTGCTGGTTCAACCTCGTTCGAGTTGTGCGACAACCAGATGCAGTGCGGCCGTGGTGGTGAGGGTTCGGACCCGTTCGCGGTCCCCGGGGAAGCGGCGGGTGACGGTGTACGTCGGCCGTCCGTCGATCGCGACGCCGAAGCAGACTGTGCCCACCGGCTTGGTTTCGGTGCCACCGTCGGGACCGGCGATCCCGGTGGTGGAGACCGCGACGTCGGCCCCGAGACGGCGTCGGGCGCCCTCGGCCATCGCTGCGGCGACCTGCTCGCTCACTGCACCGTGCGTGGCGATCATCTCGGCCGGTACATCGATCAGATCGGACTTCGCGTCGTTGGAGTACGAGACGACCCCGCCCATGACATAGGCCGACGAACCGGGGCGGGCGGTGAGACGCGCAGCGATGAGCCCGCCGGTGCACGACTCCGCAGTCGCGATCAGCCGGCCGTCGAGGGCGTCGATCAGCCGGTCGTCGATGGTGGAGCCGTCGGTCGAGAAGATCTTGTGTCCATGGTGTTCGGCGAGAACATCGAGAAGACGGCGATAGACGTCCGCGTCGCCGGAAGCGAATCGGGTCACCATGTCGAGTTCACCGTGTCGAAGACAGGTGGTGATCTCGAGTCGATCCAGGCCGGCGATCTCTGCTTCGGCCCGGCGCAGTGTCTCGGCGAGTTGCGCCTCGTGCAGTCCGTAGGCGCGCACGGTCTCCTGCTGCATGTCGTCGGCTCGGGTCAGCACCTCGGCCACCGCAGGTGAGGTGATCGCGCTCGGCCACATCGCCTGCAACTCACCGGGCGGCCCGGGGAGGACGACGATGGTCGGGACCGGCCGGTCACCGGCTACTGCGGGGATCACCACGCCCGGTGCTGTGCCGGTCGGCGGTAGGGCGGTGGCACCGGTGGGGACCCGCGCCTGTTTGCGGATCCCGGTACGCGTCGGCCCTTTGTCGAGATCCGGGGTGTCCGGGCGGTAGCGGCGGATGACACCCGCGATGTGTTCCTCGAGTTCGGGGTCGAGCAGCAGGTCACGATGACAGAACTCGGCGACGGTAGCGACGGTGAGGTCGTCGGCGGTGGGGCCGAGCCCACCGCTGGTGACGATGAGGTCGACGCCCTGGTCGGCGAGGAAGCGCAGTTGTGCGATCAGGTCGGCGGGCCGGTCGCCGCAGATCGTGATGTGGGCGACGTCGACGCCGAGTGTCAGGAGCTGACGAGACAACCACGGTCCGTTCTGGTCGGCAATCCTCCCGGTCAGCACCTCGGTCCCGGTTACGACGATTCCTGCACGCACGCTCACGGCGTCGAGCCTAGTCGGCAGCGTCCCTGCTCAGCGGTGACGTCGGCGAATCAGACCGATGGGCACACTCTCGTGTCGATTTCGCATTCGATGGTGGCTATCGGCGGGAAGCCGCATGCCTCCGAGCAGCTGGCCTGTCTCACGGGCGGAGCACCTCAGCGGCGCGGTCCGTTCGTGCGTCGCACCCTGCGCCGCAGCGACGTGCACCGCTGGGCGGGACGGCGGCTGACGCAGCTGCCGACACGTGACCGGGCGAGGCTGCGCGGCATCTCGCCCGACGTCGATCTGCTCGACGTGAGTCCGTGGGTACTGCGCGAGGGCGTGATGCTGCAGCACCTGGCGACGGTGACCGCCCCGGACGTCGCGTTGCCGCTGCAGCCGCTCGTGCCCGCCGAGCCGGAGAAGGCGCAACTGGTGTCGTTGCCGACGGAAGCGTCGAAGCGAACGGGATTCGCGTGACGGGACGTTACTCGCGCATCATCGCCCATGTGCGCGGCCCGTCGCCGGGCAGATCCACGGCGCCGACGACGTCGAACCCGAGCCTGCGGTAGAACGCGACGTTCCGCTCCGACGAGGTCTCGAGATACGCCGGTACCCCCGCCTCGCGGGCCTCCCGGAGGCCGGGGGCGAGGACCGCGCCGCCCAGGCCCGAGCCCTGCCGGTCCGGATCGACGGCGACGGTCGCGAGGAACCACGCCGGCTCGCTGGGCCGCAGCGGGGCCAGCGCCTCGTCCGCGGCCGTCGCCGCGTCGGCCCGATCGCCGGACAGCTCGGAGACGCGCGCGGCGATGCGTGCGAAAGCTTCTGGGGTATCGGTGGATTCGGGCGTGATCCACACGGCGACGGCCGTGGCGTCGTCGGACACCCACACTCGCCCGCAGCGCAGACCGATCTCGGTCAGGTACAACCGCTGCAACTCCTCGACGCGGTGCAGGTGGTCGCGGGCGTCGACGGTGTGGCGGGTGAAGGGATAGTCCGCGAAGGCGCGCACCAGGGTGCGGGTCGCGCGGTCGACGTCGGTGGGTTCGGCAGGGCGGATCTCGGTCATCGCGCCGAGCGTAGATGCCGGCCTGCGGCGGCCGCGAGTTCTTTTCAGTTCCTCACAGTCGCGCGACGGGGTGCTTTCCGATCTCGGGGCCGCGCGGCCTCGCGTCCATGCCGGAGCCGCGGGGACACGTCCTGCGCGGCCCCGACTGATCGCACCCGACTCCGCGGATCGCATCCTGGGCAAAGGTCATACTTCGGTCATGCTTGCAGTATGACCGTCAAGTTCACGATCAGTCTCCCGGACGAGGATGCCCACGTCCTCGACGAGTACATCCGGGATCATGGGCTCCGCGGCCGGTCGGCGGGAGTCCGGGTCGCTGTCCGCCTGCTCGCGGCAGCCGGACTCGAACGGGACTACGCCACGGCCTTTGCCGAGCTCGACACAGAGGACGCGTGGGATGTCACCACGGCCGACATCGAATGATCCGCCGAGCGCAGATCCACTGGGTCGATCCGGACCCGGCGCAGGGTAGCGAAGCGGCCGAGCGCCGGCCGGCAGTGGTCGTGAGCAACGACCGCGCCAACGCGACCGCCGAGAATCTGGGCAGAGGAGTGGTCACCGTCGTTCCTCTGACCACCAACACCTCACACGTCTTTCCGTTCCAGGTACTCGTGGAACCCGACGAGTCAGGGCTGACCAGAGCAGCGAAAGCTCAGGCAGAACAGGTACGTTCGGTGTCCGTGCGTCGCCTGGACACCGAACCTGTCGGAAGGCTCGGGGCGAGAACTCTCGCAGCGCTCGAGGAAGCACTGCGGCTACATCTCGATTTGCGTTGACGGCCGCCAGGTCTGGTCGGGCGAGCGCGGGGAGTGGCCGTCGTCTTGTCGGTCGAAGCCCGTCACCCCGGTTCTCGTCGCCTGACCGGGTCGGTGGGACGGATCTCGAACCGCTCGGGGATCCGCAGCCACGCGGTGCTCACCGTCGACCAGTCCCCGACGCCGGGCCACGGCCCGGACTGGCTGTGTCGGTAGCCGCCCGCCTCGTACCGGTCGTACGGCACCTCCGACAGCCGCGGATGGGCGCACAGCAGGCCGAGCGCAGACAGGTGCACGGCGTCCCACCGCTCGGCGATCGACGGCCAGTCCGGGACGTGCGCCCCTCGGTATTCGAACGGGTGCGCGGCGATCAGCTCGGCCCAGTCGTCGGCGGTGTCGATCCGGACGATCCGCGCGACGTCCGGGTCGAAGTGCACCGTGTAGCGGGCGGGGTCGGTCGCGCTGCGCAGGTTCTCGCCGCTGGCGCCCCACGTGTCGGACGTCCCGTCGTCGAGGGGCGTCGCGGTCCAGAACGCGCCGTCGGGCAGCGCCCCGGGCCGCGCGCGGTTGCGCACCCGCGGCACGCTCAGTTCGGTGACGGCGCCCTGATGCACCTGCGGGTTGACCAGCGTGTCGCGGCTCGACGCACGCAGGGCGTCGCAGATCGCCTCGCTCATCTCACGGACGGTGGGGGAGGTGACGGGCAGATCCAGGATCTCGTTGGCGCCGTTGCCGTAGAGGTACTCGCCGACGATCCGCAGCGCATTCTCGACGAAGTCCTCGAGCGAGTCGGCCTCGACGAACTCGGTGACGGACGGCTGTGGATCCGCAGTGCGGTAGGCGCGCAGGTACCACTGGACGAGCATGCGGCCCGGCACGGTGTCGAGCAGGTTCGCCGCCACATCGGAACACATGATCGACATGTTGCCGCATCGGTCGCGCTGTCGACTCGAACTCCACAATCCCCCGACGCCGGTGTCGGTCTCGTCCTCGTCGCTGCAGCACGCCGGCATGCCTGAGGAGCTTCCTGAACTGAGCGAGTCCCGGTGATCGGAGCCTGCAGCGATCGCAGGTTGTCCTTCAGATGGTGTCGACCTCCAGTAGGTGTTCGATGCCGCGGAGATCGTCCGCGTTGCGGGTGACGAGTCGGGCGTTGTTCGCGTGCGCGGTGGCGGCAATCACCAGATCGAGTGCTCGAGGCCGAGGTTTGCGACCGTACGCGTGCACGGCCGCGGCAAGCTGTCCGTAACTTCGAGCGACACTGGCGTCGACAGGGAGTGGCTCGAACGCGCGCTCCACGGCGACCAGGCGCTGCAACCGCTGAGCGCGCTGCTGCGCGGTGGTCGCGACCAGGACTCCGAAGTGCAGTTCCGCCAGACTCACGGCGCTGATCGCGACCTCGCCGTCAATGGGCGGAACATCCCTCGCGATCAGGATGCTCGTATCGAGTACCGTCCTCACCGCGATGCCCACGGGTCCGCGATCGGGTCGTCGATCAGGTTGCGGTCTGCCTCCCACGTCGGATCGGTGTCGGTTCGAAAGATGCCGGCGACCTCGTCGAAGGCACACCACGTCTTCCGTCCGGCCGGGCCGAGGATCGCACTCGGGCGGCCGGCGACTGTGATCAGCATCGTCTCTCCCGCTTCGGCACGCTTGACGTAGTCGCTGGCGTGCTGGCGCAGTTCCTTCAACCCCACACTCTCCATACCCGATGGTAGCACTAATGCTACTTATGGACTTCGACTTCGTGCGTGGCGAGTGCCGGATTGCAGAGCTCTGTTTCGACCACTGGCGGACGGCGCGCGCGGCAAGTGGACCCGAACCGGTCTTCACCTGCCGTCGACACAGCGGACGGGCTTCCTGTCGGGTCGGCAAGCGACTACCGTTCGCGCATGCGCGCAGCCGTGGTCGTCGCCTGCCTGATCGCGGCGACCGCGTGCGCGCCACCACCGCCGTCCGAGTCGCCGGAGCCGCCGCCACCGCCGCGCGTCGCCGTCGACCACCGCGGCCTGACCCTGGACGGAAAACCGTGGTGGCCGGCCGGGCTCAACGCGTACCAGCTCGCCTCCGACTGGGACGTCAACGGCGGCTGCGGCGCGCAGGTGGATCTGGATGCGTACTTCTCGTCCCTGCCCCCGACATCGCTGACCCGGTTCAACGCCTTCCAGGCGCTCGCGCTGAACCGGGTCACAGGGACGCTGGACTTCTCCGCGATCGACGCCGTGTTCGCCGCCGCGGAACGGAACGGGCAGCTGGTGATGCCGGTGCTGTCCCCGCAGGACGGCGCGTGCGGCAACGAGCTGTACAAGGATCGCGCCTGGTACGAGCACGGCTGGACCGTACGCCGGGCGCCGTACGCGGTGAGCTTCGCGGACTGGGTGCGGCTGGCCGTGGACCGATGGCGGGTCTCACCCGCGCTCGCCGCATGGGACCTGCTGGGTGAGCCCGAGCCGGGCGTGTGCGGCGACGAGGCGTGCAGCCTGCCGCGACGTTCGTGCCCGGCCGACTCGGCGCAGCTGCTGCGGTCGTGGATCGATGCGGTCGGCCGCATCGTGCGCGAGACCGATCCGCGGCACCCGATCACCCTCGGCCTGATCGGCGGGGATCAGTGCGGCAGCGCCGGGGACGGCTACGCGCAGCTCGCACAGTCGCCCTACCTCGACGTGCTGCAGTACCACGACTACGACGACGCGGCGTGGCTGCCGGTGCGCCTCGGCCAGGTGACCAAGCCGATCCTGGTGGCCGAACTCGGCATCGAAGCCGGCAGTTGCCTGTCGCTCATCGAGCGTGCCCAGCGGGTGGACGAGGCGCTGACCGGCTACCGCGAGGCCGGTACCGCCGGTGCGCTGCTGTGGGCGTTCGTGCCCGACCCCCGCGGCGACCAGTGCACCTACGACATCGGTCCCGGCGATCCGGTGCGTGACGTGCTGGCGCGACACGGGAGCCGCTGACCTGGGCCGTCGAGCAGTTGGTCGAGTCCTGGCCATCGACCTCTCAGGGTCGAAGAGGCTATGCCGGAGCCGAATTCAGCTGATCCGAGCGGAAATGTGCTCGACAGCGGGCGCCTTTCGTTCCTGACCGGTCGTCCTGGCGAGCCCGCACCCTTCCTGCAGTGGTCCGGCTACTTCACGGCGGATGGACCTTGTCGTCTGCCGAGCCGTGCGAACTATGTCAGCCCGGACCGCAATCCCTCAGACGTGGGATCGACATCGGTGGACTTCGGGCCCGAGGATCGATATCGGAGAGACGCGCGACTACATGGATATTCGACCCTGCAGTCGACACCTAGGCTCGGACCCGGAAGGAAAAATCCAATGAGTATCGTGGCAATCGCGGCTGTGGCAGTTGCGATCAAGCAGATGGCGGAGTCGCTGAGAACCGTTTACGGCGTCCTGGACGGCGACCGGGGCGTCGCTATCGCAGTTGCAAATCACACGTCGCATGAGCTCGAAATTGCCTGGACTTCATTCGACCACGGCGGATGGGCAGAACCGCCGGATCAGATGGTTCCGCCAGGAGAAGCCTCCCTGTTCTCGGTGAGAGACAAGGGCTTCATGACAGGAACAAAAGGGTGGCTGACATACAGCATCAATGGCTCGGACCCTCAGTGTTGGGCGCAGATCTTCTGGGATAATCCCTTCTTGGGGCAAAACAAGGCGGGGTGCTGGGATTTCAACAGGGTCCCTGTAGGGGATGTCATGAAGAAGATGTTCCCCGAGGGTCTCCCGGTGAGTGCCGCGGGCTACCGGATGACCGCCATTTCGGGCACGGGAAATATTTGTCAGAACAAGTACGAGGTGTTCGAGGGGTGAATGAGACGTCCCCGATCCGACAGCGGCCCGGCGATCCGGTGCGGGGTGTGCTTCCCGGCACGGAGCCGCTGAAATGTGCCGTGTCGTCCCGCGAGTGCGCCGACGTGCGCCCAGCCGTCATCTAACATCGAGCCACCGCGCGTCGGGTCGTTCGAACAGAAGTGTCCGCCAAACGGATACGTCCGAGACCCGCGCGACGGCGAGCCCGCGGCCGCGGTGCTCCGGTGAAGGGGAGGAACTGCGGTATGAGGCGATCCCAGGGATTATGGTCGGTGGCGACGGTCCTGGCCGTGTCGATGTCGGCATGCTCCACCGAGTCGCCGCCGTCCGAACCGGCGGCACCCGATTCCGCACCGGCGCACCTCGCGTCGGCGCCGGTGGAGGCCGGCGGGGTCGAGCTCACGGTGCAACTACCGGAGGGGGCGGTCACGGTCGAGGGGAGAGCGGGGGTGGCGCCGGTCGGCACCGAGCTGGTCGTCGATCCGCTCGACCCCGTCGACACCGGCGACGGCGCGGCACTGCGTTTGAGCCGGCCTGCCGCGTCGATCACCCTCGGAGGCGGGCAGCAGCCCGAGTCGGCGCTCACCGTCCGGTTCCGGATCCCGGACGGTGAGGACACGTTCGACGATCTGACCGACGATCAGCAGCCCGTGGTGGTCGCGCGCAGTGACCGCAACCCGGACGTCTCCGAGCTGCTGCCCGCAACGTGGGACGAGGCAACCCGAACACTCTCCGCCGAGACGACTCACCTGTCGGAGTTCCGCGGCGGAGTCGTCGACTTCTCCGACATGCGGCAGACCGTCGAGGAAAACGTGGAGGGCTTCTTCGGCACGTCGATCGACGAACCGGCGTGCCACGGTGAACCGGTGACGATCGGCGACGTCACCTACGATGCGATCACCCCAGGTGAGAAAGTCGTCTACCCCTGCCTGGCCGAGGAGGACGGCAAGCTCGTGGTGTCGCTGCACTCGAACTCTTCCCTCGGCTGGATCGCCCGGTCGACGCCGCCGCCCACGGAGCGGGCGGAGACCACCGAACTGTCGGTGGGCGCAGCCGGCAGCTCGATCGTCTACGGATCGATCCTCGCGTCCGACGTCGGCGACGGTGCTCTGCTGCACCCGCGGGGCGTCACCGATCTGGTGTACGACACTTCCGACGTGCCACGGACGATCGACCTGCGCGTGCACGCCGCGATGTCGCTGGTCGACGCTGCCGCGCACGGCCTGTCGATGGTGTGGGGCGGGAACACACTGCTCGACATGACCAACCCCGGCGACATCGTCGCCACCTTGGACTGCATGGGCGATCCGATCACGATGGAAGGCATCGTGTCGGCGAGCGACCGGGAGGCAGGGGACCTGAGCCGCAAGGCGATCGAGTGCACCACCACCGCCGGTGGGTGGGCCGTCAAATCACCCAGCTTCTCGCCGGCCGGCACCGCGCGGGAGGCGTTGGGCAGCTTCGTCACCGGGATCGGCTCGCTGCCGAAGAGCGCCGGCTTGCTGGGGTCCATGGTGGAGGGGCTGGGCGGCGAATTCACCGGCCGCAACTCGGCGACGGTCGTCCTCCGCGCCCGCGGCGGCGATGCGGTGGACATGTCGGACGTGCCCGAGGAGGTGTACGCCATCGACCGCTTCGAACTCGACAACCAGATGACCGAACCGGTCCGCGCGGGCCGCAAGATCGGACCGTACCTGTATCAACTGTCGACCGGTGCGGACCCGGCCGTCGAAGTGTCGTACGGGTGGTCGGCCCGTACCGGCGACGAACGGTACGGCGGGGAGCACTGCCAGATCACCGTCACCCTCACCGGGCCGGAGGGGGAGCGTCACGAGGACCACAAGTCTGCCCGCTGCTCCGACGGGTACGCGTCGTCGTTCGGTGGACTGACGAAGTTTCGGGTAACCACCCCGGGCCAGTACACGCTGCGGCTGCAGGATGTCGTCACCGGTCTGAGCGCGGAGTCGACGTTCACCGTCGAGCGGTGAGACAAGGCGACGCACTCGACGCGACGGCTCGGGTCAGCTGGATGCTTCGGTCGCCGGGAGGTGCGTGGCGGCCCAGATGGCGAGAACCTTGAGCCGGTCCTCGGATGCGGTTGCGGGTTCGGCGGTGTAAATGGTCAGGTCCAGGACCCAGTCGTCGTCCGCGGCCAGGTCGAGGGAGTGGTAGACGAGGTCGAGCGGCCCGACCACGGGATGGTTGAACTGCTTGCTCCCGGCGTGGTGGATGCGGACATTGTGGGCCGCCCACCGGGTGCGGAATTCCTCGCTGAGCGTGGACAGTTCGCCGACGAGGTGGCGCAGGTCCTTGTTGTGGGGGTCGCGGCCGGCTTCGGCGCGCAGCAGTGCGACGGTGACGTTGGCGGCGCCGTCCCAGTCCGGGAAGTAGTCCTGGGCGCCGGGGTCGAGGAACTGGAACCGGGCGATGTTGGCGGGTCTGCGGTCGTCGGTGAACAGCGGCGAATACAGCGCGCGGCCGAGCGCGTTGGTGGCGAGGATGTCCATGCGTCCGTTGCGGACGAACGCGGCGGAGGCGGTCATCGAATCGAGCATCCACTGCACCCTCGGCCGCACCTGAGCCTGTTTGCGGGCGCGGGGTGCGCGGTGGGTGGGCCGGGCGGCGCGGGCGAGGTCGAACAGGTAGGTGCGTTCGGCCTCGTCGAGTTGCAGTGCCCGGGCGACCGCCTCGAGGACGTCTTCGGAGACGCCGCCGATGTGCCCCTTCTCCAGGCGGGTGTACCACTCGGTGCTCACCCCGGCCAGCACGGCGACCTCCTCGCGTCGCAGCCCGGGGACCCGCCGGCGGCCGCCGCCGGCGGGTAGCCCGACCTGCTGCGGGGTCAGCCGGGCCCGCCGGGTGGTGAGGAAGCTCCGGATGTCGGCGCGATTGTCCACGCCGTCCACGGTACGTCCGGTGTGTCGCGGAGGGAGGTTGCAGTTGTACCCCCATGAACGCGACCTCCCGTGCGGGCGGTGCGCGCTCGAGTTGCACCAATTCAGTGTGCCGACCCCGATCTGGGATTCGGGATCTCGAGGGAATCGAGGATGCTCACGGCATCGTCGGTGCGCGGATCGACGGCGGTGTGTTCGTGCCCGGCGATTGTGACTTCCTGGCAGCGCCGCGCTGACATACTGGAAGAAACTCGCAGAATCAGACATCCTGAACTTGCGCGCAGATGCCGATACCGTGGGTCGAGATTGTCCGGAGGAGCCGTATGTGCACAGCCGCCAACTACACCGCCAAGGACCACTACTTCGGCCGGAACCTCGACCTCGAGTATTCGTACAGGGAATCGGTGACGGTCACGCCGCGTAACTTCCCGTTCGAGTTCCGCAGGGTGCCTGCGCAGAGGACGCATCACGCCATGATCGGTATGGCAACCGTGGCCGATGGTTACCCGCTTTACTACGACGCGACCAACGAGAAGGGCCTGAGCATGGCGGGGCTGAATTTCCCCGACAATGCCGACTACAAGCCCGTCTCGGAGGACGGGACCAATATCGCGTCGTTCGAGTTCATTCCCTGGGTCCTGGGACAGTTCGAGACCGTGGCTCAGGTTCGAGACGCACTGGCAGACGTGCGCATCGTCGACCTCGCGTTCAGCGAAGAGTTCCCACCTTCCCCGCTGCACTGGATCATCTCCGACCGGAACGAATCCATCTCTGTCGAGTCGGTCCGAGAGGGCCTGAAAGTCCACGACAATCCGATCCAGGTCCTCACCAACAACCCGACATTCGATATCCAGTTGTTCAACATCAACAACTACATGAGTCTGTCCGTCGATCCGCCGGAACCGCGATTCTCGAAAGAGATACCCTTCGACACCTACAGTCGCGGACTCGGTGCTGTGGGATTGCCCGGAGATCTGTCCTCGATGTCGCGTTTCGTCAAAGCTGCCTTCACCAAAGTGAATTCGGTATCGGGCGAGTCGGAATCCGAGGCGATCAGTCAGTTCTTCCATATTCTCGGCTCCGTGGAACAACAGCGGGGATGTGTTCGGCTCGACGACAAGTACGAGATCACCATCTACTCGTCGTGCTGCAATACGAGCAAGGGCGTCTACTACTACCGGACCTACGAGAACAGTCAGGTCACCGGCGTGGATATGCACAGAGAAGATCTCGACGGAAGCGCCCTCGCGGCATACCCCCTGGTCAAAGAACAGCAGATCCTCATGCAGAACTGAGCCGGGAGGCGGCAGGGTCGTTGTGCTGTCGTGTTCGGGCACGACGAGTCGTAGTCATACAGCAAGCGTGTCATTTCCCGAACCCGCACCGCTGTCACCAACACAATGCCGGATCGGTTCCGAGAATCGGCCGACCTGGTGCGACTCAGGTCCGGTGCGTCGCCGAGGGAGGTTGCAGTTGTACCCCCCATGAACGCGACCTCCCGTTCGGACGGTGCGCGGGGTTCCATGGAACGCGGGCCGGAGACATGCCGGACATCGAGTTCGAACATCAAGGAGCACCGTCATGCGAGGAGCAGTCCTGCACGCCCCCGGCGACGTCCGTGTCGAGGAACGCGACCTTCCGTCCCTCGTCGAACCCACCGACGCGATCATCAGACTGTCCGCGAGCTGTGTGTGTGGCTCGGACCTGTGGCCCTACCGCGGGGTCGAGACCTACGACGGCCCGATCCCCATGGGCCACGAGTACGTCGGCATCGTCGAGGAGATCGGCGGGGACGTCGCCGATATCAAGGTCGGCGACTTCGTCGTCGGGTCGTTCTTCGCGTCCGACAACACCTGCGAGATCTGCCGCGCCGGCTACCAGAGCTCGTGCGTCCACCGGGTGATCATGGGCAGCCTCGGTTCCCAGGCCGAGTTCCTGCGGGTTCCGCTCGCGGACGGCACGCTGGTGGCCACGCCCGGGATGCCCGACCCCGACCTGATCCCGTCCTTGCTGGCTGCCTCGGACGTCCTCGGCACCGGATGGTTCGGTGCGGTCGCCGCCGAAGCCGGACCGGGCAAGACCGTCGCGGTCGTCGGCGACGGCGCCGTCGGCCTGCTCGCGGTGCTCGCGGCCAGGCAACTCGGCGCCGAACGGATCATCGCGATGAGCCGCCACGAACCGCGCCAGCGGCTGGCCCGCGAGTTCGGTGCCACCGACATCGTCGTCGAGCGCGGCGACGCGGGCGTCGCCCGGATCAAGGAGCTCACCGGCGGGCTGGGGGCGCACTCGGTGATCGAGGCCGTCGGCACCCAGGAGTCGATGATGCAGGCCATCCGGTCCACTCGGCCCGGCGGACACGTCGGGTACGTCGGTGTCGCCCACGACGTGCAGCTGCCCGGTGACGAGCTGTTCTTCTCCCACGTGCACCTGCACGGTGGTCCGGCACCAGTCCGGCAGTACCTGCCCGAGCTGATCGACCTGATCTGGAATCGAAAGATCAACCCGGGCAAGGTGTTCGATCTCGAGCTGCCGCTCGGGCAGGCCGCCGACGGGTACAAGGCCATGGACGAGCGGCGCGCGATCAAGGTGCTGCTCCGCCCCTGACCTCCGGTCGCCCGCGCCTCGAATCCCGCCCCCAGGCCGGGCGCTGGGGATCGTGCTCAGCCTGCTCACCGTCTTCGGCCCGATCTCGATGGACCTGTACCTGCCGGTCCTGCCCGCGCTCACCGCCGACCTCGGGGCGAGCACGTCGGCGGCGCAGCTGACCGTCACCGCGTGCCTGCTCGGGCTCGCGCTCGGGCAGGTCGTCTCAGGTCCGCTGTCGGACCGATTCGGCCGCCGTCGCCCGCTGCTGCTCGGCGTCGCCGCCTACATGGTGGCGTCCGCGTGGTGTGCGGTGAGCCCGAGCATCGAGACGCTCGTCGCGGCGCGCCTGGTGCAGGGGGTGACCGGCACGGTCGGCATCGTCATCGCCCAGGTCGCCGACCGTGATCTGTACTCCGGTGCCCGACTGCTGCGGTATTACGGGCGACTCACCGTCCTGGGTGGTCTGGCGGCCATCGTCAGCCCGGTCATCGGCGGGCAGCTACCGCTGGATGAGCTGATCGAGGTGTACTCGTTGAACCGGATGCCGTAATGATGGATCGACCAGCCACATCCCACCTGCGACGATCCACATTCGTCCTTCGCCGTCGTACGACACCTCCGGGTACGGCGAGAAGACAGCCAGACGGCACTTCGATGCAAAGGTGACCGGGTCGAGCACCGACAGCAGGCAATACCAATCGCTGAGGGGGTTCGGTTCGACACTCGAGTCACCCCCGGGATGCACGACCCATATCCACGGCCCGGCAGTTCCGCCCGCAGATCCCCTGATCGGAACACTCTCGACCTCACCGGCTGTCAGATCCGGCCGGATCGGTGCCTGTCGTCCTCGCAGGTCGACCAATCGTCGCGGATCGTTCCCGACGAAGAACGTGCCCGTCAGGGCCACAGGCCGGCTGCGCGAGACCTGTATCCACTCGATCGTCCTGAGCCGCAACAGTTCACCTCCTCGACCTCGGCTCCACTGGCAGGTTCCCCGTGTCCGGCAGGGTCGAAAAATCTCCCACTACTAAGTGTTGCCACCTACCGGTACCCAGTGATACTTTCTACCGGTAGTCAGCGACACCAGGTACTGGGAGAGAGTGATGGGCAAGCAGGCGACCGAGATGCTCAAGGGAGTCCTCGAGGGCATCGTGCTCGCGATCCTCGCGACACGGCCCGCCTACGGGTACGAGATCACCACACAGCTACGCGAGCAGGGCTTCACGGACATCGCGGAGGGCACCGTCTACGCCCTACTCGTCCGGGTCGAGCAGCGTGACCTCGTCGACGTGGAAAAGGTTCCATCCGAGAAGGGCCCGCCGCGCAAGGTGTACACCCTCAACGCGCGGGGGCAAGACCGACTCAGCGAATTCTGGAGGAACTGGAGCTTCCTCGCAGAACGTATCGAACAGCTGCACGAAGGAGAGAAGTGATCATGGCCGCCAAATGGATCGAATTCCTCACCGGATCACTCGAGCAGAAGAAGCAGTTCAAGCGGTACAAGGCCCGGATCGAGAAGCTGCCGGAACCCTACTCGAGCACCGCGAAGGCCTTCCAGCGGTACCTCACCTACTACGGTGGCATCACCGACGGCGGCACCCTCGTGACGATGCTCGGCGACTCCGCCGACTTGTGGGAGCGCGCCGCGGCCGACGGAACTCCGCTCCGGAAGATCGTCGGCGAAGACCCCGTCGAGTTCGCCGAGACGTTCGCGCAGGCCTACACCGGCGCGCAGTGGATCGACAAGGAGCGTGCTCGCCTCACCAAGACGATCGAGGACGCCGAACGCAAGGAGCAGCGATGACCACCGCCATCAGCGTCAAGGGCGTCGAGAAGTCGTACGAGCAGTTGCACGTGTTGCGCGGCGTCGACTTCGAGGTCGAGGCAGGCAGCATCTTCGCGTTGCTCGGCTCGAACGGCGCCGGCAAGACCACGCTCGTGAAGATCCTCGCCACGCTGCTGAAACCGGACGCCGGGCAAGCCGCCGTCACCGGCTTCGACGTGGTCGAGGACGCCGCCGACGTACGCGAATCGATCAGCCTCACCGGCCAGTTCGCCGCCGTGGACGAGATTCTCAGCGGCCGGGAAAACCTCGTGCTGATCGCCAAACTGCGCCATCTACCCGATCCGAAGGTGGTGGCCGACCAGCTGCTCGAGCGCTTCTCACTGACAGCAGCCGGGGACCGAAAGGTCTCGACGTACTCGGGGGGCATGCGCCGGCGCCTCGACATCGCGATGAGCCTCATCGGCAACCCGCCGATCGTGTTCCTCGACGAACCCACCACCGGGCTCGATCCGCAAGCGCGCATGGAGGTGTGGCAGGTCGTTCGAGACCTCACCGCAAGGGGCACGACCGTCCTCCTGACCACGCAGTACCTGGAGGAGGCCGAGCAGCTCGCCGACCGGATCGCGATCCTGCACGAGGGCCGGATCATCGTCGACGGCACCCTCCCCGAACTCAAGCGCCTGCTTCCCCCCTCGAAGGTGGAATACGTCGAGAAGCAGCCCACCCTCGAAGAGGTCTTCCTCAGCATCGTCGGTGGCGGCGCCGGCGCCGAAAAGCCCAGTGCCACAGATGGAAAGGAGCCGAAATGACCACCCATGTCGTCTCCGACACCGCGGCCCTCACCGGACGATCCCTGCGCCACATCACCCGCAGCCCCGACACCATCATCACGACCGCGGTCACGCCGGTGGCCATCATGTTGCTGTTCGTGTTCGTCCTCGGCGGCGCCATCGACACCGGCGCCGGAACGGGCACAGCCGCGTACGTGAGCTACCTGCTGCCCGGCATCCTGCTCATCACCGTCGCCTCGGGCGTCGCGTACACCTCGGTGCGACTGTTCAACGACCTGCAGGGCGGCATCGTGGAACGATTCCAGTCGATGCCGATCTCCCGGTCCTCGGTGTTGTGGTCACACGTCCTGACCTCCCTGGTCGCCAACCTGACCGCACTGGCCATCGTCGTCGGGTTCGCCGTCCTCATGGGGTTCCGTTCCGGGGCAAACATCCTCGAATGGCTCACGGTCGCTGTAATCCTCATCCTGTTCACGCTGGCGCTGACCTGGCTCGCGGTCATCGCCGGCCTGTCGGCGAGCACCGTCGACGGCGCGGGGGCATTTGCCTACCCGCTCATCTTCCTGCCGTTCGTCAGCTCCGCCTTCGTGCCCACCGAGTCGATGCCGGGCCCGGTGCGGGCATTCGCCGACAACCAGCCCGTGACGTCGATCGTGAACGCGGTCCGTGACCTGCTCACAGGCCAGCCGGTGGCCGGTGACCTGTGGGTGGCCCTCGCCTGGTGCGCCGGCATCCTGGTCGCCTCGTACACCGCAGCGGCCATGATCTACCGACGCAGATTCTCCTGACCGTCATCACGCCGGAACAGTTGCAGCTTGCCCCGTGACTCTCTCCACCTGACGCCGCAACTCTCAGACCGCTCGACCAGCCCAGATCGACGCGCGAATCGCCGCGCTGCACGCGGTCCAGAGGTCGGATCCGCATCTTCCGCGGCCCGCGCGCGAGATGTTCTCGTACTCACTCAGCCTGCTCGAGGCGGAAAGGACGTGGCTCGCAGCGCGAGTCCAGGTATCCAATGACGGAGAAGACTGATTTCAAGATGACCCTCGACGCCTATCAGGCACGACGGGGCAAGTTCCGCCTGGTCGACGTACCGACGATGCAATACCTCATGATCGATGGTCATGGCGACCCCAATACCTCTCCCGACTTCGACCGGGCAGTCCGCGCTCTGTACCCCGTGGCGTACAAGCTGAAGTTTGCCAGCAAGCGCGATCTGGACCAGGACTACGTTGTTCCGCCACTCGAGGGATTGTGGTGGGCGGACGACATGGATTCGTTTACCGCGGCGCGGGACAAATCACGATGGGACTGGACCATGATGATAATGACGCCGGACTGGATCGACCATGCGATGTTCGCCGCGGCCGTCGAACGCGCCGGAGCCGGGAATCGCCCCCAGGGCCTCGACGACGTCCGCCTCGAGACGCTTCACGAAGGCCGATGCGTGCAGACATTGCACGTCGGCCCCTTCGACGACGAAGCTGCCGTACTCGCGCAACTTCACGAAGAATTCATCCCGGACAACGAATTGCGCCTGACCGGCAAGCATCACGAGATCTATCTCACCGACTTCCGCAGGACCGCGCCCGACCGACTGCGCACCATACTCCGACAGCCGGTCGCCCCAGTCCCTTGACACCGAGCGAGAGCCCGATCTCGTCGATTCCGGTCAGCCGGCGCTGCCACCGGTGCCCACTCCGGCATCGTTCGGCCGTGAACCGGAGGCGGTGCTTCCGGCCTGCAAGTGGGAGGGGGCCGCCTGACGCGCGTCCGTCCACAACGATTCGGCAATAACTTGTGCGGCGTCGCGATGAGTTTCGCCCTCCGGGGCAGTCTGATCTGCATGGGCAAACTCATCTATGGCTTCAACGTGTCGGTGGACGGGTACATCGCCGATGCGCAAGGAAACATCGACTGGACCGATCCGAGCGAAGAACTACACCAGTACTGGAACGACTTCGAGCGGGAGACCGCCCTGTCGTTCTACGGGCGGCGGCTCTACGAACTGATGGCCGCGTACTGGCCGACTGCCGACGAGGCCCCGGACGCCACCCCTCTGATCGTCGACTTCGCCCGTGTCTGGCGCGACATGCCCAAGGTCGTGTTCTCGCGCACCCTGGAGTCCGTCGACTGGAACTCTCGCCTGGAACGCGGTGACCCGGTCGAGGTGGTGACGAAGCTGAAGGCCGAAACCGACGGGACGCTGGAGGTGGCCGGCGCGACGCTGGCCGCACCGATCGTGCAGGCGGGACTGGTAGACGAATACCGGCTCGTGGTCGCCCCCATCGCCGTGGGCGGCGGCACCCCGTTCTTCCCGACACTGCCGTCATGGATCTCGCTGCGACTGTTGGAGAACCGCACCTTCCCGGGTGGCACGGTCCTGCTGCGCTACGAGGCGAAACACGACTGATCGGCCACACACCTCCAGGCGAGCTGCGGATGCACTACGCGATACACGACTCGAGCGGCCCGCAAATCATTGCTGCTGGACGGCGGCCGCGCGGAGTTACGAGAACGCTCTGGCGGAGTCGTTCTTCCAGAGCCTGAAACATGAATGACCGGCTACGAGTCCCTCCCCGCATTGCGGATGGGCGGTCGCGTACCCGTCCCGTGCCCACCGCGAACTGCGAGCTTCGGCGGTCCGGTGGACGCGGGGTCAGCGCACGAGGGTCAGATGCGCACGAGCGTCGAGTCCGCCGGCGCTTCGGCCCTCGGCCGATCCATCGCCGTGGCGATCAGCAGCACGACGAGGCCGGCGGCCGTGACGACTGCACCCATCCAGATCGGGGAGGTGAAGCCCAGGCCGGCTGCGATGGTCAGACCGCCGAGCCAGGCACCGAGGGCGTTGCCCACGTTGAAGGCGGCGATGTTGGCACCGGAGGCCATGGTGGGGGCGGCGGAGGCGTAGTTCATGATTCGCATCTGCAGACCGGGGACTGTCGCAAAACCGAAGGCGCCCATCAGGAACAGCGAGAGGATCGTCATGGTTCGGTTGTCGGCGGTCGCGGCGAAGACGATCAGGACGGCGGTCACCAGCGCGAGAATCCAGGTCAGCGCCGGGGTGAGGGCCCGATCGGCTGCCTTGCCGCCCAGGTAGTTTCCGACGAACAGGCCGGAGCCGAAGACGATGAGCAGCCACGGCACGCTGGCCGTCGCGAAGCCGCTGACCTCGGTCAGGGTGAAGGCGATGTAGGTGAAGGCGCCGAACATGCCGCCGTAGCCGAGGACGGTCAGCGCGATCGAGAACCAGACCTGCTTGTTGCGGAACGCGTGGAGTTCGCCGCGCAGGCCGCCGTGCGTGGCGGCCGGGGGAGTGGCCGGCACGAGAGCGATGATGCCGGCGAGTGCCACCACGCCGATCGCGGTGATCGCCCAGAAGGTCGAGCGCCACCCCAGTTGCTGCCCGAGCAGGGTGCCGAACGGGACTCCGAGGACGTTGGCGATGGTGAGGCCGGCGAACATGATGGCGATGGCGCCGGCGCGCTTGGAAGGTGCGACCATGTCCGCAGCCACGACGGACCCGATGCCGAAGAACGCGCCGTGGCACAGGGCCGCGACGATGCGTCCGCCCATCATGACCTCGTACGACGGGGCGAGGGCCGACAGCAGGTTGCCGACGATGAACAGCACCATCAGGGACAGCAGGGCCCGTTTCCGGTCGAAGCGGGTGAGGGCGGCGGTGAGCAGGATCGCGCCGAGGGCGACCGAGAGTGCGTACCCGGAGATGAGGTAGCCGGCGACGGACTCGCTCACGGCGAAGTCCGCGGCGACCTCCGGCAGCAGTCCCATGATCACGAATTCGGTGAGGCCGATCCCGAATCCGCCCATGGCGAGGGCGATGAGGCCTGAAGGCACGTCGAGTTCCTTTCGAAGATCTGCGCGTCAGCGCATAGAGCGCGTGTGCAGTAGTTGCAGACGCCTCATAAATAGTTGCACGCGCTCTATACATGCGCAAGCGGGTAGTATCGGTGAGGGCAGGAAGCGAGGAGGCGACGTGGGCATTGCGGACGACGCGGTGGAGATCCGCGCGCAAGGGTGGCGCACGCTGGCAGCGCTGCACGGGGCGCTCGACACCGAGCTCGAACGCGCCCTCCAGCAGGAGCACCAGCTCTCGGTGGTCGAGTACACCGTGCTCGATGCGCTGAGCCGGCAGGACGGCTGGCACATGCGGATGGCGCAGCTCGCCCGTGCGGCCGCGCTGAGCAGCAGCGCGACGACCCGGCTGGTCAATCGTCTCGAGAAGCGCGGGTTGCTCACGCGGATCCTGTGTGAGGACGATCGCCGCGGCATCTACACCGAACTGACCGCCGACGGGCGCGAGCTGCTCGACAGTGCGCGTCCGACGCACGACGCCACCCTCGAGGCCGCCCTCGGCGAGGCGTGCGAGATCCCGGAGCTGGCCCCGTTGGTGCGCGCGTTGCACGAGCTGCCGCCCAGCCCGCGCTGATCCCAGGCGCTGTGCGCCCGGGCGCACGTCGCCGGATCGAGTGCGCGTGCTCGGTTCCGGCAGAGAAGAATCCGGGACGGCAGAGCAGTCGGAGACCCTTCGGGTCCCTGACTCGTCGGCCCCTTCCCCAAGCAAACCCACGGACCATGCCCCGATACCGCGTCTCGGCCAGCACGTCTGGCCGCCTGCCGAAAAGGCAAGCGGCTGAGCTGGACCCGGTCGGACGTGTCGACCCGTGCTCGATCGGGTGCCCGGTGCCGTTCACCGGGACGGTGGATTGCCGGATGCGGTTGGTTAGCGTCGGACCCGCACGGAAAACGACGTGACCGCGTGCGCCTCGGTCACCGGAACGGCCCTCGCACGCACGCAGGGAAACACCGACAGCCCCGGACCCGGCGGTCGGGTGCGGGGCGGGGTGCAGGTCAGGTCGTCGGCGGGCAGGTCAGGACGGAAGACGACGCCACGTCGGGGTGCGTGGCACGCGGCCACTTACGGGGATACGCGCCGGGAATCGGCGTGTGGATACAATCCACCTCACGGTGCATGACAGCTCCTACTGTCTTGTGCCCAGACCCCGGTTCGGTGTTGGCGCACCGGCCGGGGTCGCCCCGTTATCGGGGTCGGTGCAGCGATGGTGGCACGCGGCTCGCGGGTGCGTCAACCGATCCGGTACAGACGCCAGGTCGGCTGGTTGTCACCGTCGTTGGGGATCTCCAGATCGAGGGTCGCGATGTCGGCGCCGTTCTCGAAAACGGTGGGGTAGCGGCGGTTCACCGCGTCCGAGACGCCGCGGCCCTCGTTCGGCACGGTCAGCAGATAACGCACGCCGTTCGCGGCGGGATCGTTGAGGATGCGGGTGAAGTCCGCGTCGGACGGGATGACGAACTGCTGCGGCCGGTCGGTCGCGGTGAGCACCGCGAACCCGTATACGGTGTCCATCACCACCGAGCCGTCGGGCAGGTCGAGGCCGTCGAGGTAGTCGGCGATGCGCCGTTCCGTGCCGAACGAGGCGATGATCCGGTTCTCCTGGTCCCGCAGCTCCGACGTGTCGTCCGGGTCGGGAAACAGCACGGTGCGCAGCGCGTGCTGCTCCTGCGAGAGGTTCGCATCGCCCATCGCGACGAACGTGATCGGTACCGACACCGCGAGCGCCAGCGCCCCGACCGGTGCGAGGGAGTCGCGGTCCTGCGGCCGCGCCGTCGCGTGGGCGCCGAGCCGGCGTGCCTTCAGCTGCCCGCGACGGGGCGCGAGCTGCACCACCCACATCGCCGCCAGCGGCACCGCGGCCAGATAGAACCGCAGGAACGGGAACGTCATGCCCCGGAAGTACGACAGGGCCGCGAACGCCAGCACCGCCCCCAGCACCACGAACGGCACGACCGGCTCGAAGTCCCGGCGGCGCCACGCCAGCACCGCGACCACCGGCGCGAGCAGCGGCAGCGCCGGCCCCAGCACCAGGATCTCGGCGACGGAGAACGCCAGCGCCGCCAGGCCCCCGGCCGAACCGCCGCCGCTCTGCTCGAGGATCGCCGCGTTGCCGTACGCCGACGAGAACTGCTGCAGCGCTTCGCCGGTGATCAGCCAGCTCGTCGCCGCCCACACCAGGAACGACAACGCCACCGGTGACGCGACGAGGATCGCGTCGAGCAGCGCCGGGCGCCACCCGCCCGTGCGCGACCGCGTCACCGCGACGACGAGGACGGTGACGGCCGCGCCGACGGCGAGCGCGTCGTACCGCGCCAGATACGCCAGGCCCACGGCGATCCCGGCGACGGCGAGGTCGTGCACGTCGTCGGTGCTGATCCACCGCACCAGCCGGCGCGTCGCCCAGCACAGCAGCATCAGGAACGGCGCCTCGCTCATGCCGTTGGCGCCGTAGTAGACGATCATCGGGTTCAGGGCGAACAGCACCGTCACCGTCCACACCAGCCACGGCGACGCCCCGCGGTCGCGGGCGAACAGGTGCACCTGGGTGACCGCCCCGGCCATGAACGGCGCCGACATCACCACCGCCGTGATGCCCCACCGGGTCAGCGCCGGCCACCAGTCCGACAGCGCCACCAGCGGCAGCTGCAGCAGCGCCGTCAGGGGAGTGAACACGAATCCGATCGCCGCCAGGTGTGGGTCGCGGCTGTGCAGGGCGCTGCGCGCGGCCGCGACGCGGCTGAGCGAATCACCCTGGAAATAGGCGACATCCAGCGCCAGGTACAGGCCCACCGCCGCGTACAGCAGGCAGGACAGCCAGAACACCCGGGCGGCGCTGCTCCTCATGAGGACAGCCCGTGGAAGGTCTTCTCCCAGTAGGAGGGATTGCGGATCAGCTGGTAGGTGCCCTTGATCGCGGCCACCGACATCATCAGCCAGTACAGCGGCACCGTCAGGCACGCGAGCCACAGCGCGGAGTTGCCGGTCTCCCGGCACGCGACCAGGTTCATGTACAGCACCGCCGAGTTGCCGAACACCAGCGAGATCAGCGCGGGGAAGTACACGTACCAGGGGAAGATCTCCTCGACCAGGAACGGCTGACCCAGCAGCCAGGAGATGGTGATCAGCCAGAACACCATGTTCAGGCACGCGATGATCGGCGTCCCGGCGAGCAGGGTGGTGAACCGGAGCATCCCGACGGTGCCGATACCCCGCCACAGTTGTACGGGCCGGCGCACGTGCACGAGCCACGTCTGTAGATATCCCTTGTACCAGCGGGAACGCTGCCGTATCCAGTTGATCGGATCGCTGTTGGCTTCCTCGAGCGTCGTCGAGTCCAATACGGCCGTACGGTAGCCCGACTCGGCGATGCGCACCCCGAGGTCGGCATCCTCGGTGACGTTGTACGGATCCCACGCGCCGATCTCGTCGAACACGCTGCGTCGGATGTGGTTCGACGTACCACCCAGCGGGATGGGCGAATTCGAGCGCATGAGCCCGGGCAGCACGAAGTTGAACCACAGCGCGTAGTCGGCGGTGAACCACCCGGTGAGCATGTTCTGGGTTCCGTTGTGGAACGCCAGCTTCGCCTGCACGCACGCGACGTCGTCGCCGAGCCGGTCGAACGCCACCGCCACCCGCCGCAACTGCAGCGGCTCCGGTAGATCCTCGGCGTCGAAGATGGTGACGACGTCGCCGGTGGCGAAGTGCAGCCCGTAGTTGCACGCCTTCGGTTTGGTCCGTGGATCCGCCGCCGGCACCAGCAGGATCTCCACGATCTCGCCGAGGCCGGCCTCCTGCGCCGCGGCGATGGTGACGGCGTCGTCCTCCTCGAGCAGCAACAGCACCTGCAGCTTCTCGGCCGGATAGTCGATCGCGGTCATCGCCGCGATCAGATCGCCCACCACCTCCGGCTCGTTGTAGGCCGGCACCAGCACCGTGTACGTCGGCAGATCCTGCTCGGGCACGGCCCGGGCCACGTCGTCGTCGACGGTGAAGATCGCGTCGCGCGCCAGACCGCGGGAGAACAGCAGCAACCGGTCGGCGAGCGTGGCGATGTACCCGGCCGTGCACACCGCCGTGAGCACGGTCAGCGTCGGGATCGTCGCGAACACCAGCGCCAGGATCACCACGGCGACCAGGCCCAGCGTCAGCCACTTCTGCCACGGCACGAACGCCACCGACGCCGACGACAGCGGCCGCTTCTCCCGCAACCCGTACACCGCGTCGTGCAGCGCCGCGGCCTTGAACTCCTCGTCGACTAGATTCCGCGCCACTGCGCCTCCACCAGTTCACGGCCCACCTCGGTGAGCATGTCCAGGTCCTTGTACTCGGGGTCGGAGTCCTCCACCGACGCCCGGCCGCGCAGGAACACCGACAGCAGCGCGCTCGCATTCGACGCCATGTTCGGGGTGGGCTGGGGGAAGGGGGCGTCGAGCTCGTGATTGTCGACGGTCAGCAAGCTCACCCGCTGCGCGAGGGCGTCGCCGCGTGTCCAGACGAAACTCATCAGGCTCCACGTGAGCAGCAGCTCGTCGTCGACGACGGTGAAGAAGTCGGCCTGCACACCCCGGCCGAGATCCACCCGGATCTTCGGGCTCACCCGCGCCTGCCCGAGGTCGTACATGGTGTGCACGGGGTACACCTCGAACACCCCCACCCGCCGCACCTGCAGGGTCTGCACGGCGACGGTCCGCGGGCGCGAGAGCCGGTCCCAGTCGGCGCGCGGTTCGACGGCGCGGATCATCTGCCGTCGCAGCTGGGCCGTGGAACCGAAATATCTTCGCGGCCAGTCGTAGTCGATGGATTCGAGCTGATACCAGCCGGTGGGGACGACCTGGCTGACGGTGCCGCTCGGCGGCGGCCCCACCGACACGGGCGTGAGCTGCTGATCGGGCAGCGGCGCCGCGGCCAGCACGACGGTGGCGGGCACGATCATCAGCAGACAGCGGGCCGCCTCCCGCGGCGACACCGGGTTCGGCGGCAGGGTCCGCGGCGCCAGGCCCCGGTACCGGTACAGGTAGAACGCGGCGCCGACGACGAGCGCGGCCACCGCCGACGGCACGATCTGCGCGACGACGATCCGCGCATCCGGATAGCGGGTGGTCACCGCGACCAGCAGCGCCAGGCCGAGCAGCATCGTCGCGCAGAACCCGATCAGCGCGCGGCGCCGGGTGCGGCCGACCGCGACGGCGATCGCAATCGAACCCAGCAGCACCATCAGGAACCCGGCGGCGAACTTGCTGCCGCCGAGCTGCACGAGCATCGCCCGGTAGGCCAGCGGCGAGGTGCCCAGCAGCAGCAGCCACACCGGCCAGTAGCGGGAGGCGACCCTCAGCCCGAACAGCAGCACGCACATGCCGATCACGAACAGCCACGCGGACAGCACATCCAGGTGCATCATCTGATAGTTCGGCCCGTACCGCGGCAGCAGCAGCCACTTGACCGCGATCGCGATCAGCAGGACGGCACCGCCGACGATCCGGTCGGTCTGCCGGTCGTGGATCGGCAGCTCACCGCGCCGGCGCCGGGTGACGCCCTCGGCGGCCAGCACCGCGAACGGCGGCACCAGCGCCACGTAGCCGCCGCCGGTGCCGCGCGCGACCTCCTCGACCAGCGTCTGCCATGTACTCCAGTAGCCGATCAGGGTCGCGGCGACGACGATCGCCCAGCGGGCACTGGTGTGCGCGAACAGGGTTGCGCGTTCGGCGCTCGTCACGGTGCTCATGGCGGGTCCGATCAGTGCGGGCGCGGCCGGCCGCGACGCCATCGCAGCGCGCCGATCAGCGCCGCGGCGAGACCGGCCGCGAGGACGAGGCCGCCGCCGACGAGCACCCACCTCGTCGACACGGCGAGGGACTGCTGCGCGGTGGTCTCGGTGGCCGGGTCGGTGAGCGCGAGTTCGACGGGGTCGCGGTCCGCGGTGGTGAACAGCACGTCGCCGTCGAGTTCCGCCCAGCGTTGCGGCTGCGCGGCGAGCCAGCCGAGGGTGCGGTCGAGTTCGCCGGGCACGTCGGTGGCGGCGGCGACGAGGACGGCGCGCTCGCCGTCGCGCGCCACCTGCAGCGACGCGAACTCGACGTCGGTGGGGAAGGTGACGGTGGTGGCGTCGCCGGTGGCCGGGTCGACGAGGTCGAGGGTGCGGCCCTGCGTGCCGGCCAGCGGCAGCTCGAGCCCATCGGGGACGCGGCCGTCCGCAGCGACGACGATGGCGGGGGTGCTGCCGCTCGCGGCCTCGTCGAGGCTCACCCATTCGGGGTCGAGCGGCACCGACGTCAGACCCTGCAGCCCGGCCACGAGCGCGACGGCCCGTGCGGTGTCGGCGATCCCGGTCTCGGTGGCGGCGACGTTGACCTTCGGCAGCAGCGCCTGCGGCAGCGACCGGAACCCGCCGGGCTGCGGCGGATCGGCGGGTTCGGTGGTGACGCGGCTGCCGGCGTCGACGGTCAGCGTCATCGGCTGCTGCAGGCCGCACTGGTGGGTGCCGCCGGTGGAGCGCAGGGACACCACGACGTCGGTGACCCGTCCGAGCACGGTGTCCGGCACGGTGATCCACCGATCCAGCCGGCCCGTCGCGTCGGCGGGCCACGAGTCGACGACCGTGTCGCCGACCGTCACCGACACCAGGCCGCCCTCGGTCGTGGGCAGCGGGGTGTAGGAGCCCTGCAGGTTGATCCGCACATTGTGGGACGGGCGTCCCAGACGGGTCTGGTCGATGCCGAGCGGCACCTCCACCACGCCGACCCCGGTGTCGGTGAGGGCCCCGAGACCCAGTTCGCCGAGGGTTGTCGCGTCGGGGGATAGCCGCGGCGGCAGGCCCAACGCGCCGACGGTGGCGGCCGAGGCCACCGCGACCGACGAGATGTCGCTCGTGACGAGGCGGGCCTGGTTGCGCAGCGCGTCGGCGTTACCCGTCACCGCCAGGGCCGGGGGGCCGCCGGGCACGTCGACGAGGGCGGCGGCACCGTCACCGTCGGTTTCGACGATCGCGATCTGCCGGGTGAACGGGCCTGCCGGGGTGGGCGGCACCGCGTCGTCGCCGGGCAGGGGCTGCACCGTCACCCGCAGTGGCCGGCCCGTGTATTGGGCGGTGACGGCCGCGGTGAGATCGAGCGCGGTGGCCGACTCGGCAGGGGTGGGGTCGGCGGGCAGTGCGAGTTCCAACGACTCGAGGATCGGCGGCAGGAAGTCGGCGACCACGGCGGGTGGGGTCGGTGCCCCGGTGTAGCGGACGCGTCCGTCCCGCAGCACCACCGAACGATCCGTCCAGTCCTCGGGGCAGATGCCGTCGAACGGCAGCAGGTGGACGGTGAGGGTGACGGTGACGGCGCGATCGACGATCGGTGCCGCCTCCAGGGGCAGCGACACCGGCACCAGGGTTCCGGCGGCGGGCAGATCGATGCGGGCGAGCAGCAGGCCCTGCGACTCGACGTCGATCCAGCCGCGGGAGACGTTGGCGGGCATCTGCACCGTCGTGTCGAGCGCGGCAGGCCGCAGCCCGTCCGGAACCGGGACGGTGAGGGTCGCGGTGTCGCTGTGGCCGCGGAAGGCGACGGTGTCGCCGAATCCCAGCGTCCGCGTGCCGAAGACGACGTCGCCGGGCGGGTCGACGGGGTCCTGCGCGGCGGCAGGTCCCGCGGCCAGCACGGTCAGCGCGGCGAGGGCGGGGACGAGGAGGGCGTGTCCGGCGCGGCGAATTGTCTGGGTCGGCACGTCCGGAACTTTACGGTTGTTCGGTACGGAATGTGGGACAAGTGGGGCAACACCGCGCTAGGGTGACGCAATATCGGTCACACTTGCGTCCGCGTTACCCATCGGCGACGAACTTCGTACACACTGGGTGTATGTGGTGGTGGGTTGCGGCGATCCTCGTCGCCTGGCTGATCGTCTCGCTGGCGCTCGGCTTGCTGCTGGGCAGGGTCCTGCGCGTCGCCGACACCGAGGAATCCCTCGTCGAGATCCAGCGCGCCGAGCGCGAACGCGACCGTCACAGCACCCAGTCCTGACCGCGCGTCACCGCCTCGACCGGCACAAGATCATTTGTACTCGCGAGTAACTATCTATAGGACTAGTGTTTCCGTGTCGCCTTCCTGTCCCCCCTGCGAAGGCGACAACTCGCGAGCCGGTTACCCCCCATCACCGGCTCGCGACGAGGCCCCGCCGATTCGCCACCACGGTCGGCGGGGCCTCACCTTCTTCGAGCGGCCGGCCGATACTCTCGGGCGGTGACCGAGCCGCGCACCGCACCCCGCATCACCATCACGTACTGCACACAGTGCAACTGGTTGCTGCGGGCCGGCTGGATGGCGCAGGAACTGCTCAACACCTTCGGCACCGATCTCGGCGAGGTCGCGCTCGTGCCCGGCACCGGCGGGATCTTCGTCGTCACGGCCGGTGAGCGGACGGTGTGGGACCGCAAGGTCGACGGCGGTTTCCCCGACATCGTCACGCTCAAGCAGCGGGTGCGCGACGTCGTCGATCCCGAGCGCGATCTCGGGCACGGGGACGCCGCGCGCCGGGCGCAGGACTAGGATTTCCAGGGCCGTATCCGGCACCGATGTCGTCGGCACGGCCCATTTCCGGCCGTGCCCGTGTTTTCTCGTCGTCGGCGGGTGGTGCGCTGTATCGATACCCAGTCGTTGTGGCTGCGCAATGTCCGTCCCCGGATTTCGGGAGCACACTCAGGCCATGCCAGTCGGTCAGAAGTGGTGCGAAGCCGAGAACGAATTCTTCCCGGCGGAGGAGTTCCGGGGCGACGTGCATATGCACTGCCAGGGCCGAGCGTGGGGAATTCCGGACAGTTACGTGATGCCGTCCAAGTCGGCCGAGGAAGCGGATTGAGATCACCGCTCGCCGTGGTGCGATCGTGGAGTCCTGCCACGAGACGTTTGCAGGAACTCGAACGGCTCCGGTTGGAGGCCGAGCGTGCGGAAGAGGAGCGCCGCGCCGCACTCGACAAGGCGACGACCGATTTCCAGATGGCCGGCTGGGCTGCCGAGTACGAACTGCGGAAGGTGTTCCAGGAGAACCTGTACGACGCATCGAAGGGCGGCTTCGAGCGAAGCCGTGACAGCGCGAAATTCGTGCAGACCGCCGCCGCTGCCATCGGAACCATTTATATCGGCGTGCTGGGTGTCTCGTTCTCCGTCACCGACAATTCGCTACCCCTGCGCGGGGTCTTCGCCCCGCTCTTCCTGGGTATGGCCGTCGCCTTCTCCGGGTTCTATCTGGCCTTCCTCATGCCGGCGAGTCGATCCACGTTGCAGCCACCGGTGGGTACCCTGCACAACCACCAGATGCAGAGGTTGATCTTCTTCATGGAATGGGTCAATCGTGCGACGGGGCAGCGACGGTACTTCATTCAGGCGAGTGTGCTCAGTCTGGCAGTGGGGCTCATCTTCATCGTCGCCCCGTTCGTCAGCAGTCCGCGCCCTCCCGACATTCCTGCCATGCCCACCCCGCCGACCGCGCCGGCCGCGACAGACCCGGCTCTGCAGCCCCGCGCGGTGGAGTTGTTCCTCATCCAAGTCGACGAATTCCGGCGGGCGGTTCTCGAGCGAAACAACGCAATAGCGGAATCCGCGCAGCAGAGTGTCGAATTCGAGAAGCGGGAAGGTCGTTTGAATGCGTGGTCCGCTGCCCTGGCCGGGGTGGGCCTGATCGTCGTCCTCGTGGTTCCGGTCTTCTTCTCGCGGGAGCGCGCTCCTACGCCGTGACGTCGAGCGCCGAGCACTGCGGGTGCTGCACCGTCGCCCGGCCGGCCACCGGAAGTGCGGACACCGGGAGTACCGATCTGCTTCCCCACATCCTTCCCGCTGCGATCTGCGCCCTCACGTCCGGGTCCAGTCAGTGCGCTCTGGTTCCGCTTCCCGCGCCGGGCGGCGTGATCGGCGCTGCCGATCCGGTGTCCCTTCCCGTGGCCGGGTAGGACCGAGGCGGACGTGTTCAGACTCCGACCGGCGTCCGGACGATCGTTTCGGGCCTGGTCGGTTCGGCCGGCACTTCCGTGGCACGCGCCGGGCGGGACCGTTCCTCCCTGAGCCGGACGGCGTCACCGGCCACGACCGCGACCAGCACCGACAGCGCTGCCCACAGAACCAACAGGCACAAGACGATGTCCATGGGTCGAACCCTAAACGATGCCGACCGAGTCCATCGTTTCGTCCGCGGTGACGGGCGCGGGCTGGAATAGTCCGCTGAAACGACACCGAGAGTGCAGATTGGAGGCGTGGGGTGCGGGCGCGTTGGGGCGCGGCCGGAAACAGACCGACCGACTCGCATGTGAGGCCGCCTCGGGTTACGGTGTCTCCGAACATTCCGACCGGGGGGTCGAAGTGGACGCCGCGACTTCTCGCGGAGACGCCGTACTCGAGGGAGCTTTGATGCAATCCGTTCTGAAGAAGACTGCCGTGACCGTGGCCGGGGTGGGAGCGCTGGCGCTGTGCGTGCCGGGGACCGCGTCCGCCGCAGGCAATCCGAACGTCTCGGCCTCGGGCACGCCGGGCTCGATCACCGTCGACTTCGACTTCGCCGGGGTCGACGTGTCCGCCGGTGTCACCTGCGTGTCGTACGTGTCGACCAAGCAGAGCGGTCTCGACGCCGCCGACCCGTCGGGCCGCGCGGACGCGCAGGCCCCGGGCTCGAAGTTCTCCATCGAGAACACCAGCACCTCCGCGATCACCTTCGTGCAGGACGGCCAGCCCGTCTCGCAGGGCCCGCAGCCCATCGCCGCCGGCACCTACTACGTGTACTGGGGTTGCCAGGACGCCGCCGGCACCCAGTGGGACAACGTCGGCCTCCGCTCCGGCGCACCGTTCCAGGATCCGATCGTCGTGAACATCGCCGGTGACGGCGCCGCTCCGGCGCCCGCGGCCCCGGCCGCGCAGTCCGCGCCGACCAAGTCCGAGGGCGCCGTGCCGCAGGCCGAGACCGAGGACGGGCCGAGCACCGACGACATCATCGACACCCCCGAGGAACTGATCGGTCTCGTGATCGACCTCTTCGGTGGACTGCCGGACCTCTCGCAGAGCTGATCCCGAGCGCCCGCTGGCGGCATCCCCTGGCGGGATGTCGCCACGGCGTGCTTCCGGGACGACGACTTCGTGCGCGCACGTCTCGCTCCTGCGTCGCACCGGGGGAATCATGAATGCAGAACACGCACCGGATGCGGTGATCCTGGTCGGAGGCAAGGGAACCCGACTGCGTCCCCTCACCCTGTCGGCTCCCAAGCCCATGCTGCCCACCGCGGGCGTGCCGTTCCTGACGCACCTGCTGGCTCGGATCAAAGCGGCCGGCATAACTCACGTGGTGCTCAGTACCTCGTTCAAGGCTGAGGTCTTCGAGGAGCACTTCGGGGACGGCGCGGCCCTGGGCCTCGAGATCGAGTACGTCACCGAGACCGAACCGCTCGGCACCGGCGGCGGAATCCGGAACGTGCTCCCGCACCTGCGCGCCGACAACGTCATGGTGTTCAACGGCGACGTGCTCGGCGGCAGCGACCTGCGCGAGATCCTGCACACGCACGAGACCAACGACGCCGACGTGACGCTGCACCTCGTGCGCGTCGCCGATCCGCGCGCCTTCGGGTGCGTGCCCACCGACGTGGCTGGACGGGTCACGGCGTTCCTGGAGAAGACGCAGGATCCGCCGACCGATCAGATCAATGCGGGCTGCTACGTGTTCCGCCGCGAATGGATCGAGAAGATCCCGGCCGGACGTCCCGTCTCGGTGGAGCGAGAGGTGTTCCCGACGCTGCTCGTGGACGGCGCACGCGTGTTCGGGCACGTCGACACCGCCTACTGGCGGGACATGGGCACGCCCGGCGACTTCGTGCAGGGCTCGTCCGACCTGGTGCGCGGCATTGCGCCGTCGCCGGCGCTCGCGGGGGAGCGCGGTGAGTCCCGCGTGCACCCCAGCGCTCGGGTCGCACCCGGTGCGATGCTGATCGGTGGGACCGTCATCGGCCGCGACGTCGTGGTCGGCGGCGGGGCGCGCCTGGACGGTGTTGCCGTGTTCGACGGCGCACGCATCGACGCCGGGGCGGTGGTGGAGCGGTCGATCGTGGGATTCGGAGCCCGCATCGGGCCGCGCGCACTCGTCCGCGACGCGGTGATCGGCGACGGCGCCGAGGTCGGTGCCCGCTGCGAGTTGCTGCGTGGCACGCGGGTGTGGCCGGGGGTCGTGCTGCCGGACGGCGGGGTCCGATTCTCGACCGACGTGTAGCGACGTGCAGGGCAAGCTGATCCGGTTCCGGAGAGGAGTTCGATGTATCCGCTTCGCGGGGCCGTTCGACACTATTCGTGGGGTTCGCACACCGCGCTGGCCGAGCTGACCGGCCGCCCGGCGCCGACCGAGGAGCCGGAGGCCGAGCTGTGGCTCGGTGCCCATCCGGTGGCCCCGGCGACGGTGGACACCGAAGATGGCGCGGTGCCGCTGTGCGATCTCATCGCCCGCGATCCCGAAGGTCAGCTCGGACCGGACTGTGCTCGGCAGTTCGACGGTCGGTTGCCGTTCCTGCTGAAAGTCCTCGCGGCCGAGCAGCCGCTCTCGTTGCAGGCGCACCCGAGCCGGGCGCAGGCCCGGGAAGGCTTCGCGCGCGAGAACGCGGCAGGAATTCCGCTGGACGCCCCACACCGGAACTACCGCGACGACAACTACAAACCCGAGATGGTCGTCGCGCTGAGCAGATTCGAGGCGCTGGCCGGATTCCGGGAACCGGCCGAGACGGTCGAGTTCCTCCGCGACCTCGTGGTGTCGGAGCTGACGCCGTACGCCTCCGAACTCGGTGACAACCTCGATGCAACAGGGCTCCGCGCCCTGTTCACCGCATGGATGACGCTGCCGACCAAATCGCTCGTGGAGCTGACGGACGCCGTTCTCTCGGGCTGTGAGCGCTACCTCGAAGCACGATCCGGGTCGGAGGACGAGTTCACCGTCGCGGCGCGGACGGCCCTCGAGCTCGGTCTCGCGTATCCGGAGGACCCCGGCGTCCTCGCCTCGCTCCTGCTCAACCGGGTGAGCATGGAGCCGGGGGACGCCTTGTTCCTCCCGGCGGGCAACCTCCACGCGTATCTGCGGGGCACGGCCGTGGAGATCATGGCGAACTCGGACAACGTGCTCCGCGGCGGGCTCACGTCCAAACACGTGGACATACCCGAACTGCTGCGCGTGCTCGACTTCGACTCGGTGGGTGTGCCGTGGGTGCGCGCCCGCCGCGACGGACACGAACGCCTGTACGCACCGCCGGTGCACGAGTTCGAGTTGTGGCGGGTGCGGCTGCACAACTCGGGCACGCCGGAACCCGCCACTGCCGCATTCGCCGGCTCGACCCCACGGATCCTGCTGTGCGTGCAGGGATCAGTGCGGCTGCGGTGTGACGATCGGATCTTGAACCTCGGGCAGGGCGAGGCGGCGTGGGTTCCGAGCTCGGACCCCGAACTCGTCGTCCGGAGCTCTCACGCGACGGTCTTCGTGGCAACTCCGCCGATTCGGTCGGAATCGGCCTGATCGGCCGACAGCGCCTACTCTTCATACGCTGTTGGTTCAGACCTCAGCGTGCATCGGTGTGCTGAACACCCTGACTGGGTACCTCTGGGTGCATGCGCTGCACAGTCTTCGGCACGGGATACCTGGGCGCCACTCATGCCGCCTGCATGGCAGAACTAGGGCATGACGTCCTGGGCGTCGACATCGACGCCGGGAAGATCGCGAAGTTGACGGCAGGGGAGGTGCCCTTCTTCGAGCCCGGACTCGCAGAAGTACTGCGACGCAATCTCGACAGCGGACGGCTGCGTTTCACGACGTCCTACGCCGAGGCCGCCGACTTCGCGGACCTGCACTTCATCGGTGTCGGCACCCCGCAGAAGAGCGGTGAGTTCGCCGCGGATCTGTCCCAGCTGCATGCGGTCGTCGACGCGCTCGCCCCGCTCCTGACCCGCCCGGCACTGATCGTCGGGAAGTCGACGGTGCCCGTCGGAACGGCCGAGCAACTGGCAGAGCGTGCCAAGAGCGCCGCCCCGGCCGGCGACGACGTCGAGGTGGCGTGGAACCCCGAATTCCTGCGCGAGGGGTACGCCGTGCGCGACACGCTCACACCGGACCGGTTGGTCGTCGGGGTCGACCGCAATCGCGACGGGCGAGCCGAAGCGACCCTGCGTGACTTCTATGCATGCCAGATCGCCGAGGGCGTGCCCTTCCTGGTCACGAACATCGCCACCGCCGAACTCGTGAAGGCCGCTGCGAACGCCTTCCTGGCAACGAAGATCTCCTTCATCAACGCCGTCGCGGAGGTCTGCGACGCGAGTGGCGCGGACGTAGTCGAGCTGGCCGACGCGCTCGGCTACGACGCCCGGATCGGACGGCGATTCCTCAATGCCGGACTCGGATTCGGAGGTGGGTGCCTCCCGAAGGATATTCGAGCTTTCATGGCGAGGGCCGGCGAGCTCGGCGCCAACAACGTTCTCCACCTGCTCCGGGAGGTGGACGGCATCAACATGGGGCGTCGCAGCACCATGGTGGAGATGACGAGGGAAGCCTGCGGTGGATCGCTCCTGGGCACCCGCATCGCAGTCCTGGGCGCGGCCTTCAAACCCGACTCCGACGACGTGCGGGATTCCCCGGCACTCAACGTGGCCGGACAACTTCAACTGCAGGGCGCAGCGGTGACGGTCTTCGATCCGAAGGCAATGGAGAACTCACGACGGCTGTTCCCCACCCTCGCCTATGCGGCCGACATCCCCGAGGCATGCAAGGGAGCCGACGCAGTCCTGGTGCTGACCGAATGGGAGGAGTTCAGGGCCCTGGATCCGGAAGAGATCGGCGCAGTGGTTCGAGCCCGCACCGTTCTGGACGGGCGTAACTGCCTCGACGCGCAGCGGTGGCGTTCCCATGGCTGGCGCTATCACGGCATGGGCCGGTAAGCAGTTCGCCGGTGGCCCAGCCCCTACTGCTGTGCGTCGGGGTCGATCTGCTTGAGCCGGTCCGTCAGCCATGAGCGCAGCACCGGGCCGTACTCCGGGCTGGCGAGGGCGGAGTCGACACAGGCTCGCAGATAGCCGCCGGGATTGCCGAGGTCGTGCCGCGAGCCACGGTGGACCACGACATGAACGGGGTGACCCTCGTCGATCAGCAGCGAGATGGCATCGGTGAGCTGCAGTTCGCCGCCCACCCCGGGCTTCACGCGGCGCAGCGCATCGAAGATCGCGCGATCGAGGAGGTAACGGCCGGCCGCGGCAAGGGTGGAGGGTGCGTCCTCGAGCTTCGGCTTCTCGACCATGCCGAGCACCTTCATCACGTCGGGGTTCGCGACACCGGGCACCTCCTGGACTTCGAAGATGCCGTACGAGCTGACCTGGGCTTTGGGCACGTCGATGGCGCAGAGGACCGTACCGCCGCGCTTGGCGCGGACACGGGCCATCACCTCGAGGACGCCGCAGGGCTGGACGAGGTCGTCGGGAAGGAGGACCGCGATGGCGTCCTCGTCGTCGTCGAGGGCCTGCTCGGCGCAGCCGACGGCGTGCCCGAGCCCGAGCGGCTCGGCCTGCACGACGGATTCGACATCGAGCAACCTCGGTGCCTTGCGCACCTTTTCGAGCAGGTGGTGCTTGCCCTTCGCTTCCAGGTGATTCTCGAGAACCAGGTCCTCGACGAAGTGCGCGACCACGCCGGCCTTGCCCGGTGCGGTGACAATGACGAGGCGGCCCGCACCCGACTCGGCAGCCTCCGACGCGACCAGTTCGATACCGGGGGTGTCCACGACCGGCAGGAGTTCCTTGGGAACCGTCTTGGTGGCGGGCAGGAACCGCGTGCCCATGCCGGCAGCCGGCACCACCGCCGTCTTGAACACGCACGGATTCTCGGCGATCAATTCGCCCATGGCGACACCTCGTCTCTCGAATGGGCCACATCGGGTAATTGCCAGTGGGACGTACCCGTGGCAGCGGGAATATCGATCGGAATAGGCACGCGCCGAGTGGTTGCGGTGGGGGAGAGTTCCCGCAGTAATGCGCGATCGTGCGGAGTTTAACGCATCGGGCGAAATTCGCGACCTCACTCGGGCGACTCAGTGGGACACCGGGGTAGCGAACGGGGCCGCCGCCGATGACCTTCGAAGGTTCTTCCAAGTCAAGGCATATCAGTCTCGCCGGTTGCACTCCAGATGTCCTGCCCGCGCTGCCGCGACAGTGGACCCAGCGGGATCCGCTGCTTCGCGATCCGAAATTTTGCACGACGAATACAGGTTATGTACTAGCGTTTGCATCCTGCTGTCTGTACGTTGAGGTGAACTGGTCATGCGTCCAACTCAATGCCGAATCGTCACTACGTAACGGGCGTGTGTGACATTTCACACTGTAACGAAGAATAGCTTGCAACCGAACGGTCGTCGCGCCTAGAGCGTGAACATACCGTCTGACCTGGTACTTGCTGAGAAGTTACTGAGAAGTAGGTAGTTTTCGCAGGTCAACGCGTGTCAGCGACAGTCCCAGTCGTGTCCCGATCGAGATGCAAGTCGCGGCCGAATGGCCCAAGATGTTCCTTACCGAGGGCAACGCAGGTTTGAGATGTGTGCGGTACGGGGAGGTACGTGCACAACATCGATGCCGTCCGCGTGTTCCGTCCGAGGTGATCGCACCAGTACGGGCAACTCGCCCGTGTGGGGCTCGGGGAGGGAACGGAATGAATTCAGCAGTGGACCAGTCGGACCGGGTACACACCACGGCCGACTCCACGAGGGAGGTGCCGGCAGGGCACGGCCCCTACGTGGTCGGAGACCGCTCCGGCAATACCCGATGGTCGTGGCAGAGCGCATACGTCCGGCGCCTGTTCTGGACCGATAACGTCATCGTCGTCGTGGCCGTCGTACTTGCACACCTCGTTCGCTTCGGGGAATCGGACCTGCTCGCGGCCACGTCGTTCAGTGAGTTGAACTATGCCGTCGTGTCAGTCTGCCTTGCTGCGGCATGGATCGGGACTCTCGTACTCTTCCGCACCCGGTCGCGCCGCGTCATCGGCAGCGGGTACGAAGAGTACCAACGGGTAATATCCGGAACGCTGCGGCTTTTCGGTGCTATCGCGATCGTCTCGCTGGTATTCAAGCTCGACCTGGCCCGCGGCTACCTTGCCATCGCGTTGCCCGCTGGGCTCATGATGCTGATCTTCAGTCGGTGGATGTGGCGGCGCGTCGTGGCACGGAAGCGAAGCCGTGGCGAGTTCCAGACCTCGGTCCTCGTTGTCGGTGGCGAGCACGCGGTACGCCACATGACGAGGACCTTCCAGCGTGGAGCGTCCGACGGCTACCGGGTCGTCGGTGTCTGCGTTCCGCGCTATGCCGGTGAACGTGGTGAGTCCATCGAGGTTGACGGGAACCGGATCGGAATCTACGGCGACGAACGATCAGTCGTCGAAGCTCTCGCCGAATCGGGTGCAGACACGGTCGTAGTGACGGCAACCGAAACCCTCGGACACGAAGGTATCCGCGACTTGGTCTGGGAACTGGAGCCGTACGAGGCGGATCTCGTCGTGGCTACCGGCGTCGTAGATGTGGCGGGCCCTCGCATGGAGATGCGGCCCGTCGCCGGCCTGCCGCTCATTCATGTAGAGAAGCCCAGCTATCACGGCGCCAAGCGAAGCGGAAAGCGCGCATTCGATCTGGCCTTCTCCCTTACGGCTCTTGTGCTATTAGCTCCCGTTTTCGCTGCGGTGGCGCTGGCCATCAAGCTCGACAGCAAGGGTCCGGTGTTCTATCGCTCGGAGCGCATCGGCCTCGACGGCGAGCCCTTCGGCATGATCAAGTTCCGATCGATGGTGACCGACGCCGACAAGCAGGTGCCAGCACTTCTCGATCGAAACGAGGGTGCCGGGCTGTTGTTCAAGATGCGTGACGATCCACGGATCACCCGTGTCGGCAGATTCATTCGTCGATATAGCATCGACGAACTCCCGCAGTTCATCAACGTCGTTCGTCGGGAGATGAGCGTCGTGGGGCCGCGTCCACCGCTGCGCCGTGAGGTTGAGAACTACGATGGCATGATCCGACGCCGGCTCCTGGTCCGGCCCGGCGTCACAGGACTCTGGCAGGTGAGTGGACGATCGGACCTGTCGTGGGACGAGTCCGTTCGACTGGACCTGTCGTACGTCGAGAACTGGTCGATGGTCAGCGATGTGCTGATCATCGCGAAAACCATTAAAGCCGTCGTGTCGAGTGACGGCGCGTACTAGACCCGATCACCGATGCTGACCTCAACGCCGCAGACCCCGACGCAGGATCCTCCTCTCTGTCCTATAACGCGCTCTGGCGGTACCGTCCGCCAGGAGCGAATCCTCCGCCGCATCGACAGCCCATGCAAATAGACGATGATTCGAAATGAAAACGGCATTGCACAAGGCGGCGTCAATGAACAATCGGCGCCCTAACGATCCGCGAAAGTCTGGTGGCGTGCGCAACCTCGCCGCGACAATTATTGCATTTGCTCCGGGACTCGCCCTGCCGTTTGTCATAACCGCCGAAATGTCAACTATGGCGGCTGCCGCAATACTCCTCGCGTTCTCGGCCGCAACTGCCGTAAGTGGGACCGTAGGCAACGCAATTGAGCTGAACGCCGTTGCGGAGTTCGGCAAACTATTCAGTAGGACGTTACGACCAACCGGCAGGAACGTGACTCGTTTCGTTATCCAATCCGTTCGATTCTCCCTTATCGCCGCAAGTCTCATTGTCCCGGCGTCAGTCATTCTTGTGATGGGCCGATTCGAAGACCCAAAACTGCTGGTGGCGGCTGGGGTCGGGCTATTACCGTTACCGTTGCTCTACGCGGTGTCCAATACCCTCTCAGGTGCCGTGATCGCTGCTGGCCGCACGCCAACTGCCATCCTTACGCAAGCGTTGAGGACCCTTCCGCCCCTGCTATTTGTCATCGCTATTCCCATCGAAAACCTCCTCGTGCTCGCGTTGAGCTTCACAATCGGAGAGGCGCTTCGAGGATTCGTCCTCGTCGTCTCAATTCGGCGAACCTCTGAGTTCATTGATACCGAAGTCCGCGATACTGTCCTCACAACTAAAGGCATGGGATGGCAAAGCTCTGCGACGTTCCTAGCGCAGTTCGGCCCAATGGTAAACCGCGCATTCTTAGTGGGCGCTGGACCATCAGCGATCGTGGCGTATGAACTTGCAGACAAACTGAATGCCGCAGGGAATCAGTTCATGACCTCGGGAGTATTGCTTCCGCGGTTCTCTTCCTGGTCCCGACTGCAAATTGACAATCGACGTGCGTGGGGCACAGTCACGCGGGACGCAATGAAAGCAGCCCTGATCTCTGCCGCAATTGCCGTAGTGGGCTCGGTCGGAGGGTTCTTGGCTCCGTTAATCTTTCCTATTCCAAACGAGTGGATCGCCGGTGTTCGCTGGGGTGCACTTCTTTTCCTCGGACTACCTGCAGTCTTCGTGACGACTGCATGCAACCGCCTATTCATATTGCTAGGTCGTCAACGCCTCTTGATGCCGCTTATGTTGACTGGGTTAGCTACCACCGTCGGACTGAACTTTGTCTTCACCGCGATAGTCGGCCCATTTGGTGTGATCGTCGCTCTAATCGTCGCCCGGTACGCCCTGGCTGGTATTCACGTTGCAGTCATTGCCCGCGTCGCAGTTCCGAAGACTTGGAGCCTCGAAAACAAAAGCCTCGGCCCGCTCGAAGATCACGGCAACGATAGGCCGGCCGGAACGGACCACACCACATCGACCCCCTACCAAAGGAATCAACGTGCGGACAATCGTTGAACATATCGACATCACGAATTTGGTGGCAGGCGGGATCGACACTTGCATCGGTGACGTGATCAGACACTCTGCCGAGAACGAAATTCGGATCATTGGGATCTCCGAGGGCGGCGAACATCCAGTAGGACAGTGGAATCGAGTAGCGTTCGACGAACGTGAGGTATGGTTTTTTCCCGTCGCGTCCTTCGAGCGCTCAAGAACTAGAGGCCTTCGAGTGCCTGACTCCTTACGGTTCGCATTTGGACTCCTCGCCCATCGACAAGCAATTGGCTCGGACCTAGTGCAGGTACACAGGGTAGAAACTGGGTTCATCTGTCGGCTACTGGGCGTGAAGAGATATGTGCAGTTCATCCACAACGACGGGGTCGCTCTAACTGGATCAAATTCGGATTCAGCATGGCGCCGCCTCCCCGGACTGTACAGGCTGCTTGAAAGTAGCTCCCTGCGGTATGCGTCAGGGGTCGTGCTATTCAACGAAAAGGACGCAAGCCGAGTTCGCGCTATTAGGAACGATGTGCATGTTTCAACGACATGGTTCAACGGAACGACCTTCAACTTCGATCCAAGTATTCCGAAGGAATACTATTCATGGGTTGGGCGTTTTGAGGCTCAGAAGGACCCCATTCTGGCGGTCCGAACGATGATTGACATCTGTAGAAGTGACCCATCCGCGAAGGCAGTCATGGCTGGCGAAGGCAGCATGGAACCTGCGGTTCGGTCACACGTTGAGGAATGCGATCTAGCCGACCAAATTTCGTTTCCGGGCCGAATCTCGCGAGTTGAAGTTGCTGAACTCATGCGCCGCAGTAGAGCAACCCTGCTCACTTCTCACTATGAGGGCTCGCCGCGCGTCATGTTCGAGTCACTTGCCTGCGGAACTCCGGTTGTTACGACCGAAGGTGCCGACCCCAGCCGCGTTATCTCGCAGGGCATCAACGGAATCGTATGCGCGCGGTCGCACACAGAGTTGTCGGCCGGCCTCGAGCTGGCAAGCTCACTTCCATCTGACATCGTCGCCAGGTCGGCAGATCCATACGACGTCGAAGAAGTCCTACCAACGGTGCTGAGGATTGGGACCTCTCAGTAGGACGCTTAGACCCCGCACCTGAGCGTTTTGGTACACATCAAGCAGGAAGGCAAACTAATGAAGGTGCTTGTGACTGGCTGCGCTGGATTTATTGGAAGCAGTATTGCCAGGAAGCACATTGGACTGGGTGACGCAGTGATTGGAGCGGATTGCTTCACGACCTACTATGATCTCCAGCAAAAGCGTTCGAACCTCTGCGACATCGTCGAAAAGTTTGATTACTTCCACGATAGGGACTTGCTGCTGACCGACCTTGACGCCCTTCTGTCGGATGTTGATGTCGTTTACCATCAGGCGGGCCAGCCCGGGGTTCGCAAGTCGTGGGGCGCTGACTTCGAGGAATACACAGCGAATAACGTCCGACTGACGCAGATGCTCTTGGAAGCTGCGAAGCGTAGTACACGCCTTAGTCGATTCGTCTATGCGTCCTCGTCGTCAGTCTATGGCGACAGCGAATCCTATCCGACGGACGAAGGGATGCTGCCCCGCCCTATGAGCCCGTACGGGGTCACCAAGCTCGCCGCGGAACACCTCGCAACACTCTATGCGAAGAACTACGGGGTGCCCACTGTTTCCTTGCGCTATTTTACCGTCTATGGGCCGCGTCAGAGGCCGGATATGGCATTCCATAGGTTCATTCGGGCCCACCTAAACGGTGAGGAACTTCAAGTATACGGCGACGGTACTCAAATCCGAGACTTCACGTTCGTCGACGATGTAGTTGAGGCCAATATTGCGGCGGCGAACTCGAATTGTGTCCCTGGGACCGTCATCAACGTCGCCGGCGGCAGTAGCGTCTCCGTTAATCGGATTCTTGAATTAATTGGCGAGATATCGGGCCGTGCGCCGAGGATTTCGAACGTAGACAAAATCGCCGGGGACGTCTACCGAACGGGCGGTAGTATTGAACGCGCCCAAAAGACGCTTGGTTGGACACCCCGCGTCAGCATCGAGGATGGTCTGAGGCTTGAATTCGACTGGCTAAAGAATCTATAGTGCGCCCACTCAACGGAGGTCCACAGTGAGGACAGTCGGACCATTCATACACGGACGCCGATCCGACATCATTTCCCGTGGACTAGCCTTCACGATGCTCGGAATCATTGCTGCTCTTTCCGCCGGCATAGCAGTCGTTGTTAGTCCCATTGTTGGAGTGGCTATTGCCGGGGTCCTTCTAGCAGGCGTCGCAGATTCACTCCCGCTTGCAGGGATTTTTTTCGGCATCCTGGCGGTGCGGGCTATCTCCGATGGATCGTCCGTAGGTAATGGCCCCGCCGGGCTTGGCTCAGTTGCCTCTTGGTCGGGGCTGGCTTTCTTGCTAATGGGGACGGGGGCGGTTCTACTTCGGCGCCGCGGCATCGGGCAAGCAGCGCTAATTCTGGTTGCCGTATTTGTGTCGACATGGTACGCGGTCGAGAACTATTCCGGATCTGTATGGAAGGAAGGGCTCCGAGTTGCCTCGATCGTATGCGCATTCCTGCTCGTTCTTAATCTCGGTCGACGAATCAATCTTCTTGATGCCCTACGAATGTTGCAAGCAATTGCGTGCTTCTCAGCGACATTTTCGATATATCAGTTTTTAACGGGTACAGGGATGATAGTCGACCACGTGAAAAGACCCGCTGGTACGCTCGCTCACCCCAATTCGGCCGCGTTGGTGTACGGGATTGCGCTCACCGCAACTCTGTACATGCTTCTCAAGCGGAAGCAGTCCATCCTGAATCTGCTGATTGCGACTCTACTTGGTGCTGCCCTAATTCTGACTGCTAGCATTGGGGGTCTTGTGACGGCAGCGGTGATGGCAATTGCTCTCGTCGTTCTTGTCACCGAAATCCCGACCTGGGTCCGGGCGCTCTCGGTTTTCGCAGTACTCGCTGCCGGTTATACATTCTCCCGTACAGAAATCGGATCGGTCCGAATCGACGAATTCTCGTCCTCCGACTTAGTCGGTGCGCCGTCCAACTCATTTGAGTGGCGAGTGTATGCGTGGCAAAGAATTCTAGAGGTTTGGCGAGCTGAGCCATACTTCGGACAAGGTCTGGGGGCAACGACGAGCCGCATGATTGGCGTGGAGAATGTGCCACATAACGAGTATGTCCGGTTCATTACTGAACTTGGCATTCTTGGCGCAGGTCTGGTTGCGGTGGTGTTTGCGTGGATTGCTCGGAAGCTGTGGCGACTTCGGAGGGAAGAAGGTGAGCTTGGGGAATTTGCCAACCTTAATCTCGCTTTCTTGGCCGGGTTGCTGGTGAATTCGGCCGGCGCGAATACCTTCTTGTACTCGGTGCCGGTCCTTATGTTATGCCTTCCCATTGCGGGAATGTTTGCTCTAAAGGCAGAGCGGTCCGCAGATGCACCTGAATTCTCCGATCCCGTACGGACCCCCGCAGGGTCGCGCAGTTTCGGACAGCGACAAGAGGTGAGGACGGTATGAAGGGGCGCATCGTGGGGCCGCTGACTATGCACAGGAGTGTACTGATGGTCGTCGATAAGGCGCCGCCCGACTATGGCGGCGCTGGCGCGCAAGCGTTGCTTCTTGCTCAGGAGCTCACCGCAAGGGGCTGGCATGCAAGGATCCTCGCACGGCGTCGAGGCCCAGCTTCGGTTGACAGCAGGTTTGTAGTGTTTCTCGGCCCTCGCTGTGGTCTTGGCGATGGTCTTCTGAGCAACCTTCTCTTCAGCGTTCAGGTTTTCCTTCGAGTGCTGAGGTCGCGCGCCCAAGTCGTGCACATCCATGGAGCCTACTATTACGGTTTTGCTGCAGCTCTGGCCTGCAAATTGCGGCGCCGCCCATATATCCTTAAAGTGACGCTCCTCGGTCGAGATGATCCGCAGTCGCTAAGAAGGTTCGTCAAATTTAAGCTCCCGGTTGGTCGGCTTCTGGTCAAACAGTTTGTTTGGGCTCGGCGGGTGATCGCGCTTAACAATGCAATCCTGGAGTCATGCCTCAGCCTCGTTGACGCAGAATGCATTGCGATCCTGCCGAACGGCGTAGATTCGAAAAGTTTGCAACGTCTCCGGTCTGACGACGCGGCGAATGCTGTCGTCTTTTCGGGCGCGATATCGCGACGGAAAGGCGTCGACCAGTTACTGAAGGCATGGTTTTCACTCGCAGACGACTATCCAGAATGGGAATTGCGTCTAATCGGACCTGTCCGGGACGACGTCGCCGAACTAGTGGACGAAGCTTGCTCGGATCCCCGAGCCCAAGTCCGGCACCTTGGAGAACTTTCCCAGGAGGAAGCATGGATGGAAATGGGAAGTTGCTCGGTGTTCGCACTACCTTCGCGGGCGGAAGGCCTGTCAAACGCACTGCTTGAGGCAATGACGCTCGGACTTCGGTGCGTGGTTAGCGACATAGCTGTCAATGAGGAAGTTTGCGGGAGTCTTGGTTTTTATGCGAAGTCGGACCAGGAAGATGGTCTGTCCTCCGCCTTGCGCGCTGCAATCGAAGCCGATGTAATTTCGAACGCAGCGGTTATGGCTGCTGCGTCGTACTTCAGTCTCGATCGATTGGTAGACAACTATGAAAACATGTATCTCTCGCTGTCTTAGAACTATGCTTGGACACATATTTCAGGACTGGCGCGCGAATACGTCGCGGCCGCACATCCAAGTCTTCCTGGCTCTCTTCCGAGCGTCTCAATTTGTCCGATCCGCCCCACGCCTGCTGCGCCTTGCGTTCATTGGGATCCCTGCTACGTATAACGTGGCGCGGCTAGTCCTTGGGATCGATCTTCCGTCTGCGGTTCGCTCCGGCCGTGGACTACAGATCCATCATGGTGTCGGTCTCGTTGTTCATCCGAGGTCGATCCTCGGGACGAATGTGGTGCTTCGTCACGGCGTTACAGTTGGAAACAAGGGGAGGGGTCGCACGGGGGCACCAGTGCTCGGCGACGAGGTTGACGTCGGCGCGGGAGCGGCCATTATTGGGCCGGTCCGTGTCGGTTCGCGAGTACAGATCGGCGTCAATGCCGTAGTTATCTCGGATGTGCCCGAGGGCAGAATCGTTGTAGCACCACTTGCTTCTTCGATTGATCGCCTCCCTGACTCAGCAGGAGAAAAATGAGGTCCGTAATACAGCTTGCAATGGAGCATCGTCGGTTATTCGAGGAGAGATACAGCACGTCGTTGAACCGGCATCCGCTCGTCTTGATGATTGCAAACCCCACCATTCGAGCTGGAGTGCTCTTTCATCTTGCATCGCAGAGAAGCAGGCTTCATTTCATATTTCGGAATTTACTGATTACTCTGCATGCATGTGACGTTTCTCAGGGCGCGGAAATACTGGGTCCGATCTTGCTGCCCCATCCTTTGTCGATTGTAGTTGGCAAGGGCGTCAGAATCGGGAAGGGCGTAACGATCTACCAAGGCGTCACCCTTGGTTCAGGAACCGGCGGCAGGTATCCCGTCCTGGGTGATGAGGCGACAATTTATGCGAATGCGATAGTCGTAGGATCGGCTGTAGTTGCGCCGAAGGCCGTTGTCAGGGCAGGTTCGATTGTCTCGGGATGAAGGGGACACCTATAGAGGGGAAGGGGGCTTGTCGATGAGACAATCCTTTGAACTGGCGCAGAAGGTGGATGTTGCCGGCATCCCATTTGCATGCATGTCGTTGGACGAGGCTGCAATCGCGGTGTTGGATTCGGCGGCGAGCTCAGAATCAAATGGTATCTCGGTGCGGTTATCGAACGCGTACTGTGTCGCACTAGCGAACTCGGATCACGCATATGGAGAGGTGATGCGTGACCCAATCGGCGTGAACCTTCCTGATGGTGTCCCCGTGGCATACGTCATGCGGAGTCGTGGCAGATTTGACAAGCCGACGTCACTACTCGTCCGCGGTCCGTCCCTTTTTGCCCGGGCGCTTGAGCTGAGTCAGGAATGCGACGTTGCCCACTTTCTTTTCGGAACTAACGAAAGCACGCTTGAGGCTCTTCGGGCGCGTATCGAACAGTTATATCCCGGCGCAAGAATCGCGGGATCATACGCGCCGGGCATTGTCAGTTTGAACGAAGAGTTCTTTCGAGGTGTTGAGCAACGGATCGCGGATTCTGGTGCCCAACTCGTGTGGGTCGCGCTGGGGACACCGAAGCAAGACTTTGTTTCGTCGGAATTGGCTCGGCGCCTAGGCTTGTGTTTCGTTGGGGTGGGCGCCGCGTTTGACTTTTTGGCGGGGACCGTTCAGGAAGCTCCGACAGTCTTCCATGGAAGTGGATTCGAGTGGGTATACCGACTCAGTCGAGAGCCGCGTCGCTTGTGGAGACGATACCTGTTTGGAAACATTGAGTTCGTGCGCGCGGTGCTTTCGGTGCGGCGACGTAATCGAAAGACGAATTAGTTTCTCGTCGCTTTCGGCATTTTCCGAAAACGGCCCGGACGGGTTGCGGATGGATACTGCGTGGCTCGACGCCGGGAAACAACTAGCTGGACTGTATTGGTCGACATGTGAAGGGGACATTGATGGCTATGCAAATCGCTGTATTCGGTACGGGCTACTTGGGGGCAACGCATGCGGCTTGCATGGCCGAACTTGGGCATGACGTCATCGGAGTCGACGTAGACGCCGGAAAGGTTGAGAAGCTAGCGTCTGGTGACGTGCCGTTCTACGAGCCTGGGTTGGACGAGGTGCTGCGCCGGAATATCAAATCGGGACGCCTGCGCTTCTCGACGTCGTATGAGGAGGCCGCAGGCTGCGCGGATGTCCACTTCTTGGGTGTTGGGACACCACAGAAGAAGGGCGAGTTTGCGGCCGACGTCTCATACGTCAACCGCGTCATCGAGGACCTCGCTCCTCTAATTGACCGGCCAGCTGTGATTTTTGGGAAGTCTACGGTCCCTGTTGGCACCGCCGAGCGACTCGGGACGCGTGTGCGGGAACTCTCCCCGGCCGGCGATGCGGTCGAACTGGCGTGGAACCCGGAGTTCCTACGGGAGGGGTATGCTGTTCAGGACACGCTGCGTCCCGATCGTCTGGTTCTCGGTGTTGACCCCTCGCGCAACGGCAGGGCAGAAACGGTTGCCCGCGCGGTGTACGGAGATTTGTTGGACAGTGGGATTCCGCTCATTGTGACAGACCTTGCGACAGCTGAGTTAGTGAAAGTCTCGGCAAATGCATTCCTGGCGACCAAAATATCGTTCATTAATGCAATGGCTGAAGTTTGTGAGGCGGCTGGGGCGGACGTGTCTGTGCTAGCAGATGCGATTGGTCACGATGCAAGAATAGGACGAAAGTTCCTGAATGCAGGAATCGGTTTCGGCGGAGGATGTCTGCCTAAAGATATACGGGCATTTATGGCGAGGGCCGGCGAGCTCGGCGCCGATCAAGCACTGACTTTTTTGCGGGAGGTCGACGCAATCAACATGCGTCGCCGGACAAGCATGGTCGAGGTTGCAAAGTCTGCTTGTGGCGGATCACTGTTGGGTGCTCGGGTCGCTGTTCTTGGCTGCGCCTTCAAACCGGATTCAGATGACGTTCGCGATTCACCTGCGCTGAATATTGCAGGACAAATTCAATTGCAGGGCGCCGCCGTCAGTGTCTTTGATCCGAAGGCGATGGAAAACTCCCGGCGGTTGTTCCCGACACTGTACTACGCCGCTTCAGCGAAAGATGCTTGCAATGGAGCTGACGTAGTACTCGTTCTAACTGAGTGGCAAGAGTTTCGGGAGATGATTCCGAGCGACATTGAAAGCGTTGTCCGTCAAAGGCATATTGTTGACGGTCGGAACTGCCTTGAGTCCGATAGGTGGCGTGACGCGGGGTGGAGCTACCAAGGCGTTGGAAGGCGCTGACGTACCGCACTGGCACTTTAGGTGACGATTGCTGGTTCCTACCGCTAACGAGCTACTAACGGTGAGACTTTTCTAGCATGTTGCCTCTAGGTGCTTTCACAAGGGGAGGGGCCTGTCATGGCAGAGCGAATACTTCAAGATCCGTACGCGTCTGACATAAGTCGAGACAATCTTTTCGACTTTATTCGGTTGTTTGCTGCCAGCGCTGTCGTTGTACAGCACGGTGTAAACCTCTTGGATGAACGGTTCTTGTGGCATGGCTCGTCTGACAACTACTGGTTCTTTGACGGTGTTTCAATGTTCTTCGTGATGAGTGGACTGTTCGTCTACCGCTCGGCGGAAAGGACGTTTTCATCTACAGGGAATTGGCTCGATTACTGTCGTAATCGTTTCCTTAGAGTGGCGCCGGCCATATACGTGTATGTGGTCGTGGTCGTGGTCGTCATGATGTGTATTGGCGCAATAAATTGGCGCGATATGATAAATCTTGATGTGTTTGCCTGGCTCGTCGGATGCTTATTCTTGCTTCCCGGGCATGATCCGAGCGCTTTCGCGTCTTTTGGCACTGGGATTCTAAATGGTTCGTTGTGGACTATTCCTGTGGAGGTTTCGTTTTATGCACTGGCTCCGGTACTTGTTGCATTAGCGCACAGGTATGGATTTCACAGGATGTTGGTGGCATTGACTCCGATTGCTATCGTAGGTCCAATTGTGGTCCATTTGGTTGGGGGCGTGTTTGAAAATCTGCTGCACCATACATTTATCGAATATTTGTCATGCTTCGCAGCCGGTATTCTTCTCTCTGGCATATGGCATCGAATACCTCGTCACTGGTCGTTCTTTGTCGCGGCAGTCGCAGCTTATATAGCAGTGATAGCGTTTACGCCACCCGAGATATCGGCCGTGCTTGACCCATTGGTGATTTTAGCGCCCCTTGCGTTCGCAACGATTTGGTTCGGGTTTTACGGGCCGCAAGTATTTCGACTAATCACGGACCGGATCGGAGATATTAGTTTCGGGACATACATTTGGCACTGGCCACTGATTAATCTCTTCATTTGGTTCGACTGGACGAGCGGACAATTGACAGTTCTGGCGCTGCTGTTTGCCTCCTGGTGCATGGGATTTCTGTCATGGCGTGTTATCGAACGACCGGCGATGCGTCTAAAGAGGGTAAGCGCTCGTTCTCCGGTGGGGGGCAGCTGTCAGGCCCTCCGGTAGCTCGGCACCAGTCATATGAGGTTTCGGAAAATGTGTCGGGAATTGTCGTGGGCGGGTATTTTACAGGATGAATGTCCTTCATCCTGGAGTGATCCGGTTTTGGGAGCGGGCGGTGTGACGGATCGCCAACTTGGGGGGTGGACGGGATTGGGATGATTCCAGTCAATTAGGTGCCTGTCGTCGGTAGTCTCAAGTATTTGTCCAAGTAGGGCGTGGTAGCGGGCGACATTGTTGCACAGGTCTGTCTCTAGCGTTGCAACCTGAGGAGTTGTGTTGAAGCGAGCATTTATAACGGGAGTTACCGGTCAGGATGGTTCGTACCTTGCTGAACTCTTGCTGTCGAAAGGTTATGAGGTCCACGGCTTGATTAGACGCTCGTCGTCATTCAACACGTCACGGATTGATCATCTCTACGTTGACCCGCATGATTCAAGTGCAAAGTTGTTCCTGCATTACGGTGATCTTAGCGATGGAACACGACTAATAACGCTCTTGTCGAGCATCAGGCCGGACGAAGTGTACAATTTGGGCGCTCAATCCCATGTTCGCGTCAGTTTCGATGAACCGGAGCACACCGGTAATGCGACCGGAATTGGTTCGATCAGGTTGCTTGAGGCTGTTCGTTTGGCGGGTTTGGATTGCAAATACTATCAGGCGTCGAGTTCAGAGATGTTCGGAGCAACTCCTCCCCCGCAGAATGAGGACACTCCGTTCTATCCTCGCTCGCCGTACGGAGCTGCAAAAGTCTACTCTTACTGGGTAACCAAGAATTATCGCGAAGCGTATGGCATGTATGCGGTCAATGGTATTCTCTTCAATCACGAATCACCACGGCGTGGTGAAACGTTTGTGACGCGCAAGATTACGCGCGCTGTAGCCCGCATCAAGGCTGGTATGGAGGAGTATCTGTATATGGGCAATCTTGACGCTGTTCGTGATTGGGGTTATGCCCCTGAGTACGTCGAAGGCATGTGGCAGATGCTTCAGGCGGACGATCCCGATGATTATGTGCTCGCGACGGGCGGCGCGTACTCGGTTCGCGACTTCCTACAGATCGCGTTCGAGCATGCTGGCTTGAACTGGGAGGATCATGTTCGATTCGATGATCGGTACCTTCGTCCCACAGAAGTCGATTCACTCATTGGCGATGCGACTAAGGCCGAAACGAAGCTTGGTTGGAAGGCGCGTGTGCACACGCCGGAGCTGGCGAAGATCATGGTGGACGCGGATATCGAGGCCCTTGAGCATGAAGGGCGGCCGTGGATTGACCGTCCGGTGCATCCGGATTGGCAGATCGCCTGATGTCGGCGGCGTTCGTCCCGTCCCTCCTGGATCGGGACGCCACGTTTTACGTGGCTGGCCATCGAGGCCTAGTCGGCTCGGCGATCTGGCGGTTGCTGGTCAGGGAAGGTTTCACGAACCTGATCGGCCATTCGTCCGATGAGCTGGACCTTCGGGACCGTGACGCAGTATTTCGGTTCTTCGCCGAGTGCAAGCCGGTGCACGTTGTCCTAGCGGCGGCCAAGGTCGGGGGCATTTTGGCGAACAGCACGTACCCGGTTGACTTTCTTTCGGAGAATCTCCGGATCCAGGTGAATGTGTTGGACGCTGCGTTGGAACATGGGACTCAGCGGCTGCTCTTTCTCGGCTCATCGTGCATCTACCCGAAACTCGCTCCCCAGCCGATCAAAGAGGAGTACCTTCTCACTGGTCACTTGGAGCCAACCAACGACGCGTACGCCATCGCGAAGATCGCTGGGATTCTGCACATTCAGGCGGTCAGGCGGCAGTACGGACTGCCGTGGATTTCGGCCATGCCTACCAATCTCTACGGTCCGGGGGACAACTTCTCGCCTGAGGGTTCGCACGTCCTGCCCGCGCTGATCTGCCGGTACGACGAGGCGCGCAGAGAAGGTATCGACACCGTGACGAACTGGGGCACGGGCTCCCCCCTCAGGGAGTTTCTGCACGTCGACGACATGGCTTCAGCGTGTTTGCACCTGATGGAACACTATGACGGTCCGGAGCAGGTCAACGTCGGGACTGGTGAGGACCACTCGATCAAGGAGATCGCTCGGATCGTCGCCGAGGAAGTGGGCTACACCGGCAACATCGAGTGGGACACGAGCAAGCCGGACGGGACGCCGCGGAAGCTGCTGGACGTCTCGAATCTCCGAGCGTCCGGGTGGGAGCCGAAGATTGATCTCCGCTCAGGAATAGCGTCCACCATCGCTTGGTATCGCGAGCATGTGGATGTGGTGCGAACGTAATCCAGTGCCTATTGCCGCGCTCGCCGCGAGGTTCTGCCTCGCGGCCAGTAGCGGTGTTGACCTTGCTATGTGATCGGCCACGTCAGCGCTCAGGAGTGCCAGATCGTTAGTCCAGATATCTTCCACGTCCTGGTCTTCATGTGCTCGCTCTTCGCCGCGTCTGCATGGTGCCTCGCTCGCCCGAACGTCTTGTCGAGCACCGCCGTCGCGGTGGCGTCGTTTCTGTGGCTCGCGCTGAGCGGCCCCCTCGAGGGCCGGGTGCTGTACGTGTTCAATCCTGGCCACGGCCTGACCGAGTCCGACCTTCTGTCCTTCGTCGGATTCGGTATCGCAGCATGGGGCTTCTGGGTGTCCTACCGCCGCTACCAGCGCGGTGGCCCGGGCCGGTGGCTGTAGGACGCCCAGTCGGCCTCAGCCGCAGGCCGGCACGTCGATGGTGAGTTGAGGCTCGTCCACCAGCGGCTGCACCGGTATGCGGGCCTCACCCCCGACGACGGGTTCCGTCAGCTCGAAGACGATCTCGGCCGTCTCGCCGCGCGGAACCGGAAGTTGCACGCTGTAGACCGGATGCCCCAGTTCCTTGCCGGTGAAGTTCATGGCCGGGCTACCGTTCACGGTCACCTTGTCGAGCCTCGCGCCCTGCGTGGCGACCAGTGACAGATCGGTCAGGTTGGCACCGAACGGCGCCCCCATCGGGTTGTCGAACATGCCGGCCACGTAGTTGGTGAAGTCACCCGCGGGCAGGTCGTTGGTCAGCCGCACCGTAACCGTCGAGTTCCGGGTATCGCCGTTGCACGAGCCCGCGGTGTACTCGATCTCGCGTCGCAGGTAGTAGTCCAGCTTGTTGCCGCCCAGGTTGTTGACGACTACGCCCGCATACGGGGCGGAATCTTCGGGAACGGTGTGGCCGAGCGGGGTTTCCGCAAGAACTGCCTGCTCCTCCGGGTTGGCGCTCCACACCGCGAGTCGCCCTTCGCTCGCCGCGCGGCCGAGGGCTTCCAGCAGGGCCTGTGGCCGGCTGATGCTGCCCGTCATCTTCTGGACGACTGCCGACGCGACGCTTTCCAGATACCTCTTGCGGGCGGCCTGATCGTCGCCGAAGCGCGAGTATGCCGTGGATTCGGTGAGTTCGACGACGTTGTCGGCCGTGATCTTCTCCCCGCCGGGCAACGTCACCGGGCCGACCACGTCGAGGACGTAGCTGAGTGCCACGGGGTCCGTCGCGACCGCCCCGTCGACGCGCTCACCCGACTCCTGCTGCCAGATCGACTGCCAGATCTGCGCCGCATACGGGAAGTGCGAGCTGACGTTGCTGTTGCGGAAGTCCACCGTCGGCCGGCTGTGCCCGTAGGTGCGAGCGAAGTCCGGCCCGAGATCGAGGGGCTGGTAGTTGGTGCGCAGCTCCCGGTTGCTCGCCAGGTCGTCGACCCGTACCGCGCCGTCCGCGGCGCGCACGATGCCGAACCCGCCGAGCAGACCACCCGTGCCGCGGGCCTCGGCGTTGGTCTGGAAGCCGATGAAGTAGCTGCGCGGTCCGTCGGCGCCCAGCATGGCCGGTGCGATCTGCGCCGCGAGGGACGTGTTGTGGAGCAAACCGGACAATTCGCCTGTCTGGTCCTGCAATTGGACGCGCGCGTCGTCGATCAGGCCCAGGTAGGTGCCGTCGATGTCCTGCGCTCGGGCGTCCAGTTCGGCCGCCGCTGCTGCGGTGGTCTCGAGGACCGGTGCGGCGTCGCGCAGGGCCGCGAGGTTGATGCGGGCGCCGTCGAGGATCAGCTGATCGGGGGAGACGGCCGAGCCGGCGTCCACTGCGGGGACCAGAACGTCGGATGTGAGACCCGTCACAATGTCACTCATCTGCTGGCTCGAAGCGAACGGACTGCCGAGCCAGGGGATCGCCGCGGCAATGCTCCACGGCAGCGAGTGGGTGGACTCCTGCGCCTGCTTCGCGTACTTGTCGGCGTCGCCGGCGGTGCGCAGCGCCGTCGCGGTATCGCCGGCCAGCAGAGCATTTTTCGAGCTCGTGGCGTACTCACGGGCCTGCTCTAGACTCGACTTGGCGTGCAGCCCTTCGTAAGCCAGCCAGGCGCCCATCCCGACGACGACGACCGCGCCTGCGGTGCAAACGATCGCGATGTTCCGGCGCTTGCGGCGCTCCTGTGCGATCTGCTCGTCGGTCTTGCGCCGGCGCACCTTGCGCCGGCGTGGCTCCGGCGAAAGTGACTCGTCGGTAACATCGTTCACGCGGTCCTGCCCCCTTCGATTCCTCCGGGGTGACCATAACCGAGAAACCGGTCGCCTGGTCGGTTCGAGTGGTGAGTAACGCTGAGGATCGTTAGGGTCGATGTATTCGACGGTGATGGATGCAGGGAGGCGTCCACGCCGTTGTCGATCGAGGGGTCCCCACTGCACGCCCGTCGATCTCGAGGGAAACACGAGGGGGTGCGGTGCCGTCTTTTGCCATGTCCACGAGTCAGCGTGGACTGTGGTTCGCTCAGCAGCTCACCCCGGACGTCCCGTTCACCATCGCGCAGTACCTGGACCTGCACGGCCCGCTCGACGCCGACCTGATCCGCGACGCGTGCGAGAAGGCTGCCCGCGAGGTCGAATCCGGCACGCTGTTCCTCGAGATGGTCGACGGCGAACCACACCAGCGGGTGATCCCGGACGTCGACGACTACCCCGGCTACCTGGACCTGCGCGGCCACGACGACCCCGAGGCCGAGGCGCGACGGTGGATGGACGAGACGTACACCCGTCCGCTCGACCCGCTGCGCGACCGGCTCATCGCCACCACGCTGATCCAGCTGGCCGACGAGCACTTCTACCTGTTCACCTACATCCACCACCTCGCCCTCGACGGGCACGGCGGCATGGTGATGCTCGGCCGCAGCGCCGAGTTGTACACGGCGTGGGTGCGCGGCGAGGAACCGCCGCCGATCCGGGCGCTGAGCCTCGAGCAGATCGCCGAGCACGAGCTCGCCTACGTCGGCAGCTCGCGGCAGGCCGCCGACCGCGAGCACTGGGCGCAGCGCCTGGTGGACCTGCCGCCGCCCGTCACGCTCGCCCCCGGCTCCGCCGCCCCCACGATGCCGTGCCGGCACGTCGGCGCGGAACTCACCGCCGAGGTGACCGCCGCCGTGGCCGACCTGGCCGGCAGCGCCAACTCCACGGACGTGCCGATCGTCGTCGCCGCCTTCGCGGCGTACCTGGCCCGGATGAACGGCACCACGGACGTCGCGCTGAGCCTGCCGGTCTCGGCCCGCACCACCGCACCGCTGCGCCGCTCGGCCGGGTCGATCTCGAACATCGTGCCGCTGCGGGTGCGCGTGGAACCCGACGTCACCGTCGCCGACCTGGTGCGCCGCGTGCAGGTGGAGCTGACCGGGGCGCTGCGGCACCAGCGGTACCGCTACGAGGACATGCTGCGCGACCTGCACGCCGTCGGCGATCACCGGGAGACGCGCAGCGCGTTCGGGCCCGTGGTGAACCTGATGATGTTCAACCCGGAGTACGCGTACGGCGACATCTCCGGCGAGTACAACCTGCTCTCCACCGGCCCGGTCGACGACCTGTCGGTGAACGTGTATGCCGGGATCGCCGGGCGCAGCGTGCGGGTGGACTTCGAGGCCAACCCGCGGCTGTACGGCGACGAGACGCTCACCCGGCACCATCGCCGCTTCCTGGACTTCCTCGGCGCGTTCGCCCGGTCGGCCGAGCGCGCGGTGGGGGATCTGCCGCTCGCGACGCCCGACGAACTCGCCGGCCTCGTGCCCGCGCGCGGCCCGCAGGCCGACGGTGTGTGCCTGCTGGCCGACGTGCTCACCGCGCACGCGGGCTCGGACCGCGTCGCCGTGCGCGACGGGGCGGCCGAGCTCACCTACCGCGACCTGGACGCTCGTTCAACTGCGCTCGCGCGCAAGCTCATTGCCGCCGGCGTCGGACCCGACGACCGAGTGGCGGTGCTGCTGCCACGCTCGGCCGGCTCGGTGATCGCGCTGTGGGCCGTCGCCAAGACCGGCGCCGCCTACACCCCGATCGACCCGGCCACCCCCACGCTGCGGCTCACCGAACTGCTGCGCGACGTGCCCGTCGCGGTGTGCGGCGACGACGTCACCCTGCCCGACGGCGTGACCCGCGTGGACCCGTCCGACGGCGAGACGTCGTCGGCGCCGTTCGAGGTGGGGGAGCGGGTGCGTCCGCTGCACCCCGACCATCTCGCGTGGGTGATCCACACGTCCGGCTCCACCGGCACCCCCAAGGCCGTCGCCGTCAGCCACCGCGGTCTCGCCGGACTCGTCGCGACACTGCGCGCGCGGTACCCGGCCGACGCCGACTCGCGCGTCCTGCATGTGGCCGCGCCGAGTTTCGACGCGTCGCTGCAGGAACTGCTGCTGGCCTTCGACGCCGGCGCCACCCTGGTGATCTGCCCGCCCGACGTCGTCGGCGGACCGGACCTGGCCGCCCTGCTGCGCGAGCAGGCCGTCACCCATGCGATCACCGCACCCGCCGTCCTCGCCGTCACGCCCGAGGCCGAGCTGCCGGCGCTGGGGATGCTCGACGCGGGCGGGGAGGCGCTGCCGGTCGACGTCGCCGACCGGTGGTCGCGCGGGCGCACGATGCTCAACGCGTACGGGCCCACCGAGACCACCGTCCTCGCCACGCTCAGCGACCCGCTGCGCCCGGGTGGGGGCGTGCCCATCGGTGCACCCGTCCACGGCGTGACGGCGCTCGTGCTCGACGCGCGGCTGCGGCCCGTGCCCGTCGGCGCGGTCGGCGAGCTGTACCTGGGCGGGCCGGCCGTCGCGCGCGGCTACCTCGGCGACCCGGCGCTGACCGCGGCCCGGTTCGTCGCGTCGCCGTTCGGGCGCGTGTACCGCACTGGGGACCTGGTGCGCTGGAGCCGTGGGGGGGGGGGGGGGGGGGGGGGGGG